>DAOLPD010000060.1:0-15639 GCA_035417425.1 Bacillota bacterium
CTGAAGTATCAGAACATCCATGATATGATTGAAGCAATAGGGATTTGCAAGGATAAAGTTTGTACGTACTGCTGGAACGGAAAGGAATAAAAGCAGCAGGGGAGTGTCCCCGCTGCTTTTGCATTTGGTATGAGTATTAGTATGTGATATAATAATATAAATATTGATATTTAATAAGGAATTATTAAAATGAACGAAACAGGAAATGGCAGGACAGAACGGAAAAACTTCTTGAAAATAAAGGACAAGACTGATGCAGAAGTAATAAGGATTGCATGGCCGGTACTGGCAGAGCTTCTTCTGGGATCATTATTCGGAATGGTAGACATGATGATGCTGGGAAGAATGGGTGATAATGCTTTGGCTGCTGCTTCCGTAGCTGCTGTTGGCATGACAAATCAACCACTGTTTATAGGCATATCTTTTGTTCAGGCTCTGAATGTCGGCGGGACAGCAATGATTGCCAGGTATTTTGGCGCCAATCAGAATGAGAAGATAGAAATAACCCTTAAGCATGTAATGCTGATAAGCATGCTGATGCTGGCAATACCTCTGTCTATACTGGGGTTAGTCTTTACAGATTCCATTATGAAGCTGATGGGTGCCCAGGCAGATACCCTGCAAGTGGGGAGAATCTATTTCAGGATAATAATGATCGGATTTGTATTTCAATCTCTTAATATGTCCATATCAGCGGCACTAAGGGGAATAGGCGAAACAAGAGTGCCAATGATGATAAACTTGAGATGCAATTTCTTAAATGTTATAGGCAATGCAATATTAATATACGGCTTGCTGGGATTTCCAAAGCTTGGGATTACGGGAGCAGGCATCTCTACAGCATTATCAAATGCAGTTGCAAGTGTATTTATATTCGGATATGTCTTAAAAGGGAAAAGCGCTGTAAGATTCAGCATCAAGAAGCCCTTTAAGCTGAACAGGAGAATTCTATATAATTTATTCAAAATAGGTATGCCGGCATCCTTTGAGCAAATGGTCTTAAGAACAGCTATACTTCTTTTTGTCAGAATAGTTGCTGAATTGGGGACCGTTATTTATGCAGCCCATCAGATTGCTCTGAGTATATTGGGCCTTTCCTTTCAACCGGGACAGGCCTTCGGAATAGCAGCATCATCATTGGTAGGGATATCCCTGGGTGCCGGGAAACTTGATATGGCGGAGGAATATGCCAGAAAAACCCGAAAGATGGGGTCAATTATATCTACATTTATGGCTATAATATTTTTCTTTTTCGGGCCGCAGCTTGTAGGATTGTATTCCAGCGATCCGATGATTATTAAAAATTCTTCTGTTGCATTGAAAATAATTGCACTGGTTCAGCCATTCCAGTCATCTCAATTCATATTGGCAGGAGCCTTAAGGGGTGCGGGGGATACCTTCTGGCCTCTGGTGTCCACTTCTGTGGGTGTATTAATGGTAAGGGTTGTATTAGCGTATATATTTGTCAGTGTGATGGGCTTTGGCCTTATGGGGGCGTGGATAGCCGTATTGGTGGATCAGTTTGTCAGATGGGCGTTTGTTTACTTCAGATTTAAGACGGGAAAATGGAAATACATTAAAATAAAATAAATATGAATAATAGTCAATTATGATATTTATGAAAGGAGTTTTGGTATGAATAGAAGGATAGTAATCGCCGGCGGCGGAATTGCAGGATTGAATGCTGCAAAGTCTGCCAGAGAACAGGATCCGGACAGCAGTATTGTAATACTGGAGTCTCTGAATACAAACACGTATTTGAGGACCAGACTTCCCGACTATATATCCGGTACCGCTTCATACAAAGAAATTTTTCTTTATGACGACAGCTGGTACGAAAAGAACAGGATAGATCTTAAAAAGAACACCAGGATTACTGGAATAGATGCGGCACAGAAAACCATAATTACGGATAAGGGGAATTATGATTATGATTCGCTGGTTATAGCACTTGGGAGCAGCGGCAATATTCCTTCTATTCCGGGGGCAAAATTGGAAAACTGTTTTCCTGTACGTACTGTGGCGGATGCTGACAAGATAAGAAGCTTATCCAACAACGGGAAAAAATGCACAATAATAGGAGGAGGCCTTTTGGGGCTTGAAATGGCTTGGGCAATAAGGCAGCTTGGCTGTGATGTCAATGTTATACATAATTCAAACAGGCTGCTTCCAAAGCAGATTGATGAGGAAGGAGCAAAATTATTATATAAGGCAATATCTGATAAAGGTATTAATCTGTATATGAATTCACAGGTTCAGGAAATCGGAGGAGATAACAAAGCAGAGTATGTCAAGCTTGACAGCGGAACTGAAGTCAAATCCGATTTTGTTATACTGTCTGTGGGAGTTAATGCAAATATACAACCTTTGAAAGACTCAGGGATAAATATAGGCAGGTCTGTAGTAGTGGATCAATATATGAAAACAAATATTGAAGGAATATATGCGGCAGGTGATGTAGCTGAATACAACGGCAAATGCTATGGCATCTGGCCTATAGCGGTTGAACAGGGCAAAATTGCCGGAATAAATGCAGCAGGAGGAAAAGCTGGGTATTCTGAGATTCATCCCTTTACAAGCCTTAAGATAAAGGGGATAACAATGTTCTCAATCGGAGATGTGTTTTCCGAAGATTCTTTATCGATTGTAGAAGCTGATATTGAAAGCGGAAGATACATAAAGCTTTTAATAAAGGAAGGTATAATAAACGGCGCCATTGTATTCGGAGATCCGGGCCTGCCAATGAAAATCAAGAAGGCAGTGGATAATAGGATCAAGCTTCCGGAAATAATAGAAGGCAAAACAATAAATGAGCTTATAGAGTGAGGTGCAGTATGAAGGCATTATTTACAAAGAGATTCAGTGATGAAAAAATGAAGTCATTTTCGGATCTTGGATATGAGGTTGTCTATATCAGTGAAGATGAGGTGTCCCATAGTGATGAGATTTCTGATGTGGATTTGCTGGTCTGCTATGATCCTTTTAAAAGACTGGATATATCAAAGCTTAAGCAGCTTAAGTGGATTCAGCTTTTCAGCGTCGGAATAGACCAGCTGCCCAAGCAAAAGGTCAGAGAGCAAGGTATAGTCGTCTCAAATAACAGGTCAGGCTTTTCAATCCCGATGGGTGAATGGATTGTTATGAAAATACTTGAGCTGTTGAAAAACAGCAAGAGATTTTACGATAAGCAGAGAGAAAAGAAGTGGCAAACAGATTCATCATTGTTGGAGCTTTACAATAAGACCGTCTGTTTTATAGGCACAGGCAGTATTGCTCTTGAGGCGGCAAAAAGGCTTCAGGGTTTTGATGTAAATATAACAGGAATAAATTCCACAGGCAGAAGGGTAGAGTATTTCAACAGTTGCCACCCTATGAAGGAACTGCATAACGTTCTGCCGCAGGCTGATGTAGTGGTGCTTTCCATTCCATATACAAAGGAAACCCACCACTTAATTAATGAGGAAAGCATCAGTTATATAAAAAAGGGTGCCTGCCTGATAAACATTGCAAGAGGAAGCATTATAAAAGAGTCTGCACTTATAGATGCACTTCGGAAGGGAAGTATTCACGGAGCGGCACTGGATGTGTTTGAAGAGGAGCCTTTGCCTGAGGAAAGCCCCTTATGGGAGATGAACAATGTCATTATTACGCCCCATAATTCCTGGATATCCGAAATGAGAACCGAAAGAAGATATCGTATAGTTTATGAAAATCTCAGAAGGTATATAAATGGAGAGGCGCTTCTTAATATAGTGGACATTGATAAAGGATATTGATGATAAATATATAAAACATATGGAGGTAATTCTGACAAATGGAAAATGAATTTGATTGCCTTGTCATAGGTTGCGGCTTCGCAGGAGCGGTGATAGCCAGGGAACACGCAGAGCGGGGAGACAAAAAGGTTTTGATCATTGATAAACGCAGCCATATAGGAGGCAACGCTTATGATTCATATAATGATGACGGAATACTTATTCATAATTACGGACCTCATATTTTCCATACTCAAAGCAGCCGCGTATTTGAATACCTTTCACGCTTCACAGAATGGAGGGATTACTCTCACGAGGTTCTGGCCGACATTCACGGGAAATTGATTCCCGTTCCCTTCAATCTCAATTCTCTTTATCTGGTTTTTGAACAAAGCAAAGCTGAAAGGCTTGAGCAAAAGCTCATTTCGGTTTATGGAACGGAAAAGCGTGTAACAATATCCGAACTGAGAGGGCAGACTGACAGCGAACTACTTGAGCTTGCAGACTTTATATACAAAAATGTTTTCATGTATTACACGCAAAAACAATGGGGTATTGCTCCGGAAAACATAGATCCTTCCGTGACAGCAAGAGTTCCCATTTTGATTTCCTATGACAACCGGTATTTCCAGGATAAATATCAGGGTATTCCATCAGACGGTTACACTTCCCTTTTTGAAAAGCTGATTGATCATCCGAATATAAGCCTGCAGCTTGACACTGATTCAGCCTCTGTGCTTAAGCTGGATGGAAGCAGGATACATTTCTGCGGCAGGCCATTTTATGGCAGAGTTATATATACCGGTGCCATAGACGAGCTTTTTGATTGCCGCTTTGGCCGGCTGCCGTACAGAACACTGGACTTTTTGTTTGAAACTCATGAAAAAACCTGGTATCAGTCTAAGGGAACTGTTAATTATACAGTGGACCAGCCTTATACCCGCATAACGGAGTTTAAGCATCTGACAGGCCAGATTATACCGGATAAAACCACTATCATGAAAGAATACCCCAGGGAATATACTGGTGCTGGAAAAGAAATACCGTACTATGCTATAATAAATCCGAAGAATGAGGCGTTATATGAAAAATATAAACAGATTGCCGAGGCTATTGATGATTTTTACCTGCTTGGAAGGCTTGCGGAATACAAATACTACAACATGGATGTTATAGTAGAGCGGGCATTGTTGTTGGCCGACAGCATAATTTAAACCGAGAAAGAGAGTGGAATATGAAGATAATAACTTTTACAGTTCCTTGCTATAATTCCGAAGCATATATGCAGCATTGTATAGAATCTTTGCTTCCCGGAGGAGAAGATGTTGAAATAATCATTGTAAATGACGGTTCAAAGGATAGAACAGGCGAAATTGCGGATGATTATGCTTCCAGGTATCCGGGTATTGTCAAAGCGATACATCAGGAAAACGGCGGACATGGCGAGGGTGTCAATACCGGTTTGAGGAATGCTTCAGGTTTGTACTACAAGGTTGTGGATTCAGATGATTGGCTGGATACGGACGGTATGCTGGAGGTTCTGTCTAAGCTTAAGGAACTGCATGAAAAAGGTACTGCTCTCGACATGATGGTATGTAATTATGTTTATGAACATTCATCAGACAATAGCAGTCATGCTGTCAATTACAAGTATGTATTGCCCCAGAACCGAATTTTTGGTTGGGATGAGATAGGTAACTTCAAACCGACTCAATACCTTCTCATGCATTCAGTTATTTACCGTACAGAGCTTCTTCGCCAATGCGGTCTTGTACTGCCCAAGCATACTTTTTATGTGGACAACCTTTTCGTATACAATCCGCTTCCTTATGTAAGAACAATTTATTATATGAATATTGATCTGTACCGTTATTTTATCGGAAGAGAAGATCAATCGGTAAATGAAAAAAACATGATAAAACGAATTGATCAGCAAATCCGAGTAAATAAGCTTATGATAGATGCCTATAATTCTCATGATAATCTGCCAAGCAGACGGCTTGCAAATTATATGAGAAGCTATCTTTCCATGATGATGACAATTTCATCGGTGTTTCTTCAGATCTCAGCCACAAAAGAAGATATGCAGAAAAAAGCGGAATTATGGTCATATCTTAAAGAGAGCAATGAAATGCTCTATTACAGGCTGAGATACCGCTTGCTGGGAACGATATCCAATCCTTACGGCAAAGTTGGGAGAAAGATTACAATTCAATTATACCGGATCATGCGAAGGATATACAAATTCAATTAAAAGAATGCTATTCGTCGCATTCTTCTTTTATATAATAAGCCTTGACATAGAAATTGAATTGTGATAAATAATGGATAGAGGATTAGCACTCGGATGAGTAGAGTGCTAACAATACATATGACATTTTCTATGGGAGGAGAAGTTTATATGGCAAAAAAACAATTCAAAACAGAATCCAAGAAGCTATTGGATCTTATGATCAATTCCATTTACACCCACAGGGAGATTTTTCTCAGGGAGCTTATTTCCAATGCAAGTGATGCCATTGACAAGATTTATTATAAAGCATTAACGGACGAATCCATAAGCTTTGATAAAGACAATTATTATATAAAGGTTGTACCTGACAAGGGAAGCAGAACTCTCAGGATTTCGGACACAGGAATCGGAATGACAAAAGAAGAGCTGGACGATAATCTTGGAGTAATAGCAAAAAGCGGCTCTCTTGCATTTAAGAAAGAAATTGAATCAATGGACGGACATGACATAATAGGCCAATTTGGAGTAGGATTCTATTCAGCATTTATGGTATCCGATACTGTCACTGTTATAAGCAAAGCCTTTGGCAGTGATGTTGCGTACAAGTGGCAATCCAGCGGGGCAGATGGTTATACAATTGAACCCTGTGAGAAAGATACTGTCGGTACGGATATCATACTAAAGATAAAAGAGAATACCGAAGATGAAAATTTTAACGAGTATCTTGAGGAGTACAGGCTTAAGGCTATTATTAAGAAATACTCCGACTTTATCAGGTATCCGATAAAAATGGATATAACCCGCAGGCGCCTCAAGGAAGGCAGTGAAAAGGAATACGAGGACTATAAGGAAGAGCAGATTATAAACAGCATGGTGCCCATATGGAAACGAAACAAGAACGAACTGACCAAGGAAGATTACGATAACTTCTATTCAGAAAAGCACTACGGCTTTGACAAACCTATAAAGCATATTCATATAAGTGCTGACGGTGCGGTGAGCTATAATGCAATACTTTTCATTCCGGAAAAGATGCCCTTTGATTTCTATACAAAGGAATATGAAAAAGGCCTGGAGCTTTACTCAAAGGGTGTTATGATAATGAACAAGTGCCCTGACCTGCTTCCGGATTATTTCAGCTTTGTTAAAGGCCTTGTGGACTCGGAGGACCTGTCCCTCAACATATCAAGGGAAATTCTCCAGCATGACAGGCAGCTGAAGCTTATTGCCAAGAACATAAAAAACAAAATCAAGAGTGAACTGGAGAATCTGTTGAAAACCGAGAGGGATAAGTACGAGGAATTCTACAAAGCCTTCGGAAGGCAGCTGAAATACGGAATTTACAGCGAATTCGGAAGCAACAAGGAAACCCTGCAGGACCTGTTGATGTTTTATTCTTCAAAAGAGAAGAAGATGGTCACTTTGGATGAATACGTTTCCAGAATGCCCGAAGAACAAAAATACATCTATTACGCCACCGGAGAATCCAATGAGAGGATTGAAAAGCTGCCCCAGGCAGAACTGGTATCTGACAAAGGCTACGAAATACTGTATTTTACCGATGATGTTGACGAGTTTTCAATTAAAATGATGATGGCATACAAGGATAAAGAGTTCAGATCGGTATCAGGCAGTGATTTGGGTATAGAATTCGACGATAAGAAAAATATATCTGATTCTGAGGAGAAAGGCAAGAAGGAACTTTTTGAGTTTATGAAAAGCATACTGTCGGGAAAGGTCAAGGATGTCAGGGCATCAGTAAGGCTGAAAAACCATCCCGTATGCCTGTCCAATGAGGGAGAGCTTTCTATTGAAATGGAGAAGGTGCTTAATTCAATGCCGAACAGTCCGGGTATCAAAGCGGAAAAGGTCCTGGAGATAAATACCGATCATGAGGTTTTCAAATCCCTTAAGGAAGCCTATGAAAAGGATAAAGAGAAGCTGAACCTGTACACCAACCTTTTATATAATCAGGCCCTTCTGATAGAAGGCTTGCCCATAGGTGATCCGGTAGAGTTCACGAATAACATTTGTAAAATAATGAAATAACAAAACATTCAATTGTTTTGGTAATGAGTGTCAAAGATTTGCGCTAATCACCTCTGAAAACAGCAGCAGACTGAGTCTGCTGTTTTTTTATTATGTTACCTGGCACTGATTCATTTTTTTTATAAGACTGTACTTTCGTACATTGTAAACAAAAATATATACCAGTAAAATTGAAATATAGACAATTTAATACTAATTTCCCCCCCCGTATACCAAATTTGAACAATAACTGCCGGATATGTAGATTATAGGAGCCAAGGAGGACTGAGAAGGGAATGTTTACTCAGACGAAAAATATAGAAAATCCACTAACTTTATCGGTCGATGATGGCCGTGATTTTGTCGAGTTATACAACACCTATTTTTCTCGGGTCTCTAATTATGTACATTATCGGGTGAACGATTTCCATGAGGCCGACGATTTAACCAGTCAGATTTTTTCCAAGCTTTTTACTAAATTAAGATATTACATGCCGGAAAAGGCACCGCTTTCTGTCTGGATTTTCAGCATTGCCCGCAATAGCGTAACGGACTATTACCGCAGCCGGAATCGAAATACTTATGTGTTTTTGGAAGAAACGGCAGAGCTCTCAGATTTAAGATTCAATATTGATGATGCTGTCATGACAAGGGAATTGCGGCAGCATTTGCACAAGGCTTTAGCTTCTTTGAGCGAGAGAGAGCGGGAAATCATTGCTCTGAAATTTTGGAGCGGTTGTACCAACAGGGATATCGCTAAACTTATTGGGATTAGTGAAAGCAATACGGGTGTTATCTTGTTTCGTGCCATGGGGCGGCTGCGTCAAATTTTGGAAAGCTGGGGGATAAACATTGATGACTGAAAAAGCGAAGGCAGAGCTGTACCTTGCCTATCTGGACCGGATTCTGGCAGGAGAAAAGGATATAGGACCGGTTGAGGATGACGAAATAGCTGAACTCTTACGTCTGGCTCAAAGCATGATTGCTGTTGATTTAAGTGTAGATATCAAAATCAGGGAGGCTTTGCGAGAACAGCTTCTGATTCGGATTTCTCCGGCAGATTACGCTATTTTGATTGATGCCTTGAAAGAGGAAAATGAACTTACAGAAGAGGAATTAGGATATGCGGCAGCAGGGCTGCAGGAACAAGACAGGGAGAACATCTGTCCCCTTTGCGGTGCAAGACTGACCATCAGCCTGGGGAGATGCCCCTTTTGTGGTCATTAGGATTAAAATCACAGGGATAAAAATATTTTTTTGGTATGTAATATATTCCGGTGATAAACGTATTAACCATTGAAAATGTAAAACAAGTGCACAGAAAGTGTACTAAATTAAAAATGGAGGTTGAAAAAATGAGTATTGAATCAGCAAAAGCTTTTATGGAAAAAGTAAAATCAGATGAAGACTTTAAAAAGAGTCTGAGTGGTCTTAAAGACGGCCAGGCACGGTTGGACTTTGCTAAAAAGGCAGGTTTCAATTTTACTGCTGCTGATCTTGCCAAAGTGAAAGAGGAGCAAGGGCTCACAGATGAAGAATTGGATGGGGTAGCCGGCGGTTGCGGCGGTGGCTCTCTATGTCTTGAAAAAATTGGAGATACAAGTATAACTGTTTGGTAATTAACTGAAAGGATTTTGAAAGTACCTTGCTCTGCTTTGAAAGCAGAACAAGGTACTTTTTCTATGGAAGGCGAAAAGCGGCAAGGGCCTAAAAGTCGAGGGGACACGGTTTAGGGGGGAATATTTCATATTCCCTGAGGAAGGTGCGGTCTTGTTCATCAAATTGACAGATTAAGGCAGCAGCAAGCTCCAGTTCACGCTGCTTTAACAGACAAATCTCTTCGGAGGGAGTCCAGATGGAACCACAGGAGGTGGAATTATCATGTTTGCACCATCCGGCACAATAATAGCGGGCAAAACAAGAAGCACAAGCCGGCACACGGGTAAGTGGAGATTCCAGACAAACTTCCCGATCAATGTCATTGTTAAAGACATTCCCTAATTTGTATTCATCCTGACCGACGAAGCGGTGGCATAAATAAATATCTCCCGTATCGGAAACAGCGATATATTTTATACCGGCTCCGCAGGCATAATGTTTCTTTTTGTTGTGCAGAAGCGCTATAAGGGGCAGAGATAGTTGAGCCTTAGTCCTTAAATCTCTTAAGGACTTACTGTCCTTGTTTTTAACAAGGTTCAGCCATAGTTCTGCTTCCCGTTCCATTTCCAGGAGGAGACCATCCAGATTTCTGGACTGCTCGGTTTTTCCGGCTCCTTCCTCCGCCCCTCCTTGAAACTCAGAAGCGGATGCCGGTAAAAGTGTTACTTCTGCGAAACCAATATCTTTCAGTGCGTTATTTATGAGTTCTGTTTTGCTGTCATCGACGAGAACGGCATGAACACGGGTCTCCGGCTTTACCTCCAGCAGTTTCTTGACGCGGGGCAGGATGACGTCATAAGAACCCCGACCATCGGCAAAAGGCCGCTGCTGGTCATGAATTTCTCTGGGCCCGTCCATACTGACCAAAACATGGACATCATACTCTCGGAGAAATAGAATCATTTCCTCATCCAGCAGGGTTGCATTGGTCGTGGTGGCGAATGCTACGGACTTGTCCAAAGCGCCGGCTTTCTTCCGGGCATAGGCTGCAACGTTTTTAATTAGCGGAAAGTTCAGAAAAGGTTCACCGCCAAAAAAAGAAATATAGATTTTTTTAATGTTTCCCGAATGTTCAAGTAACCAGTCCACTGCCCGGAGGGCGGTTTTTTCTTCCATGCAGCCGCTGGTTTTTTCTTCATAGCAATAAGTACACCGCAGGTTGCAGGCCTGAGTGACAAAAAGAGCCATACTGTTAATAGGAAGGGGCTCTTGTTTCTTCTTCTTAGGGTTCTCTTCCAGATCGGAGGGCAGCGGTCTTTCCTGCATGGATGGTATCTTTTTTAATGCTTCGGCGGTTAAGTCATCAACAGCTTTTGCCTGCATTTTTTCAATATCAATCACACAGTTCACACCACCGTATTGAAATACATGATAAGACATAATTGATTATTCCTCCCTTTGCGTCTTTAGTTAAACAGTCTCATTTGCATGGTTAATTATATAGTTAATACGTTCCGGAAGAGAGTCTATTACAAATCAGCTGTTTTTTAATGAACAGATTTTTTGAAAAATAACTCGACAAAAACTGTAATACTTTCTCTTGTCTGCCGTATTAACTTTATAACTTAGTAACTATAGAAAATTCCAATATTTGAATAATCAGCAAGAAGCAGGAGGGGCTATGTTCAATAAATTATGCCGGATTTTTCAAATCTTTTTTCTGTGTCTGGTTTTTATATTTTTGTCCGTAGGATGTACCCGGGCGGAAGAACCTCAGGAGATTGTCATAGGAGTGGTTTGGCCCTTTAGCACCAATAATAATCTTTTTAATGAAGGTATTGATTTAGCGGTCAAGAGCATTAACGCCGATGGCGGGATTAATGGCAAGAAGCTTAAGCTGCTCAAAGAACAAGATGATTCTGAGGTAGTCAAAGGGGTTTCTATCGCCGAGTCTTTCGCTGAAAACAAGTCCGTTCAGGCGGTAATCGGACACCGTAATTCTTATGTTTCTATTCCAGCCTCCGCCATTTATGAGCGGGCTGGACTTACTATGCTATCCCCTGCCTCTACGAACCCTGAGCTTACCCAAAACGGTTTCAGGAATATCTTTCGTAACATTCCCGGGGATGACAAAATTGCCGGGAGGTTGGCAGAATACCTGGGCAGGCAGGGCTTAAGACGAATGGTAGTTTATTATACTGATGATGTTTACGGGATAGGTTTGGCTAATTTTTTTGAAGATCAGGCTAAACAGAATGGAATCATGGTCGTCGACCGTTTCAACAATTACTCAAATGTAGAAGAACTTAAACGTTTGCACAACAGGTGGAAGGCTTTTGGTTATGACGGAATTTTTATTGCGACGGCAATGCCTGGGGCAGCCATATTTATTCGTGATGCCGGGCAAGCAGGTATCACCGGACCTTTTGCCGGCGGTAATGCTCTGGACTCTTTAGAATTGCTCAGCATTGGGGGAGAGACCGCGGAAGGAACTATTGTCGGTACCACCTTTGACCGGAATAGTGATAGTCCCGAAACAAAAAATTTCATTAAATCCTTCCGGCAAGAGTATCATTTAGAGCCTACTACCTACGCTGCCTTGGGCTATGATGCGGTTATGATGTTAGCGGCCGCAATGGAAAAAACCGACATAGGGGATCGAGCTTCAGTAGCTAAGGGATTAAGAGACCTGGGCAGATGGCATGGTGTCTGCGGAGTTCATGAATTTAGTGCAACAGGAGATGACTTGGGCGATCTGGTAGTGCTTAAGAAATTACAGGACGGCATATTTGTCTCCTTAGAAGAATAAAGAGGTGCTGGGCATGGAGAAAAAAATATTCCGGGAGGCATCCCTAAAACGGCTTTCTTCGCCGGAACAACTGGATCAACTGATTAAAGTGACTTCCCCCAGGGGCTGGCTGGCCTTGATAGCCTTGGGCCTCCTTTTAACCGGGGCGATTATCTGGAGTTTCGCAGGCAGCATCCCCACGAAAATAGCGGGACAGGGGATACTCTTAAATAACGCAGGTGTTTTTTCCTTGACCCACGATATTTCCGGGCGAGTCATTGATGTCAGCTTCAAGGCCGGAAACAAGGTTAAAAAAGGAGATGTCATCGCCAGAATTGAACAGCCGGAATTGGTGGAAGAAATAAATAACTTGCTTGATACTCTCCAGGAAATGGAGAATAATGGTCAGACTGATTCCCGCGCGTATCAGGACATAGTAGGCAAGGTGGGGCGGCTGCGGAACGAATTGGATTATCGTTCACAAATCATATCACCGATTGAGGGACGGATTTTAGAGATGAATATGCATCCGGGCAGTATTATTCAGCCGGGGCAAACCTTGGCGACCTTGGAACAGTATGGCGCCACGACACGACTTGAAGCAGTGCTCTATGTTCCCGCTGAGCTTGCGGGGAAAATTCGACTTGGAATGGAAGTCCAGATTTTTCCCACAATAGTCAATAAAGAAGAATCCGGTTATATGTTGGGCAGAGTCATTTCTGTTGCGGAATACCCGGCGACAGTTGAAAGCATGATGCAAACACTGGGCAACGAAAATCTGGTCTCGCTGTTGGCAGGGCAAGGCGCCCCACTAGAGGTGCAGGCCGACCTGGTACTCGACAATAGTACGGTAAGCGGATATAAGTGGTCTTCATCTGCCGGACCTTCGCTTTCAATTGCGGGTGGGACTCTGGTTCAAGGTGCTGTAGTTATTGCCAGAGAAAAACCGATTGCCAAGGTGATTCCCTTTTTCGGGGCACAGTCCGGGGCGGATGGGCAGAAATAAAATGGGGGAATAGCAAATGGACAGAAATGATGAGGGAAGAAATAACAGAGCAAAGACTCCTGCCATAGCCAGGGTACCCACTGTTCTCCAGATGGAGGCTGTTGAATGCGGGGCGGCATCTCTGACTATGATTTTAAGATATTTTGGGAAATATGTTCCTCTAGATCAGGTCAGAATTGCCTGCGGAGTGTCCCGCGATGGCAGTAAGGCCAGCAATATCCTGAAGGCAGCCAGACAATATGGACTGGAGGGCAAAGGGTTTCGTAAGGAACCGGACAGCCTGAAAAAAATGCCCCCTCCGGTTATTATTCATTGGAACTTCAGCCATTTTATGGTCTTAGAGGGCTTCCGCAAAGGTAAAGTTTATTTGAATGATCCTGCATCCGGCAGACGGACTGTGACTGAAGAAGAATTTAACCAGTCTTTTACCGGAATCACTCTTACCTTCAAGCCTACGTCCGATTTCCAGAAAGACGGCAAAAAACCAGGACTGATGTCCTCTCTCCTAAAAAGGCTGCGGGGATCCAAAACAGCTTTGCTTTATGTGGTTTTCGCAGGGCTGGCCATGGTCATTCCGGGTCTGGTCATTCCTGTATTCGCCAGGATTTTTGTCGACGATATTCTGCTTGCCGGTAAAGATTCATGGATTGTTCCCTTATTTATGGGGATGGGACTAACTGGGGTCATTCGTGGAATTCTTACCTGGCTGCAGCAATATTATCTGTTAAAATTGGAAACTAAAATTGCTTTGACAGCTTCCTGCCGATTCTTGTGGCATATTTTAAAGCTGCCGGCTGAATTTTTTGCCCAGCGATCAGCCGGGGACATTGCTTCTCGGATGCTGAGCAATGACAATGTCGCCAAATTGCTCTCGGGAAAACTGGCCACTGCAGTCTTAAATCTGTTTATGATTGTATTCTATTTTGCTTTAATGCTTCGCTATAATTATGTCTTGGCTTTGTTTGGATTGGCGGTTGCCCTGGTCAATATTTCTTATTTAAAAATTGTTGCGACCAAAAGAAAAGACCAGAACAGCAAGCTTTTAAAAGATCGAGGCATGACAACTGCTATAGGGATGACAGGTTTGCAGATTATTGAAACGATTAAAGCCACCGGCTCGGAATCTGACTTTTTTGCCAGGTGGGCAGGTTATCAGGCCAAAGCTTTGAATTCAGAACAGGAGTTGGGTGTTTCCTCTCAATACCTGGCTGCACTTCCTTACTTATTGACCGGAATAAATAATACCCTCGTCCTGGTTTTAGGGGCGCATTTTATTATGGAAGACCAAATGACCATTGGGATGCTGGTTGCTTTCCAAAGCCTAATGACCAGCTTCATGACTCCTGTAACTGAAATTGTGGGTTTGGGGGCCCAGATGCAGGAAGTGGAAGGGGAAATGAACCGATTGGACGATGTTTTGCAATATCCTTCGCAGCCTGAAACCTGGGATGAAGAAAAGACAGAGGCTCAAGCCAGGATTAGTTTTACTGAAGGGCACAAATTGGCAGGTTTTGTGGAACTGGAGGGGATTACCTTCGGTTATAACTTGCTGGAGCCTCCGCTTATTGAGAATTTTAATCTGAAACTCAGGCCCGGGTCTCGGGTGGCACTGGTGGGCGGCTCCGGCAGCGGTAAATCCACAGTGGCCAAAATTCTGGCCGGAATTTATAAGCCTTGGTCCGGAAGGATCCTATTGGACGGTTATCTCTGGACAGATTTGCCGAAGACTGTAATCACTAATTCCCTGGCTATGGTAGATCAGGAAATTTGGATGTTTGAGGGCAGTGTGCGGGATAATATCACTTTGTGGGACGAAACAGTTTCGGAATTCCAATTGATACGGGCAGCCAAAGACGCCTGCATTCATGAAGATATAACAGCTCGGGCAGGAGGCTATGAACAACTGGTGGAAGAGGGCGGGAAAAATTTCAGCGGCGGACAAAGACAGCGGCTGGAGATTGCCAGGGCATTGGTGCAAAATCCCTCTATTATAATATTGGATGAAGCTACCAGTGCCTTGGATCCCTTAACAGAGAAAAGAGTGGATGAAAGCATCCGATGCCGGGGATGTACCTGTGTAATCGTCGCCCATCGCCTGAGCACTATCCGGGACTGTGATGAAATAATCGTTCTGGAGAAGGGGAAAATTGCCGAAAGGGGTACCCATGAGGAATTATATAAACGAGGAGGTCTTTATGCCGGTTTGATTAAAACCGGATGAGACGTGCTC
>DAOLPD010000061.1:0-15229 GCA_035417425.1 Bacillota bacterium
ATCAAGGAATATTATATGCCCGGACTGTTCGCCGCCAATGCTGTAACCCATTGAAACCATCTCTTCAAGAACATACCTGTCCCCTACCTTAGTCTTTACAAGATTGCACTTCTCCCGCTTCATAGCTATATCAAGGCCCATGTTGCTCATGACAGTAGCAACTACCGTGTCTTTCTTCAGCATGCCCTTTCCTTTTAAATGTCTGGCAAATATGGCAAGCATGTGATCTCCGTTAACAATATTTCCTCTGTTGTCCACTGCAATAAGTCTGTCAGCATCTCCGTCAAAGGCCAGCCCTATATGGGCTCCGGATTCCACAACCAGCTTCTGCAGGCCTTCAGGGTGTGTTGAGCCGCATTTTACGTTTATGTTCGTTCCATCGGGCTTGTTGTTAATGACCACTATCTCCGCACCAAGATCCGCAAGTACCGAAGGCGCCGCTATATATGAAGCACCGTTTGCGCAGTCAACTGCTATCTTTAATCCTCTCAGGTTGACATCAATGGTCTTTTTGAGAAAATCAACATACCCGTGTACAGCGTTATCTACCTCAACCTTCTTGCCAATTTCCGCCCCTGTGGGATTTGCTATACCGTTTTCCGGATTCAGCATCAGGCTTTCTATCCTGTCCTCCAATTCGTCCGACAGCTTATATCCTTCACCGTTGAAAAACTTTATTCCGTTATATTCAAAGGGATTATGTGAAGCCGAAATCACGACTCCCGCATCCAAGCCCATATGCCTCGTAAGGTATGCCACTGCAGGTGTAGGCAAAACTCCCAGGGACACAGCTTCTGCTCCCATTGAGCATATACCTGCAATAAGAGCGGCTTCAAGCATGTCACCGGAGATTCTTGTATCCTTTTCTACAGCAATCCTGGGTTTTTTGTGGGTTTCTTCAGTCAATACATATGCACCTATTCTTCCAAGATTGAACGCTAAATCAGGACTCAACTCCTTGTTGGCAATTCCTCTTACTCCGTCGGTTCCAAACATGCGACCCATTATAAGACCCCTTTCTCAACAGTGAAGGCCATTTTCACTGGTGATATGATTTTTTTTGGATATAGTAATATTATCACACTCATATATTTTGTTCAAACCATTACATATTTTCGGGTGTTTCTATTCCTGCAAGACTCAGCCCTGTCTGAATCACTATTCCGACTGCTTTGGTAAGCTGCAGTCTTGCATTCTTGACATTTTCGTCAGCATTCAGTATGGGATGCGTGTTGTAAAATTTGTTATAGGCCTTGGCTATCTCCGTTACATGACGGACAACTACAAAGGGCTCATACCTTTCCACTGCTTCCTTTACCGAATCCTTGAAGGCTCCCAGAAGCTTGACCAGCTGGAATTCATCCTCTGTGGAAAGATAGCTCAGGTCCGCCGTATCGGGTACATATCCCGCCTTCTGCAATATGCTTCTGCCTCTTACATAGGTATACTGAACATATGGACCGGAATCCCCGTCAAAGTTCAATGCATCTTCCCATGTAAACACAACATCCTTTTCCCGGTTATTCTTAAGGAAGGTATAAAGAAGAGCCCCCATACCGACCTTCCTTGCAACCTCTTCCTTGTTCTCCAGGTTCGGATTTTTATGCTCTATTACTTCCATAGTCTTATGTACAGCTTCATTCATTACATCCTTTGCAAAAACAACGTCGCCCTTCCGGGTTGAAAGCTTCTTGTCTGCAAACTTTACAAGGCCGTGGCCGATGTGTACGCAGTCCTTTGACCACTCAAAGCCCATAAGCCCCAGGGTGCTGAAAATCTGATTGAAATGCAGGGACTGTGTTCCTCCCACCACATAGATGTTCTTATGGAAATCGTAGGTCCTTTTCCTGTATATGGCTGCGGCCAGGTCCCTGGTGGCATAAATCGTGGCGCCGTCGGACTTAAGTATCATTATCGGAGGTATGTTGAACTGTTCAAGGTCAACTATTTTTGCTCCGTTGCTGTCCTTAAGCAGTTTCTTATCACGAAGCATTTGGACAACCTCATCCATCTTGTCGCTGTAGAAGCTTTCTCCGGCATATGAATCAAACTCCACATTCAGCATCTCATAAATCTCGCTGAATTCCCTAAGGCTCAGGTCCTTGAACCTTTGCCACAGCACAGTTACTTCGGGATCTCCGTCTTCAAGCTTTTTGAAGTATGCTCTGGCCTCATCTTCAAGAGCCGGATCCTTTTCAGCCTCTTCATGGAATTTGACATATATCCGGAAAAGCTCACTTATGGGTTCCTTCTCAAGAGCTTCTTCATTTATCCATCTCTTATATGCGGATATAAGCTTCCCGAACTGGGTTCCCCAGTCCCCAAGATGGTTGATTCTGATCGTATTGTAGCCTGAGTGCCTGAAAACCTTTTCAAGGGCACTGCCGAGTATTGTATTGAACAGGTGTCCTACATGGAAGGGCTTTGCAACATTTACTGATGAAAATTCAACTATTACATTCTTATCCTTACCTTCCTCAGAGCTTCCGAATTTCTCTCCCTTCTCAAGAATCTCCTGTATAATATGCTTTATGTATTCCTTCTTATTAATGAAAAAATTCACATATCCCCCTACTGCTTCCGCCCTTTCAACTATGCTGTCAGCCTGCACCTTTCCCGAAATCTCGGCGGCAATCATATTCGGTGATTTTCTCATCACTCTTGCCAGCTGAAAACAAGGAAAAGCATAGTCCCCCATATTGGTCTGGGGCGGGATCTCAATAAGCTCCATGACCTTGTCAAATTCCATATCAACTAATGCGTTTATTCTTTTTGCAATTTCCACTTTGAAATCCATGTATATCCCTCCGATTAGTTTTATTATATATAAAATATCGAAAATTAAACCCCGTCTCAATCAAGAGACGGAGTTACCGCGCTACCACTCTATTCGGCTTTGCCTCTTGCCATGCACCCTTGGCAATAGCCCCAACACCTTTACCGCAGGTATACGTCATTGATACTTTATAATATATTTTATTCAATTATGCGGAAATAGTCAATAACAAGAAAAAATCCATCCCGAAAGGAGGATGGAAGATGGAGGTTTTTTATTTTCGGGATGGATTTAATTAGGTTATTTTATGCAAGCTGCCCCTCTTAAAAGTGCTTCTTTATTCAGCGGTATAACGCTGGCTTTTTTACCTGCAAAAATGTGTGTGATGATATTCATTATTGAATCGAAGGATGCTGCACCTGATGCCTGGAGATATGCTCCCAGCATTACTATGTTTGCAACCTTGTCTGTTCCCAATTCATTTGCTATATCATTTGCAGGCACGTAGTAAACCTTTATATCATCTCTTGAAGCCTTCTTGTCTATTAAGGAACTGTTAACAAAAAGTGATCCCCCGGGTATTACATCTTGTTCAAACTTATCCAGCGAAGGCCTGTTCATTACTATAGCTGCAGTAGCTTCAGTAACTATCGGAGCCCCTATAGGCTCATCAGATACTATTACGCTGCAGTTTGCAGTACCTCCGCGCATTTCAGGACCATATGAGGGTAGCCATGACACATTCTTTCCTTCTTCCATGGCTGCCTCAACAAGTATTTTACCCATAGCCATGACGCCTTGTCCGCCAAAGCCTGCCATTATAATTTCATGTGCCATTATTTCACCTCCTCAATATTTTTGAAGTTTCCGAGAGGATAATATGGTATCATATTCTCCTGGAGCCACTTCAATGCTTCAATAGGAGTTTTACCCCAGTTTGTCGGGCAGGTGGACAGCACTTCAATAAGTGTGAAACCTTTGCCTTCCATCTGAAGCTGGAAAGCCTTCTTTATAGCTTTCTTTGCCTGGATAATATGCTTTACGTCATGTACGGATACTCTTTCTACAAATGCAGTCTTAGGAATGGTTGCAAGCATTTCGCTTACCCTTAAAGGCATACCTGCATGGTTCTCGTCCCTTCCATAAGGAGCTGTGGTTGCCTTCTGTCCTACAAGAGTCGTAGGAGCCATCTGACCGCCTGTCATTCCATATATGGCATTGTTTACAAATATTGTGGTTATCTTTTCGCCTCTCATTGCCGCATGGACTACCTCAGCAGTACCTATTGACGCCAGATCGCCGTCTCCCTGGTAAGTAAATACTGCAGAATTCGGGTTAACTCTCTTTATGCCTGTTGCAGCAGCCGGAGCTCTTCCATGAGCTGCTTCCTGCATATCGCAGTTAAAATAATCATATGCAAATACAGCACATCCGACAGGAGCAACACCAATGGCATTATCTATAAGATTGAGCTCATCAAGTGATTCAGCCACCAGCCTGTGTATTATCCCATGAGTGCAGCCGGGACAATAATGGAAGGGCTTTTCTGCAAGTCCTCTGGTTTTTTCAAATACAACTGCCATTATTTTGCACCCCCTAATATCTTCTTGGCTTCTTCGGCAACAGCCTTGGGAGTTGGGAACATACCGCCCGTTCTTCCATAGAAGTATACAGGTTTCTTTCCGTTTACGGACAGCTTCACATCTTCAACCATCTGTCCCATGCTCATTTCTACCGACATGAAAGCTTTTACGCCGGCCTGTTCTGCTGCTTTTTCAAAGGATTTAGCCGGGAATGGCCAAAGGGTTATCGGTCTTATAAGTCCTGCTTTTATTCCTTCTTTAGCAAGTGAATTTATAGCATTCTTAACTATTCTTGCTATTGTTCCATAAGCAGCGAATACTATCTCTGCGCCTTCAAGGTTATACTCCTCAACTTTGATTTCGTTCTTTTCTATTTCCGCATATTTTTCAAACAGATGGAAATTATGCTTTTCGCAATCTGCCGGATCTATGAAAAGAGAATTGATAACATTAGGCTTTCTCTTGCCCTTGGTACCCACTGTTGCCCAAGTCTTTTCAGGCAGGCTTCTCTTTTTTACTTCAGTGAATTCCACCGGCTCCATCATCTGTCCTATCATACCGTCTCCAAGAACCATTACCGGATTTCTGTACTGGTCGGCTATATCAAAAGCCTCCTGAACAAGGTCAACTGCTTCCTGAACTGATGCCGGTGCAAGTACTACCAGTCTGTAGTCCCCGTGTCCGCCGCCCTTGCAAGCCTGGAAATAGTCTGACTGTGCTGGTTGTATTCCTCCTAACCCTGGGCCCCCTCTTACCATATTTACTATTACACAGGGCAGTTCAGCTCCTGCAATATAAGTTATACCTTCCTGCTTCAAGCTTATTCCCGGGCTGGATGAGGATGTCATTACCCTTGCTCCCGAACCTGCTGCTCCGTAAACCATATTGATAGCAGCTATCTCTGATTCTGCCTGAAGGAAGCATCCGTCAACCTGCGGCATTTTCATAGCCATGTACTCGGGTATTTCATTCTGTGGTGTAATCGGATAGCCGAAGAAAAATCTGCAGCCTGCTTTAATCGCCGCTTCAGCTACAGCTTCGTTGCCCTTCCATAATTCCTTAGCCATTAAGCTTTTACCTCCCTTTTTATCTTTCTACTTTTATTACAACGTCAGGACACATTCTTGCACAAGAAGCACATCCCGTACATTTGTCCATTTCCTTAACTGTCGCCGGATGATAACCCTTGATATTAATTCTTTCCTTATCCATAACAACAATTTTGACAGGACATGCTGTGGTGCAGAGCTCACAACCCTTGCATCTGTTCTCGTCGAAAGTCACCTTAGCCATTACTTAACCTCCTTACTAATTTTTTTGTTAGCAATAATGTTGATTTAATTAGTCCTCCCAAGGCTTTTTCATATATATATTTATTGGCAATACATCACCGCTGAGTCCTGAAGGCAGCACATCAACGAACTTCTTTTCAACAACCACATACTTGATGGGCAGCCCAAGAATCTTGGATACATCTTCGCAAAGCTTCTGACCCTTCATTATATCCTCTACAGTGGTATTGCCGCAGAGATGAGTATTATTAACCAGTGCAGTAACCTTCTGCATGGAGCCGTGTTCAATGGACCTTAAATAGCTTATTGCCCCATCCACCGTACTGGTCTGATGCCTATTGGCATTCAGCACAAAAAACATATCGTAAGGCTCCTTGTCAAAGTATTCGTGGTATCTTCCCAGAGCCCTGGCTCCGACTTTGTCTCCCCCGACATCCAATACAACCTCATAAGAGGTATCCTGTAAAACAGAATATATTTCCGGTGAAAGAGCAGGCAAGTCTCCGGATATGCCTTTTATTGAAGAAGATACAACCCTTATGCCCTTTTCAACCAGCTGCGGTTCTCTTTCCCTTGACCGGAAGTATGGATTCACTATGTCCAAATCAACTATTGCAGTCTTCTTCCCCGCATCTGCAAGAGCAAATGCATAATTCACAGCAAACTCGGTTTTTCCGCTTCCATAGTGGCCTGTGATTATTCTTACTCTTCTATCATTAAACATTTAATCATCCCTATCAGGCTGTGCAGCCTATTTATATTCCCTTGCATCTTCTTCCTCACGCAGTACCCTGAGCCCGCCTTCGGCAAGGGCTATCATTTCATCCTCGCCTGGATATATCCTCACATCTCCGATGAACTCTACCCTTTCTTTTATCCATCCTGTAAGATGCTTATCGTAGGCAAGGCCTCCTGTCAGGCAGACGGCATCTACTTTCCCTTCAAGCACTGCGGCGCAGGCACCTATCTCCTTTGCCACCTGGTATGCCATTGCCTTGTACACAAGCTCTGCTTTCTTGTTGCCCTCTTCTATCATTCTTACAACTTCTCTGCCGTCGTTGGTTCCAAGATATGCAACAAGCCCGCCTTTTCCTGTGATTTTCTTCTTAATTTCATCCAATGTATATTTACCTGAGTAACAGAGCTTTATGAGACCGTCGATAGGCAAGCCTCCTGCTCTTTCAGGAGAAAATGGGCCCTCACCGTCAAGAGCATTGTTTACATCCACCACTCTGCCTTTTCTGTGTGCGCCGACTGATATTCCGCCTCCCAAATGGGCTATTATCAGATTCAAATCCTCGTACTTTCTGTTAAGATCTGCAGCTGCCCTTCTGCCTACGGCTTTCTGGTTCAGTGCATGCAGTAAGCTGATTCTCTCAATTTCCGGCATTCCTGAAATCCTTGCTATTTCATCCATTTCGTCCACCACAACCGGGTCTACGATAAATGCCGGTATACCAAGCTGGGAAGCAATTTCATGTGCAATTATCGCACCAAGGTTTGATGCATGGTGTCCCATCGGCCTATGCCTCAGGTCATCCAGCATTTTTGAGTTTACCCTGTAGGTACCGCTTTCCAGGGGCTTTAAGAGCCCGCCTCGTCCTACAACTGCGCTTAGCTTTGTAATATTTATTCCGTTGGCATTCAATGTATCAAGTATGACATTCTTTCTGAATTCATATTGTTCAATAATTGTTCCGAAGGGGGCAAGCTCCTCGTTGGAGTGTCGGAGAGTCTCCTCCAGAACAGGCTTCTCGTTATCAAAAATAGCAATCTTCGTTGAGGTAGAACCCGGATTAATGATCAGCAACCTGTATATCTCCTGCATTATAAAACAACCTCCTAAATTTGCTGAACGCATTCAATGCATCCGCTGCTCGTATCTTGTATCTACTTTCCTGCCATAAGTACTGCTATGGCAATGGAATTCAGCTTGGCTTCGTCCGAATCGGCACGGGAAGTCATTACCACAGGAGCCTTTGCCCCTACTAACACTCCGGCAACCTTTGATCCCGCATAATATACCATTGATTTGTACAAAACATTTCCCACTTCTATAAAAGGTACCAGCAGGACATCCGCCAGTCCTGCAACAGGATGGGTTACCCCTTTATGCCTGGCTGCCTCTACGGATATTGCATTATCGAGTGCAAAGGGGCCCCCGACAACGCAGCCTTTCAGTTCTCCCGATTCATTCATTTTTACCAGCTCTGCCGCATCAAGAGTAGCCTGCATTTTGGGATTTACCTTCTCCACGGCAGCCAGCACCGCAACTTTGGGATTGTAATTACCCAAGGCGTTGGCCACCTGTACGACATTTTCAATTATCTGCTTCTTCTGAATCAAATTAGGAGCCAATATCATTGCCGGGTCTGTAACATAGAAAAGTCTGTCATATCCCGGAACTTCAAACACTGCAACATGAGAAAGAACATTACCCGTTCTAAGTCCTATGTTTTCATCCAAAACCGCTTTCAGCACTATAGCCGTATCAACTATGCCCTTCATGACAATGTGTGCCTTGCCGCCTGAAACCATTTCAACCGCTTTTCTGCTGGCCTCATTCTTATCCTTTATGTCAATTATTTCATATGTGCCGATATCAATGCCGCATTCCTCAGAGGCCTTAATGATCTCTTCCCTGTCTCCTATAAGTATGGCTTCTGCAATACCAAGCTTTTTTGCAGCATTTACAGCACTTAATACCTCCGGATCCTGAGCTACTGCAACAGCAATGGTTTTGGGCCCTTTTGCCTTTGCAGTCTCAATAATTTCCTTAAAGGTCTTAATCATTTATTTCACCTCTTCCTCATATATCTTTGCGTTCTCCACACCCTTGAGTACTCGCAAAGTACCTTCAGCCAGTGCCTGCATTTCGTCCTCTCCCGGATATACCAGGACTGGCGCTATAAATTCCACTCTCCTGGCTATTTTCTTACACAACAGGTCTGAATGTGCAAGGCCGCCGGTAAGTATTACAGCATCAAGCTTCCCGTTAATTACCGTGGCCATGGCGCCTATCTCCTTGGCAATCTGATATGCCATGGCATCAAAAATGAGGGCTGCCTTCTGGTCTCCGGCCTCAATCATCTTGACTACTTCTCTTGCATCATTGGTGCCCAGATATCCCACAAATCCTGCTTTGCCTATAGCCTTTCTCTTCATTTCTGCCCGTGTGTATTTCCCTGAAAAACACATTCTTACTACATCACCAACAGGAAGTCCCCCTGCCCTTTCCGGGGAAAAGGGGCCTGCATCGTTTGCACCGTTTACGTCAACTATCTTCCCTTTCCTGACGGGTGAAACGGATATCCCTCCGCCAAGATGCGCAATGACAAAATCAACGTCAGTGAATTCCTTCCCCATATCCTTTGCAGCTCTTCTGCCGACGGCTTTTATATTCAGAGCATGTACCAGAGCCGGCCTCTCGAGTTCAGGCATTCCTGAAATCCTCGCAATATCATCCATCTCATCGGTAGCTACCGGATCGACAATATAAGCGGGAATACCTTCAGAATCTGCGATACCCTTGGCAATTATCGCCCCAAGGTTTGATGCGTGTTCACCCTGAACAGCATTTCGCAGATCATTTATAATTCCATCGGTAACGATGTAAGTGCCGCCGGGCATCGGTTTCAGCAAACCGCCTCTTCCAACCACCGCTGCCAGACTGCCTGTGCTGACGTCCGATTCCTTCAGCCAATCAAGTATCATTTTTTGTCTGTACTCATACTGGTCGGTAATTTTCTCATACTTGGACACTTCTTCTGCAGAATGGCTGAGATTTTTTTGGAGTATATTCTTCTCGCCTTTGAAAATTGCCACCTTTGTCGAAGTGGATCCGGGGTTTATTGCCAATATGTATTCTCTTGACACAGATTCACCGCTCCTCACATGTTTTCTTGCTTATATAAGTTTCAATTTATATTTATGCAAATAGTATGCCATAAAAGATGTCAATATATATAAAAACCTGTCGCTTAGTTTATGTCAACTAATAGACAGGTTAAAAAATGTTCGTAATGCTTATACTTTTTTTTGAAAAAATTTTCATGCATTGAGGATTCCGATCTATGTATTACAGAAAAAATCCAATATTTGAATAAAAATGCATGCAAATATTTGCAAAATAATAATCGTTTTGCAAATATTTGCATGCATATCACTCAAGACCGTACCTTTCAAGCTTGTAATACAGGCTTCTTAAAGATATATTCAAATGCTTTGCCGCTTTTGTCTTATTATTGCCGCATTCCTTCATAACCTTTGCTATATGCTCTTTTTCAGCTTTCTCCACTACACTGTCCAAAGTCATGGATATGCTTCCCCGGCTTTCCACACGGACATCAGGATTGTCCCCGGCATCCAAAAACCCTTCAAGCTTAGGCAAGTGGTTTTCCTGTATCACCGTATCGCTTGCCCTCATATTGATAATTGCACGTCCGATAAAGTTATCCAGTTCTCTGACGTTTCCGGGCCAGTTATACTCCTTCAGCTTGTTGATGGCTTGCTGCGTTATGTCGCGAACGTTGCGCCCGTATTGCTGATTAAACTTCTTTATGAAGAAAATTGATAAATCATAAATATCACCTTTGCGCAGCCTTAACGGAGGAATCGTTATCGGCAGCACATTCAGCCTGTAATAAAGGTCCGCCCTGAACCTGCCGCTTTCAATGGCTGCCTCCAGATCCGCATTTGTTGCCGCGATTATCCTTACGTCAATACTTATCGATTTTGTGCCTCCTACCCTTACAATCTCCTTTTCCTGCAGCACTCTAAGAAGCTTGGTCTGGGTGCTGTGAGGTATCTCCCCTATCTCATCAAGAAATATAGTACCTCCTGCAGCTTCTTCAAAAAGACCCTTTTTTCCGCCTTTTTTCGCTCCGGTAAAAGCTCCTTCTTCATATCCGAACAGCTCTGATTCCAACAGAGTTTCGGGAATAGCCGAGCAGTTTACCTTTATGAATTTTCTGAACTTCCTTTCACTTTTATTATGTATGGCATGGGCAAATATCTCTTTGCCGGTGCCGCTTTCTCCCCTGAGCAAAACAGTTATCGGAATCTCCGCAGCCTTCTTTGCTTTGTCAATGGCAGACAGAAGCAGCGGATCGCTTCCTATTATATCCTCAAATGTATATTTAGCCTCCAGGCTTCTTATTATATTCTTGGCATTTTTCAATTCATTGGAAAGCTTTGTTATCTCCGATATATCATGAATAACCCCAACACTGCCTCTCAGCTCTCCATCAACAATAATAGGAGCAGCGTTCACCAGTACTTCCTTACGTGCAGGCCCAACCTTCATTAAAGCACCCTTTATGGGCTTTCTGGTCTTAAGTACCTGCATATGAATGCTTTCGCCCTCTGCAATATCAACAGTAGCAGGCTTTCCTATGACATCCTTTTCAGACAGTCCGGTTATTTTGATATAGGCAGGATTTATCATTACTCCAAGCCCATTCTGGTCTACAACGGATATGGCATCCTGTGTGGCATTAATAATTGCCTCCAGCAAGCTGTGCACTTCATTCAGGTTCGTTATCTCCTCCGCAAGCTTAATAATCTCGGTGATATCCCTGAATACAGCAACTGCCCCGATTATCCTCCCCTTTTTGTCCTTCACCGGCATCCTGTTGGTTATGATTTTTATATTCCCCAGATCCTGCTGGCGGTTCAGCTCAGACTCACCTGTTTTCAATATATATGGAAGCCTTGTATCTTTTATTACATCAGCCACATATTTCCCCATTGCATCCTTTGTTTCTGTTCCCGTGAGCCTTTCCGCAGCTTTGTTAAAAAGTGTTATTATACCGTCGGTATCAACACCAATCATAGCGTCATGAGTAGAGTTAAGTATAAGCTCTATATCTTTTTTCATATGGTACCTCACGTTTATCTATTTTATCGGTTTATAAGCTTGTATTATTTTTTCCGCTGCCTTTATTCCATCCACTGCCGCACTTACGATTCCACCTGCGTAGCCTGCGCCCTCTCCTATGGGGTAGAGGTTTTCCACAGATTCGCTCTCCATGTTTTCCTTCCTTACGATTCTTACAGGTGCGGAGGTTCTCGTTTCAACTCCTGTCATTACCGCATCACTGCATGCAAAACCCTTTATCTTCCTGTCAAAATCTCTGAGAGCTTCCTTCATGGAGAGAGTTATATATTCAGGCAGGCACATATGCAAGTCACAAGGTCTGACTCCCGGCTCGTAGCTGGGCTTGACCCTGCCTGCTGCCCGGGAAGCTTTTCCTTTCATAAAATCTTCTGCCAGCTGTACCGGTGCATGGAAGTTTCCGCCTCCCAGCTTATATGCCTTTCCTTCCCATATTCTTTGAAATTCCACTCCCGATAAGGGATGGCTGTCTCTAAAATCATCGGGAGATACCGATACCACAAGTGCGCTGTTCGCATTCTCCCTGTCCCTTTTGTACTCGCTCATGCCGTTGGTAACAAGCATCCCTTGCTCCGATGCGGCAGCCACTACCTGCCCTCCCGGGCACATGCAGAAGCTGTAGACAGCCCTTCCGGTTGAACTGCTTCTGGTTGTAAGCAGGTAATCCGCCGCCCCAAGCCTCGGATGCCCTGCGAAGCTGCCGTATTGTGCCTCGTCTATCATACTTTGCAGATGTTCTATCCTCACACCTATAGAGAAGGGCTTGGGTATTATTCGCACACCTCTTTCAAGAAGCATGCTGTATGTGTCCCTTGCGCTGTGTCCCAGAGCCGCTATTATTACATTTGATTCTATTGCGGACTTCCCGTTTATTATTACAGCCTTAGCCCGGCCTTCTTCCACCAAAATATCGGTAACCTTGGAGAGAAACCTTACTTCCCCTCCCAGCTCCACTATCCTTTTTCTCATGTTTTTTATGACTGTTTTCAGTATATCAGTTCCTATATGGGGTTTGGCCTGGTACAGTATCTCCCTGGGAGCTCCCTCCTCCACAAAGGTATTCAGAACCTTGCCTATTCTTCTATCCTTGATTCTGGTGGTAAGCTTTCCGTCGGAAAAAGTGCCCGCCCCTCCTTCGCCGAACTGTATATTGGATTCCTCATCCAATACACCCTGCCTGAAAAATGTATTTACAGCTTCAGCCCTTTTATCCACGTCACTGCCTCTTTCAAGTATCAGCGGACTGTATCCGTGTTGTGCTAAAACTAAACCGGCAAACAATCCTGCCGGTCCGCTGCCTATTATTATCGGCCTGTTATTTATCGGCCTGCTGCCATATACAAGCTTGCCTTCTTCCTCATATTCCATCCTCTCATTGACCCTGACAACATCCTTTGCCCTGATGTACCGGGAGGGATTGATATTCTCATTAATTTCAGCCTCTGCAGAATATACCAATAATATATCCTTCTTGTTCCTTGCATCTACAGATCTTCTCAATATTCTAAGCTCAGATATATCCATTTCCCTGATCCTGAGCTTTTCCGCCACAAGAAACCTTACCATATCCGCATCATTATCAAAGGGAAAATCCCTGACAGGCTGCTTCAAGTTATTTATCTCCAAACGCAATTGATCATCTCCCTAGGGTTCCTGCAGCTGAGCTTTGTTTATCAGTACCGCTGCGGCTTGACGCGGAGATACCTCCAGAACCTCTATGCCTTGAGGCGCCTCCCATAATACATTCAGGACATTACTGCCCTCAACGGCACCCTTCAGGTCAACATAGTACTTGACAGTTCTTGGCGCGTCGGCAATCCGGCTTTCCGCCCCTCTTAAGGTTACCTTTATATCGCCTTGTATGCTTACTAACTCCAAATCTTCCGGAAGGTTAATATATTCAAGGTCTTTAACAATAATCTCACTGGTTGCAATTTTCTCTATATTCACCGATACCCTTACAAATTCATCGGCGTCGACAACCTCCAAGCCTTCCGGTACTATCAACCTTACTTCCTTTGATACAGCGGTTTTTTCTTCAGCAATATCAATTTTCTCTGTTTTTATGGAAGTTATACCTTCAAGAATCTGCTGCTTTCCGGTTACAAGCACTTCCCCGGGCTGCACCGAGGCACCGCTTACAACATATCCCGCTGCCGGCTGTCCCGATATATCCATACTCAGGCTTACCCGCTTTGTATTCTCGATAGGAATACTCACTTCCACATTGCCGGGTTCTACGGTGATATCATGAATATCCTTTCCGGTCTTATCCAGCACTCTTACCGGAAGTACTTTTCTTACTTCAGTATTGGCGCTGGCAATATCCACATCCACCCTGACCTCATGAATCATGGCTATCTTCGATTCCGCTCCTGTAATTACAACATCGCTGGGAGTCAATGACGGCATCATTGCCGCCATGCCGTGGGTCGGATTGCCCATGATGTTCAGCTTAACGCTTCTCTGAACGCTGATCTTCGATTCAAGCATAATCTTAAGGCTGTCCATGGATCTCATTATTATATTTACATCTTCAGGTATTCCGCCGACATTTATCTTCAGGAAGTTTTCCCCTTTCATGTTATGGCCTGCCAAATCCGCATAGGCATCAACGGTGTTGGAATTCAGCTTATCCAGCACATTCTTCTTTCCCTTTATTCTCATGGTCAGCTCAAAGTTGTCAGTATCGTTTACAATGACCATATTGCTTTTCTCAAGGAATACAGTGTTTATGAGCCTTATGGGGACTGTAACATCCTTGGTTATCTCAGGATTCTGCTCGGTTATCACATAGAACCACAAAAGCAGTGCCAGCATGACCGAGAGTATCCTTATTGTATAATCCCTATTAATCATTTTACTATTCATTCTTAACACCCCATTTCATCCATATGGGTTGTTTGTTTTCCCTGGCCTTGATGCTGTTTTTGATTATTTCCCTGAGGGATTTTGTATCCAAATACCTTGAAAGCCTGCCCATCTTGGCAAAGGATATGACTCCCGTCTCCTCAGATACTATTATTACCATTGAATCTGAAATTTCAGTTATACCTATTGCCGCCCTATGCCTTGTTCCCAGCTCTTTGCTCAAATTCTGGCTCTGGGTAAGAGGCAGAAAACAGCCTGCTGCAGCAATCCTGTTTCTTCTGATTATCACAGCACCGTCATGAAGAGGAGTATTGGGGACAAACAGGTTCATCAATATCTCATTGGTTACTATGGAATCCAGCTTGGTGCCGGTCTCAATGTATTCGTTCAAACCGGTTTCCTGCTCTATTACTATGATAGCACCCGTCTTGCTTTTTGAAAGCTGTGCAACGGCAACACATACTTCATCAAGCATGCTGTCTATTTCATGTTCCAATAATTCTCCCTTTATAAAGAACCTGCCTCTTCCGATATGCTCCAGTGCCCGTCTAAGCTCGGGCTGGAATATGATCAAAATTGCAATAACCCCTACTGTCATTGCGTTTTTCAACAGCCAGTAAACAGTATGAAGGCCCAGAACCTCACTGAGCTTGGTTGCGATAAGAAGCATTGCTATACCCTTAATCAGCTGCTCCGCCCTGGTTTCTCTTATTAAATTCATCGCTTTGTAAATAATTAAGGCGATTATTCCTATATCTACATATGTATTCCACATCTTGAGATACGGGAGCAGTTCCTTAAGCTCATCCAC
>DAOLPD010000062.1:0-15006 GCA_035417425.1 Bacillota bacterium
CTCCGATTATGGGTGCTGCGGCATTTCTGATGTCGGAGTTTATCGGTATTCCATATGGGAGTATAGCAAAATCGGCAATAATACCTGCTTTGCTTTACTTCAGCGGAATATGGATAATGGTTGATTTGGAAGCAAGAAAGACAGGACTGGTCGGCCTTGAAGCTTCGAAGCTTCCAAAGCTCAGAAAAGTACTTGGTGAGAGATGGTATCTGTTTGCACCGATATTTGTAATTGTATATATGCTTATGAGCGGAACCACACCGATAAAAGCAGCTCTTTTCGGAATATATTCATCAATATTGGTGGGGATGGTTAAAAAAGAAACCAGAATGAACTTGAAGATGCTGCTTGAAGCACTGGAAGCAGGGGCAAAAGGTGCATTGGGTGTTGCAATAGCATGTGCTTGTGCAGGTATAATCGTAGGGACCGTTACTCTTACAGGTTTGGGTCTGAAGATGGGCAACGGCCTTGTTGCATTAGCAGGAGGACGGCTTATTCCTACTTTGTTCCTGACGATGATCTCATCTCTAATACTTGGGATGGGAGCCCCGACAACAGCTAACTATATTATTACTTCAACAATAGCGGCACCGGCACTTCTGAAGCTGGGGGTAAATCCTTTGACAGCCCATATGTTTGTATTCTACTTTGGAATAATTGCTGATATAACACCGCCGGTTGCTCTTGCTGCCTTTGCAGGTTCTGCAATTGCCAAGAGTGATCCGATCAAGACCGGTATAAATGCAAGCAAGCTTGCAATTGCAGCATTTCTGATACCATATATATTTGTTATTAATCCTCAATTGCTGCTGATAGATACAACTGGGTTTGAAATAATTCAGATTACAATTACATCGCTAATAGGTATGTTTGGAATCGGTATGGCCATGGAAGGTTTTATGTTTGGAAAGGTAAATCCTGTACTTAGAATACTTTTCATGGCAGGAGGGCTTTGCCTCATTGATCCGGGTGTGTATACCGACTTGATAGGCATTGTAGTAATCGGATTGGGATTAGCATATCAGTGGTATAAATATAAGAGGCCTGCAGCAAAAGGTATTTAGACGAAATAATAAGGAAGAGTTGATTTTGATATCACTCTTCCTTTTCAAATTCTCCCAAATACTTTGCTTTATCAGCTTCAACCAGCGGAAGGACTCTCTGCAGCTCAGCCTTATGAATCTCAAGTAGTTCATTAATAATCCTCTCCACTTCATTGCGCTCTTCGATGTATTTAAGCTTGACAATCCATCTGGGGTTGTATTCTCCTGACCCGTCAATAAGCTCAATGTCAAATTTGTCGAAAACCTCTTCATTGTATAAGTCATATATTCCGTAGTACTGATAATCCTCAACATCAGCTGTAGTGAGAACAAGAAATATGAAGTATTTTCCCTCTTCCTCAGAGAGATATGCGTTCTCTATCAGCTCAAAGCCCGAATCAATTTTATAGGAATCAACCGTTTGGGTAAAAAAACCGGTTTCCTTATCCTTTTCCATAAGCACAAGTACATTGTATTTGTCCATTTTATTACCTCCGGGGCATAATGCCTGGCATTTTGCTGAATGAATATGGTATAAATGAATATGGTATAATTCAATAATTAAGTGTGATATATTCTATGATGATATTTTAACCATTTCAAGTACAACTTACAAGGAGTTTAAAATGAAAATTATCTATAAAACCGTTGATGGAAGATTTGTGGACAGGTTGAACAGATTTGAAGGAATAGCAGAGATAAACGGAAGGGAAGTGCCGGTTCATATACCTAATACCGGCCGATGCAGGGAACTCCTGTTTAAAGGAGCAAGAGTCATCTTGGAAATAAGGGAGAGCAAGACAAGGAAGACCCCCTATGAGCTGATAATGGTGTATAAGGGGGACAGGCTTATATCTATTGATTCCCAGGCACCAAACAAAATTGTCGAGGAAGCTGTAAGGAGAGGGCTTATAGAGGAGATAGGGGCCTACGAATATGTCAAGAGGGAAGTATCATACCAAAACAGCAGGTTCGATCTGTTCCTGAAAAAACATGAAGAAAGCGGGAAAAGTGAATCCTGCTATATTGAGGTAAAAGGTGTCACCCTGGAAGAAGATGGAGTTGCCATGTTTCCTGATGCTCCGACGGAAAGAGGTGCAAGGCATCTGAAGGAATTGGCTGATGCCCGTAAGGAGGGCTATAGAGCTGCTGTGATTTTCCTCGTTCAGATGGAGAATATCAAATACTTTACTCCCAACAAGCTGATGGACGTTGGATTTTACGAGGCCCTGGCATATGCGCATTCCGAAGGCGTGGAAGTGCTTTCATATAATTGCAGGGTATCGGAGAAGGAAATAGTGATTGATGAAAGAGTTGAAGTTGTATTGTGAAGCAATAATGAAAGATTCCGAAATATATACAAGTTTTAAGAGATGGTTTTGCGCATTATCGAAATTTAATATAATATGAACTTTTTTTATTAAATTTCATATCATATATATTGAAATGAAGATTTTATAGGACTATAATAAAAATGACAATCAAATCTTCGTTAGGTGAGGCTCCTATACGGATAAATGCTGCTACCCGGAAACATCGAGAGATGCCAGCGGGTTAACAAGTACTATCGAATTAAGGTTCTACTTAATGCAGCTGGAAGACTTCTATCCAAAGCTGTATAGTGCCAAAGCTCCGCGAGTGAAGAAAAATGTAATGCTGTTACAGTGTATTATTCCTTTCACTCCAGTGAAAGGATTTTGTTTTTAGTTAGAAGCTTGTTAATATTTATATGCTAAGTAGTAAATAATACAACGGCAAATTTTAGTAAGATATTCTATATTTTGCTTCACTGCGCGTGGATACCCACGAGCAGCCGGCAAAAAGAATATCTAATTAAAATTAGCCTCTGGAGAGGTGATTTAAATGGACGCAGGGCCCAGTAATTATTGCAGTAGAATATGGATAGACTATTGGGGAAAGTCTGTTTATTTCACCAGTGACAGCCGCTTTTCCCATTGTTGGGAGGAAAGACTATGGAAAACATCATTAAGGATTATATTGAAGAAAAAAATTATTCAGAAATAAAAAAGGCGCTGGAGGATATGCAGCCGGCCGATATTGCAGAGCTCTTGGAAGAACTTGATACAAAGAACAGCCTTCTGGTTTTCAGAATGCTCCATAAGGATGTTGCAGTAGAAGTATTTGCACACCTTTCAGTAAAACAGCAGACCAGTTTTACCCTTATGATAAAGGAGGACGAGTTAAAAGAAATATTGGAGGAGCTGTATTTCGACGATAAGATCGACTACCTTGAGGAAATGCCCTCGAGTGTTGTAAAAAAGATACTGAAGAATTCTCCGGAAACAGAGAGAAAATTGATCAACCAGTTCCTGAATTATCCGGAGAACTCAGCCGGAAGCCTGATGACGATAGAGCTGGTTGACCTGAAGAAGGAGCTTACCATCGACGAAGCACTGCTTCGTATCAGGCGGACAGCTTTGGATAAGGAAACAATATATACCTGCTACGTAACTGATAATAACAGAAAGCTGGAGGGTACAGTCTCCCTGAAGGACCTGGTAATTGCACCCGGGAATAAAAAGGTTGAAGATATCATGGAGACGGATCCCATATATGTAAGGACTATTGACGACCAGGAAGAGGTGGCAAACCTCTTTAAGAAATATGACCTTTTGTCTGTACCGGTTGTGGATCAGGAAAACAGGCTGGTAGGAATCATTACCATCGACGATATCGTGGACGTAATTGAAGAAGAGGCATCAGAGGATATACAGATCATGCACGGTTTGGCGCCCAATGAAGAAGAATATCTGAAGACTGATATTATAACCCTGGCAAAGCAGAGAATTTTCTGGCTGCTGTTCCTGATGCTTTCGGCAACTATTACCGGAAGCATAATAGAAAGCTTCCAGGGCAGCCTGGAGAAGGCAGTGGGACTAGCAGTATTCATACCTATGCTTATGGGTACCGGAGGAAATGCGGGGACACAATCTTCAACACTGGTAATAAGAGGTATCGCTCTTGGAGAAGTTGCCTTAAACGATATGCCAAAGGTAATATGGAGAGAACTCAGAATAAGCCTGATGGTCGGAGTCTCGCTGGCAGTAGTAAATTTCATCCGGGTGTATTATCTTGGAGGGAACTCTTTTACAGTATCGGTGGTGGTAAGCGTTACACTCATATTTACAATTATGATAGCAAAGGTGATAGGAGGAGTGCTTCCGCTGTTTGCCAAAGCAATAAATATTGACCCGGCAATAATGGCCAGCCCATTGATTTCAACTATTGTGGATGCACTTACACTGCTTTCGTATTTTAAAATAGCAGAAGCAATTATGCATATATGAAACAGACATGGAAAACGGATAACTTGCGTTATCCGTTATTTATTTCAGGCTAAGTGCCTTTTTCAGAACCTTTGAGGCTATGGGTGCGGCTGCACTGCCGCCTCCGCCGCCATTTTCAATAATTACCGCAATTGCAGCCTTCGGATTGTCCGCGGGGGCAAAGCCTACAAACCATGCGTGGGATTTTTGGTTGCCACTGACCTCGGCAGTTCCTGTTTTTCCTGCAACGGCAACTTTGCTGACCTTGGCCCTGGTTCCCGTGCCGGACTCAACCACTTCGACCATCATTTCTTTTATGGCTTCAGCAGTATTTTTATCTATTATTCTGCTTATCTGCTTCGGTTTGAATTCTTTGATTATCTTATTTTCGCTGCTGCTGATACTGTTTACAACGTATGGCTGCATCATAACCCCGTCATTTGCAATGGCTGCTGCTATCATTGCAGCATGCAGGGGCGTCATAAGAACCTCACCCTGTCCTATGGACTGCTGGGCAATACTCCTGTTGTCAGTTTTGCTTGGAAAAATACTTTCGGATACTCTTATATCCGTCTGTATTTTCTTGTTTAACCTGAACCTTACTGCTTCATTGTACAGATTGCTGTTTCCCAGCTTAAGCCCTTGCTTTATGAAATATGAATTGCATGAGTATTTCAAGGCCTCTGAAAGGGTAATGCTGCCATGGGCTTTGCCGTCGCTGTCTTTGATAATATAACCGTCTGCATTTACTTCTCCTGTGCATTCCACCTCAATGCCCTGCAAATTGTTTTTCAATATCGAGGAAGTCACTATCAGTTTGAATATCGATCCCGGAGGGTAAAGCCCCTCTGAAGCCCTGTTAAGCAGAGGGCTTTTCTTATCATTTATAAGGTTTTCCCAATTGTTTTGTATGCCGGAGGGGTCGAAATCCGGTTTGCTTACCATGGCAAGTATTTCTCCGGTATCCGGCCTCAGTACTACTACTGCCCCTTTTTTGCCCCGCAGCAGATCGGAGGCATAAACCTGAAGGGAACGATCCAGTGTCAGATTGATATTGTTGCCTTTTATATAATAATCATTGATTTTGCTTCTCAAGTCCTCCATAGTATCGCTGGAGCTCATAAGTTCCTTGTTAAATAGGGCTTCGAGGCCTGAAGAACCATATTTGGCACTTGAATATCCGATAACATGGGAAAAGTATCTGGGATAGACATATGTGCGTTTAACTCCGGCTTTATACTTTGCACTCTTTGCCAGAATCTCCCCGTTTTTATCCAGGATGCTTCCCCTTATTATATTGCCCCCAGATTCCCTCAGCCTTCTGTTATATGAGTTGGAGGCGACCAATCTTGACTCAAACAGGCTGAAATACAGAAGATACAAGCATATCAGTGCAAATAAGGACAAGTATATATATTTAATAATTCTAATTCTATCTTTCATATGAATCGCTCCTATCGGCCCGCAGCGTGCGGCACGAGGCCAGCGGTTTCAGGATTCTGTGATGCTGTGTCTGCGTGTATATAATACAATATTCCCACATTCATGAACTGTGAAAGCAGTGAACTCCCGCCGTAGCTTACAAAGGGAAGTGTGACACCGGTTATGGGTATTATGTTCAGTACACCGCATACAATTACAAGGGTCTGAATTGCTGTAAGGGAGGTAAGGCCCAAGGCTGCTGATGAATATATGGGATTGCTGCATTTTGAGCTTATATCCATACCAATTATGCTTATTAGTGCATACATGGCTAACAGGGATATTCCGTTCAATATACCTGTTTCCTCACATAATGCGGAAAATATGAAATCGGTGTGGACAGCAGGTATGAATTTAGGGTCTCCAAGATACAGCCCTGTACCGATAAAGCCGCCTGTAGCAACTGCAAACAGTGACTGTGTTATCTGATAGGATTTGCCGGATACATATTTCCAGGGATTAATCCATGCCAGAACCCGGGATCTGATGTATGAAAAAGTCAAGTAGCTTATCAGAGCCCCTCCTATTGCTGCACCGGCTGAGGCTGCAGTATAAAAGCCTTTAACATCCCTGGAGAAAAGCATAATAAGGTATACTGCGAAAAATAAAAAGGCGGAGCCTATATCCCTTTGAAGGACAAAAAACGCTACGACGGTAAGCATAGATGCAGCAATTCCGGCAAATCTTTTTCTGCTCGGCTCCGGTGACAGCAGACAGGCTATGAAGAACACAAAGATCAGCTTGATGAATTCGGAGGGTTGTACATTTGTAAAATATAGATTTATCCAATTTTTCGAGCCGTTGATTTCTATACCCCATATCTGGGTTGTTAGCAGAAGGGCAAGAATTGAACCTCCAAGCAGCAAATGATGTTTATACTTTACTTCAAATTTTTTCATAAAAATATAGGAAGCAAAGAATCCAAGGATGCCTGCTGCTGCAATATATGCCTGTTTTGTGCCGTATTCAGGGCTTAACCTGTACAGCATGGCGAGCCCTGTCTGAAGCATATGGAAGACAATATCAAACATGAGGCAATTGCTGTCATTTAAAAGCTTTGCAAGAATCATCCGTGATATAATATAAGCAGCGGCAAGGCCGCCGCCAATATACAAAGCCATATAGTCCAAGGGTTCGGAATAATATGAGATCAAAGTAAAGCTCAACGCAATAAGGACTAAATTCAGCAATGGGGAAATATACCTGCATATACGAATGCCCTTGAAGTATGTCATCCAGCATGACAAAGCAAAGCCGGCAGTTAAAAATGTATATATGAATCTATAGCTCCATGAAAAAACTTCAAACATGATATCACCGATTTCTGGTAAAATTCCGACATTAATATATTATACAATAATATCGGGCAAAATTCACCTGCGCATTCACATATACTCCAATATATGCTAGAATAATCTCATTGAATTAAGATGTAAAGGAGCATACTATGGGTTATAAATATGTACTATTCGATCTTGACGGTACCCTGATTAATACAAACAGACTGATTTTGGATTCCTTCAAGTATACTTACAAAAAATGCCTCGGTTTGGAGGTCTGCGAGGAGGATATCCTGAAATGCTTCGGGGAGCCTCTGAAAGTGACATTGAGAAGATACTCCGAAGAAAAGGCGGATGAATTGTTCAATACATATATTGAATACAATGAGTCGAGGCATAACGATACTGTTACTATATTCGAAGGGATCCAGGAGCTTTTATCCGAGCTTGTGAACCAGGGCCGCACCCTTGCACTTGTTACCGCCAAAAGGAGAAGGGTGGCGATTATGGGCCTTGATTTATTTGATATAAAGAAATACTTTGACGTAATCGTGGCACTTGAAGATACAGAGCTGCATAAGCCGAACCCGGCTCCTGTGATAAAAACCCTGGAGCTTTTGGGAGCGAAGCCCTCGGAAGCATTAATGGTCGGAGACAGTGTTTTTGATATTCACAGCGCCCATGGAGCTTCTGTTGCGGCCGCCCTTGTGAAATGGAGCGCTGCTCAGGACTTCCAGGATGATGCTTCATCAGCGGATTATATAGTTCATGACACAAAGGAGCTGTTAGATATAATTATTGGGTAGAAGAATTTTCTTCTACCCTTTTAATTCTTTAATATGGATTGGCAAATGACTTAGTTAATATATCTACAACTTCTTTTTCTCTATCGGACAGTTCTCTGTTTTCAAAATATGCTTTGATATCTTGTTCATTCATATCATAGTAGGCGCAATTATATGCAACAAAACCACATATTTTTTCAGTATCAATATCATCTTGACTGCTGAGAACCTTAACGAACTTACCTTTATCACTTCTGAAAAAGTTGCCCAGAATAACGCAGTACTGCTCAGTAAGTGCCCCATCCAGGCCTTTTGTTGCATGGAATATTTTTGCTATGGTTTCTTCGTCCTGTTCAATACGTATCCTGGGATTTTGGGAAAGCCATTCCAGCAAATCAATAGCAGAGTATGCATCCCAGCCATACTTTTTGCTGTATTCCCTCCAGTGGATTCTATCTATGATTCTTAGAATTTCATCAGTATACATGTTTTCTTTTTCACGGAATTCATGGAATAATCCATAAATCTGCGCTTCCGTCGAATCATCTGTTCCGGTGTTTACCGTGCCGGATAAAATATCTGCAGTTTCAGCGTTTTTAAGTTCTTGTATGTAAAGGCTGTCTTTATATAGAAAAAATGCCATTATACATATCACACAAACCAGGAATGATATAATCAGTTTCGGTTTATTCACCGGGGAATACCTCCTTTGTTATTACAATGCTTAATAAGAATATCTTGTACTTGTTATTATAATATACCAATTTCCATTTGAATGAAAGAAAACTCCACTGATTCGGGATAACAGAATTAGTGGAGTTATTATTTCAAATCATTTACCGCATCTTGACAAACTTCTTTTCAATCCATGTCACTGACAGATACATAAACGCTGCAGCCACGGCCAGTATAATGACGCTGGTCATGACCAGGTCCATCTTGAATACCTGACCGCCATAGATTATGAGATAGCCCAATCCTGCCTTTGATACAAGGAATTCCCCGACAATGACGCCTACCAGCGACAGCCCTACATTGATTTTCAGCGTTGAAATTATCTCCGGTATACTGGAGGGGAATACCACTTTTCTGAGTATTTGAACCTTTGTGGCACCAAAGGTTTTTAAGAGCTTGATCTTATCCTCGTCACAGCTTTTGAAGGACTGATAGACATTGAGAATAGTTACAATTATAGACAAGAGAAGGGCCATTACTATGATTGAGCCGGTGGTTCCGCCGATCCATACGAGAATAATCGGGCCCAAAGCTGTTTTTGGAAGAGCATTAAGCACTACCAGGTAAGGGTCAAGGACTCTTGCCGTAAAGTTTGACCACCAAAGGACAATTGCAACAAGTGTTCCCAAAACTGTGCCGGATATAAAACCTATTATGGTTTCATATATTGTGACTCCGGTATGCAGAAACAGTGAGCCGTCCTTAGAGAGATTCATGATGGTATTTACGATCCTGGAGGGCTGGCTCATGATGAAGGGGTCTATCCACTTCATATTCGCGGCAATTTCCCACAATGCAAATATCGCTGTAAGTATTATTATCCTGGAAATAGTCACAGCATTTTTTGTAATCCTTTCTTTTCTGATAAACTCCTTATGTTCATTGGAATATCCTTCATACATGAACATCCAGCTCCTTCCATATCTTATTGAAATATATCCTGAATTCAGGAGCTTCTCTGCAGATAATAGGAGTCTTTTTTTCGCCGGTGGTCAGCTGAATATCATGCTCCGATTTAACTTCTCCCGGCCTCCTTGTAAGCACAATTATCCTGTCTGACATTGATACCGCTTCTGCAATGTCATGAGTAACAAGAATGGCTGTCTTTTTCTCCTTTTTTATTATAAGCCAGATCTCTTCAGAAATAGCCAGCCTTGTCTGGTAGTCAAGAGACGAAAATGGTTCGTCCAGAAGCAGTATTTCCGGATTGACAGCCAAGGTTCGTATTAAAGCCGCTCTTTGACGCATCCCCCCTGAGAGCTGATTGGGATAATAATGCTTGAATTCGCCAAGACCATACTCTTCCAGCAATCTTTCAGCATTTCTCATTGTATCCTTATTCAGTTTCTTTTGAATTTCAAGTCCTATGGTGGTATTCCTGAGTATTGTGAGCCATTCAAACAGATGATCCCTTTGCGGCATATATCCTACATTGCTTGCCAGTCCTTTTACAGGCTCATTATTAATTAAAATCTCACCTGTGGAAGATTTTATGAGCCCCGAAATAAGAGAAAGCAAAGTTGATTTGCCGCAGCCGCTGGGGCCGACAATGCTGACGAACTCTCCTCTTCTTATGTCCAGGGATAGATTTTTAATGGCCTGGGTTTCACCGTCAAGTGTATGGTAGTTCATGGTCACGTTTTTTAGCACTACTACCTTATCCACTGCTACACCCCCAGTAAGTTCTTATAACTCCATACTATTCATCAGCAGTGGTATTAGTGAATGAAAAGAATCATTGAAAGGTATGATACGGCTGCTTTTTATTTTAGTGTCAATATATCTATATTTTTGTGGTAAAATATTCTGTAGGTGCGAGACACGAGGTTTGCGATGCGAGGTGTAAGGGAATAATGTTCAACACTATTGATTATGAACAGCTTGAAGGGGATTATGTACTTGTTGATGTAAGGAGTCCAAAGGAGTATTCGGAATTTACAATACCAGGAGCTGTCAATCTGCCGATTTTTGACGATGAAGAAAGAGAACTGATAGGTACGGTATATAACCATGAAAGCATAGATAAGGCAAAAAAAATGGGAGTGGATTTCGCTTCAAAAAGGCTTCTGTTGTTATATGAAGAAATAAAAAAGCTCAGGGAAGAGCATGATAAGATAATACTGTTCTGTGAGCGCGGAGGATACAGAAGCAGTTCCCTGTGTGCGCTGCTTAACTCAATCGGCATCGGAGCAGTAAAGCTGAGAGGCGGATATAAAGGCTACAGGGCTGTAGTGAATTCAATGCTGCCGAAATTAAACAGCGAAGTGAACTATATTGTCATACATGGCTATACCGGGACGGGGAAAACGGAACTGCTGAAAATGCTTGAAAACAGAGGTTATGACATTTTGGATCTGGAAAAGCACGCTAACCATAGAGGTTCTCTTCTCGGAGACGTGGGCTTGGGAAGCCGTATGAGCCAGAAGCAGTTTGAATCCCTGGTCTATGACAACCTCAGGCACAGAAATTCAGATACGATATTTGTTGAGGGAGAAAGCAGCAGGATCGGGAATATAGTTATACCACACTATATAATGCAGAGCATGAAGGCGGGAAAGCACATACTTGCAGTCGGAAGCATCGAAATGCGGGTTCGAAGGATAGTTGAGGAATATACTAAAGGAAAAGATTCTGATGCAGATATAATAAACTCCCTGGAAAAGCTGGGAAGGAATATCTCAGCAAGGAGAATTGAAGAGTATGCAAGGAATATTAGGCTTGGGAATTATCATCAGGTAGCGGAAGACTTGATGATCAGGTATTATGACCCTATGTATGAGAATGAAATAAAAGAATTTGAATATGAACTGACTGTAAATACCGATAATATCCGGGAGGCTTGTCTGAATATAGAAAAATGGTTGGAAAAAGCAAGGCCGGAGTATATTTAACTCCGGTCCTGCTTTTTTATGGTTTAACCGTTTCTATTGCTTTTTTTGCAAATTCCTGGGTTACAATCTTATCATATTCAACTTTCTTATCCAGTTCCCCGGCGGTCTGCATTACTTCCTGCAGTAAATCAAGGGACTCCGGAGTTGTTATGGGATCGGTGCACCAAGCATCGATTTCCTTGTACCTTTTTACAACAGTAACCAGGATATCATCGTCAGTGTCAGGGAAGAAGGATTTGATAGCTTCGGCTATCTCTTCCGCTGTATGGCTGTGGACCCAGAGCTGGCCTTTGTAGAAAGCGTTTGTGAACTTTTGTATCATTTCAGGGTTCTTGTCGATAACGCTTTTTGATGTGAAATATGCGGTATAAGCAATCAAACCGCTTTCCTCTCCCAAAGAAGAGACTATTTTGCCTGCATTTTCCTTCTCAAGCATTGATGCGGTGGGCTCAAACAATGCTACATAGTCTCCGACACCGCTCGTAAAGGCTCCTGCAGTAGCCGTAAATTGCAGATTGGTGATTATCTCGACGTCTTTACCCGGCATTATTCCGTGTTTCTTCAATACATATTCAAGTGTCATTTCAGGTACGCCCCCGGGCCTTCCGCCGATTATTACCTTTCCTCTTGTGTTTTCCCATTTGAATTCCGGTTCATCATTTCGTGCGACCAGGAAGGAACCGTCCCTCTGGGTAAGCTGTGCAAATATTACAGCATAATCTTCCTTGCCCTGTTCATAAACATAGATACTTGCTTCAGGTCCCGCAAAGCCGATGTCGCACTGGCCGGAAAGCAGTGCGGTCATTGTCTTGTCTGCTCCCTGGCCTGTAGTCAGTTCTATTTCCAGGCCTTGTTCTTCAAAGAAGCCCTTATTGATAGCTACATACTGCGGAGCATAAAAAATCGAGCGCACCACTTCGTTAAGCCTGACAGTTGTAAGCTCTTTCTTGCTGCAGCCCGCGGAAAGTATAGCCACAGAAGAAAGCACAATAAGGACAGCGATTATAAGTGATACAAGTTTGGCAGATCTCCTCACCAAATACCCCCCTATCATAATTTGGATAACGACCCGCATCAGCCTGCGTTTTGGCAAGCTGATGCTTTTGATTTTGCTGCTATTATTTGTATATTATGTGATATATATTTTTTTGAGACAGTCCAAGGATTTTTTGATGAACTGCTGCTGAGGCAAAGCATATACTGGTACTGGAACAGTATAATATTTATTACATTTATGGGGGAACATAAAAATATCAACTCGGAAGAGGGGATCATACAAAATAATTACTGCATATATGAAAACGTAGTACGGAGAGGTAAGCTATGAATATTCCAAATGCATTGACAATTTTCAGACTTATACTGATTCCGGGTTTTGTTTACTATTACTTTTCTTCAATGTCAAATGGGGAAAAGATAGCAATAGCATTGTTTGCGGTGGCCGGACTGACAGATATATTTGACGGCTTTATCGCACGCAGGTGCAATCTTATCACGAGGCTGGGAACAGTGCTGGACCCCCTCGCGGATAAGCTGATGCTGCTGACTGTTCTAATAAGTATAACGATGAAGAATCAGATTTCCTTCTGGGTAATTATTGTTGTGGCAATAAAGGAGACTCTGCTGATATTGGGAGCAATCACACTGTTCAATGATCATGACATAGTGGTGCCAGCAAACAGGTTTGGTAAGCTCTCCACAATTGCGTTTTATATAGCAATTATTGCTGTTGCTTTTGATATACCATACAGCAGGGTAATGCTTGACGGGTTTGTGATAATTACGATTCTGTCATTGGTGGTATATGCGAACTATTTTATAAATATAAAGCGTCAGCAGAGGATATATAAAACATGAATAAGATTTGTCATTATGAAATCAGTTGCTTAACAGAGGCGGCATTTAGTGCTGCATTTTATGTTGAAATCTGATTAAAAAATAATATTGACAAATCCGCACAACTCTAATAATATATATAAATAATATGTTATTAATTATCAGCAATGAGGAAGAGGAGTAGGCACTAACCGCCTTTTAGAGAGGAGAACCCACAGGCTGAAAGGTTTTCCAGGTACGGCACTGCTGAAGGTAGCTTCTGAGCTCCTGCTGCGAATAGAGTAGCATCAGGCGGGTCTGCCCGTTACAGTTCAAAGAGCCGGTGTTTGCCGGAAATAAGGTGGTACCGCGAATAACCTTCGCCCTTAACATGGGCGGGGGTTTTTTATTTTAATACGGCACAATTCAAATTCAACTGTGAGGAGGATTTAACATGGACGAATCAAAAAACATAGCAAAAACTTATGACCCAAAACAAGTAGAAGAGAGATTATACGAGAACTGGATGGAAAAAGGATATTTTACTCCGGTGATCGATAAGAACAAAGAGCCCTATACCATAGTAATACCTCCGCCGAATATTACCGGACAGCTTCATATGGGCCATGCAATGGACAATACCATACAGGATATACTCATAAGGTGGAGGAGGATGCAGGGATACTGCACACTCTGGCTCCCGGGTACGGATCATGCAAGCATAGCTACAGAGGCTAAGATAGTTGAGACTCTGGCAAAAGAGGGAAAAACGAAGTATGATTTGGGAAGAGAGAAATATCTTGAGATGGCTTGGGACTGGAAGCATGAATATGGCGGAAGAATACTGAACCAGCTTAAAAAGCTTGGAAGCTCCTGTGACTGGACCCGTGAAAGGTTTACCCTGGATGAAGGCTGTTCAGATGCAGTTTTGGAGGTTTTCACCAGGCTATATGAAAAGGGGCTTATTTACAGGGGAGAGAGGATAATAAACTGGTGCCCCAAGTGCAAGACCTCCATATCGGATATCGAGACTATTTATGACACTTCGAAAGGAAATTTTTGGCATATAAAGTATCCCGTAAAGGACAGTGACGAATATATAGAAATTGCCACTACAAGGCCGGAGACAATGCTGGGAGATACTGCCGTAGCAGTTAATCCAAATGACGACAGGTACAGGCACCTTATAGGTAAGACATTGATACTGCCGCTTATGAACAAAGAAATACCGGTAATAGAAGATGAGTATGTCGATATGGAGTTCGGGACCGGAGCAGTTAAGATAACACCGGCTCATGACCCCAATGACTTTGAAGTAGGCATGAGGCACAATCTTCCGATGCCGAGGATACTTAATGATGACGGAACAATAAACAGCCTGGGCGGCAAATATGAAGGGCTGGACCGTTATGAAGCAAGGAAGCAGATAGTTAAAGACCTGGAAGACCAGGGACTGTTGGTTAAGACAAAAGAGCATGAGCACAATGTGGGGCACTGCCAAAGGTGCAGCACAACAATAGAGCCTTTGCTTTCAAAGCAGTGGTTCGTTAAGATGAAGCCCCTTGCTGAGCCGGCAATAGAGGTTGTAAGGGACGGCAGAGTAAAATTCGTGCCGGAGAGGTTCACGAAGATCTATTATAATTGGATGGAAAACATTCAGGATTGGTGTATTTCAAGACAGCTGTGGT
>DAOLPD010000063.1:0-14924 GCA_035417425.1 Bacillota bacterium
CCATTGAAATCGAAGTAGTGGAGAAAGTAAGCAGAGAGCTGTTCAATGAATTAGCTTCATCCATGTGTGTCAACAGAGAATCCCTTGCGGACAGCCTCGGAAGTTTTCTCGAAAAGATAGCCTCAAGGCTTCTTTTGATCAGAGACGCGGATCATAAGAAGCAGATCCTTGGTTTTTCCGCTTTTCACAGAATCAGCTCCAGCTTCCTTTACCAGGAATTCGGAAACAGTTCTGTAACCGAATATATAAGAGAAAACTCCACAGGAAAAATAGTGAGTATTGACGGTATATTCATATTGAACAACACCGTTCTTGAAAACATGGAGCAGATTCTTCTGGCGGAAACACTGGCTTACTGTATAGCCCGGGATTATGACTATGCGGTATTCCACAGTACATTAAGCCCCGTATCCTACGATACGCTTGAAGTCCTCAGGCTGATGGGCTTCAGGGACCTGCCCTGTCCCGGATGCCTGAACGAAGTGCTGGCAGTGAATATAAGCACCCCATGCGCCTTGAATCTGGATATAGAGACTACCATCAAGGAACCGTACAGAAGCAGCAGCGCACTTATGGATGTGGTATCGAGGACCAGAAAAAGAATTCAGGGAACGCTTGCGGAAGTGTATTCCGGAAATCTGATACTGCCCTTTGACAGGGCAGTCATGTACAGCACTCTGATCAAGAAAATATGCGAGGTGAATGAGGTTCCCACAAAGCCTTTGAAGCCAAGGCACCTGGGGCCTGCTATGTGCGTACCCTACGGCAATATGCTCAGCAGAAGCATTATTCCCAACACAGTAACAAAGGCGCTTCATACAGAAAGGCTGTATGGCCCCGATGCTAAGGATTACAAGGTCGGGAACTTCCCATATTACCTTGATCTTGAAATCCAGATGAAGATGCTGAAATCCTTTGACAGGCCCATTATTCTGGTGGATGACACCCTGCATCACGGCTTCAGGCTGAAAACCCTGGACCCGATGCTGAAAAAAGAGAATATTGAGGTAAGGAAGATAATTGTAGGCATACTTTCCGGTAAAGGAAAGGAATTAATGGAAATCCAGGGGAATGATACGGATTGTGCATATTTTATTCCGCGTCTTAGAGAATGGTATAACGAAAACAACTTCTATCCCTTTATAGGCGGGGATGCTTTATGGAGGGGCATATACCCGAAAAGGAACCTGCTTCCTTCAATAAACCTGATACTTCCTTATACCTCACCCTCTTTCCTTAACGAAACATCGAAAAAATCAATATATATGCTTTCGCATACCGCCATGGAAAATGCGATAGAAATACTGTCAACCCTGGAGGATGAATTCCAGGCCATTAATGAAAGAAGCCTGACCCTATCTTCCATGGGGCAGGTATTTATAACACCCAGGTGTCCTGATCACGGCAAAAACATGGACTATGACCTCAGCCTGAGCCCATCCTTTTATCTTAAAAACGATTTGGAGCTGTTGGATAGGCTGGAGCAAATCATATGCTGAAATACATCGGGGGTAATATGATGTTTTATTATAAGCTATACAATAAAACCCTGGTATCCCGGAAAAAATACAGTCAGCTGGAAGAAATCTCCGAAGGGGAAGCGGCTTCCGATACCGGACGCATATTTGTGCTGGACAGCAGCCCTCCCGGAGAATCAAGAAGGAGCTTCTGCGCTTCCCAGCCCGACCTTATTTGCGCCTTAAAGGAAGACCTTGATATGCTTCTTCTTCCCGAATCAAAGCATATTAATCTGCCGGACTGGATAATTAAAGCTGTCAGCGGCAATAATGCAACCAGGCTCAATACTGAATATCCCAGTTGGCAGGATGTACTGCTTTATGAGACACCTGCAAAATGGAGAATAAATGTTGCAGGCCTTGGGGATGTAGGAGGAACTCTTGTCTCAGGCCTGAGGCTTCTGGGGGTTGGCTCGGTATCACATATAGGAATTTTTGATATAGATCCAAACAAAGTCAGACGTTGGGAGTATGAGGCCAATCAAATACTGGATCCCAACTGCGGAAATGCTCATCCCGATGTTGTTTCAATATCGGAAAAACAGCTTTTTGACTGTGATATGTTCATATTCTGTATAACCGCAGGGGTGCCTCCGCTGTGCGATAACCCGGGAGATGTAAGAAGGGCACAATATGAAGGGAATTCAAAAATCATCAGGGAATATGCTCAGAAAGCCCGCAATAGCAACTATAAAGGCATATTTGCAGTAGTGTCGGATCCTGTGGATATGTTATGCAAGGCGGCCTTCGACTTCAGTAACACCGATGACTGCGGCAGGCTTGATTTCAATGGCCTTGCACCCGAGCAGATAAGAGGCTACGGGCTTGGAGTAATGCATGCAAGGGCAGCCTACTTTGCAGGCCTGGACAGTGAAACCGCTCACTACATAAAGGAAGGCAGAGCTTTCGGCCCTCATGGTGAAGGCCTGGTAATAGCGGACAGTATTGAAAACTACAATGACCGGCTTTCCCGTTATCTTACCGAAAAAACAAAAACAGCGAATCTGGAGGTCCGCAAGCTGGGCTATAAGCCTTATATCGCTCCCGCTCTCTCATCAGGCGCCTTGTCAATACTTGCAACAATAAGAGGACAGTGGCATTACAGTGCTACCTTCCTGGGAGGAGTATATATGGGAGCAAGAAACAGGCTTAATGCTTCAGGAATAGAGCTTGAGAGGCTTCCTATCCCGGAGGAGCTTTTTCAAAGATTGAAAAATACATATGAAAGCCTGAGGAAAATGCCATGAGCGATTATTATGTGATAGTTCCCGGAAATGCTTCCCTGCAGCTGAAAAGAATGCTGGAAGCCGTATTGGCGGGAAAAAACGCTTCATACATAACAGACAAGAACAGCTTGCCTGATCTCAGGGGAGTAAAGATAATAGTATGCGCTGAAATAAGCCCTGCCGGCTTATGCATACCCTTGTATGAAATATTGGAAGAGCTGCAAAGCCGGGGCTGCGATTCCCTGAAGGATTCCTCGGCAATACTGCTGCTGCACAGCTCAAATGAATTATATACAAAAAGCACCGCTTCCTTTATAGTATTCCTGATGAATCAATTGGGCTGCCGCTTCCCCGGCCATCCTGCCATAGAAGCCACAGGCAGTCTGTCAAACTTTTCCACCTGGAGAAAAGTAAAGGAAGCCTCCCTTGAAGATATCTGCCTGGAGCTATGCATTTCACTGGGAGAAAGGTTCGCCGCATACAATCCCTCAGTTGTTAAAAAACCTAAAATACTTGCGCTTCACTCCAGCCGTAAGGAGACATCAAATACACTTGCGCTGTGGAATATGGTTAAAAGCGGCCTCGCGGGATGCAGAATAAGCGAGCTTCATGTGGAAAACGGCAGTGTAGTTGACTGTAAAGGGTGCTCTTATAAGACCTGCAAGCATTTCAGCATGAACAACAGCTGCTTTTATGGGGGCATAATGGTAAAGGAAATACTGCCCGCCATAGAAAAATCAGATGCGGTCATATGGCTTTGCCCCAATTACAATGACGCAGTATCCGCAAACCTTTCCGCAGTGATCAACCGTATGTCGGCATTGTATGTGAAAACACCTTTTTATAAGAAGTCCCTGTTTTCCATAATCGTGTCCGGTAATTCGGGCAGTGACTCGGTAGCCAGGCAGCTGCTGGGGGCACTTTGCATAAACAAAGGCTTCAACCTGCCTCCATATCATTCATTTATGGCTACTGCCAACGATCCGGGGACAGTATGCAAAATACCCGGTATAGAAGCCTCCGCAAGGACATATGCGGAAAATATACTAAAGGAAATAAAAAGCCCTGAAATATAATTCAGGGCCTTTTCTTTAAAACTCCGGCGGAAGTGTCAGCATTTCCTCGTAGTTGAACACCGGTCCGTCAACACACATATATTTGTTCCCGACCTTGCAGTGCCCGCATTTTCCTATACCGCACCTCATGTGGGTTTCCAGGGAGGTAAGTATATCAGTGCCCTTCATTCCCAGCTTTATCAGGTCTTCTGCTACAGCTTTAATCCTTCTGGGTGATGCACATATGATTGAAGCCGTTTTTTCCCATTCCAGCCCCAAATCAGGCAGCAAATCATTGATATATCCTACATAAGCATCAACCTTGTCGGTAGGCTTACTAAGAGCATACAGCACCTTGACCCCGTCAATTTCACTCCATTTTAAGAGGTCTTCTTTATAGACAAGCCCTTCATAGGATGTAGCACTGGCTATTATTGCAAGATTGCCGAAATCCTTTTTATTCTCAATTATCCTTATAATCATTGTGCGAACCGGAGCAAGCCCTACTCCGCTGCCTACAATCAGTATGTCTTTTCCTTTAAGCTCCTCATAAGGAAAACCCTTCCCGAAAGGACCCCTGAGGCCGATCTTGTCGCCAACTTGCAGCCCATGCATTGCAGTTGTAACACGCCCCGCCTTCTTTACACAAAAATCAAAATAATTCTTTTGTGAAGGCCCGAAGGGTATTGATATTGCTATCTCTCCCACTCCAAATATAGTAATCTCAAAAAATTGTCCTGTGAATTTATAGTTTTCATGCAGTGTTTCATCTTCATACTGAACTATGAACCGCTTGATGTCCCTTGTCTCCTGAATTATATCCTTTATTATCGCTATTTGAGGCTTATAGGCATTTTCACACCTGTGCTCCTGATCATGGGTGTGTATCTCGAATCTCACTGATGCATTATTCTTTTTCATCGCTGCGATATCATACTTGTATTCCTGTTTAAGCTTTGATGCAATTTCAATAATGTCAATAAATGCAGGACATACGTTTATACATCTTCCGCAGCCGGTGCACCCTTTAAATCCGAATCTTTCCTCTATATATTTCAGCTTGTCGTAAATCCTGTACCTGACCCTGGAAACCTCGCTTCTTGGGTTATGCCCTCCCGCATTTCTTGTAAATGAGTCGCTCTGACAGGAATCCCAATATCTGACCCTGCATTTTTCTCCATAACAGCTGTCTTCTTCAACAATATTGAAGCAGGTGCAGGTGGGGCATACGCTTGTGCATCCGGTGCACGCTATACATTGTTTTGATATTTCTTTCCAAACATCATTGTTATAAGTTTCATCCATGACCTTGGCTATATAACTCAGATCTATCTTGTTCAGGAATTTATCCTCAACAGCACTCTTAAGTATGTTCTTAAGTTCAATTGCTTCTTCCCCTATACTGTCCATTATGTTTCCGATTTCAATAAGCTCTTTGCCCTTGTCGGAGCCTGCTTCTACAAGATATTCGTCTCCTAACGGAGTAAGCATCAAGTCATAGCCTTTCTGCGCAAAAGGGCCCACACCCGTGGAAGAGCAATAGCAATTATATCCCGGCTCAATACAATTCACTACAACTATATAGGTCTTTTCTCTTCTTCCGGCATAATTGTGATCCCTGAATTCTTCAATATAAAACCTGTCCAGGTAAGCTATTCCATATGCATCGCAGGCTCTGACTCCGAACAATATCCTGGGTTTCAGGCTTTCGGCGTCAAACTCTGTAATCCGTATGCCGGCTTCGCTCTGCTGCCAGTTGTACAGGCTTTCTTTCTGCTCAAACAGATATTCCTTAACAGGCATTGCCATATTCAAATAATCCATAGTGAAGTTTTTTTCATCAAAGGGCAGGAGCACTACATCTTCATTATTATATCTTGTGGGTGCATATACTTCAAAGCTGTGTGACCATAAATCCAGCATTTTTGTAACATCCTTCTTGTTCAGCAGCATCATCTATTTCACCCCCTCTATTTTAACGGCGCAAACCTTATATTCGGGAATCTGCGACACAGGATCAAACCTCCTGTTGGTAAGCTTATTGACAGGAGCTTCCCCAAAATGGAAGGGCATAAAAACTATACCTGCCTTTATATTTTTGGTTATTATCGCAACTGTTTCAATCTCACCTCTTCTGGAAATCACCCTTACCTTATTATTATTCTTTATTCCAAGCTTTTCACCATCCTCCGGATTCATTTCAATAAATCCGTGGGGATATTCCCTGTCCAATGCCCAGGATCTTCTGGTCATTGTTCCTGTATGATAATGATGCTGGATTCTCCCTGTAGTCAATATCAATGGATACTCATCATCAGCCGATTCAGCCGGATCCAAATAGTGGTTAACGGTAAATTTACCTAAACCCCTTGAAAATTTATCCTTATGCAAAAATTTGGTGCCCGGATGCTCCGGATTCGGACAAGGCCATTGTAATCCGCAATTTTCTATCCTGTCATAGCTGATTCCCCCATAGCTTGGAGTCAGGCTCCGGATTTCTTCCATTATGTCTTCCGGATTATTATAATCCGCTTTATATCCGAAGGCATTAAACAGCGCGCAGATTATTTCCCAATCGGGTTTACTGTCTGCTACAGGTTCAATGGCCTTTCTGACTCTTTGTACCCTTCGTTCCGTATTGGTAAAAGTTCCGTCCTTTTCCAGGAAACTGGTTCCGGGCAATACTGCATGAGCGTATCTTGCAGTCTCGGTAAGAAATATATCTTGGACTATCAGCAGTTCAAGATTTTTGAGTGCATCTTCTACATGACTGATATCCGGGTCGGAGAGCATAGGATTTTCGCCCATGATAAACAAAGCTTTTATCTTGCCGTGAGCTGCCTCCTCCATCATTTCCGATACGGTCAGTCCTTTGTCACTGTTAATATTCTCTCCCCATGCAGCCTTAAACTTTTCCCTGGCGTTATCATCCAGAACAGACTGATATCCGGGAAATACATTAGGAAGAGCACCCATGTCGCAGGCACCCTGCACATTATTCTGCCCTCTAAGGGGATTTACTCCGGATGCTTCCTTTCCAATCTGTCCTGTTATCAGTGCAAGATTTGCCAGAGCGGCAACATTTGCCGATCCGGTTATATGCTGTGTAATTCCCATAGCATAGACAATAGAAGCATTCTCAGCTTTTGCATACGTTCTGGCAAATTCTCTGATTATATCAGCGTCAACACCGGTAATCAGAGATACCGCTTCAGGAGTATAATTAATGATTGATCCTTTGAATTCTTCATAGCCTTCAGTGCGGTTCCTTATAAAATCATCATTTGCCAAGCCTTCAGATACTATTACATTAAGCATACCGTTTATAAAGGCAAGATTGCTTCCCGGTTTTAACGGCGCATATGCCGCAGCATGCTCTGCTATAGGAATACGCCTGGGATCTGCAACAATGAGCTTTGCATTGTTTTTCAATACAGCCTCTCTAATCCTCATTCCAATAAGAGGATGCTGTTCAGTAGTATTCGAACCTATTATAAATATTACATCCGCCTTTGAAAGCTCCTCTATAGAGTTTGTCATTGCTCCGCTACCGAATGCAGCAGCTAAACTAGCCACCGTAGGGCTATGTCACAATCGGGCGCAGTGGTCCACATTGCTTGTCCTCAATACTGCCCTGGCGAACTTGACCATAAGATAGTTTTCTTCATTTGTACACCTGGCAGAAGACAGAACACCGATTGAATCGGGCCCATACTCAAATATTATTCTCTTCAATTCCTCTGATGCATAAGTTATTGCATCCTTCCATTCCGCCTCCCTGAAGGTTCCGTCTTTCTCCCTTAATAAAGGCCGTTTCAGCCTGTCAGGATGATTAACAAAGCTGTAACCATTCCAGCCTTTAACGCACAGCTTTCCCTGGCTTACAGGATGACCAGGCACTGGTGCTACTCCAACAATTTCATTGTCACGTACATTCACATAAAAATTGCATCCGCACCCGCAGTATCCGCAAGTAGTCAGTACCTTCTTCATTTATCGACTCCCCCTTAAACAGCTTGTATACATGTATATATCTCTGATAATTCTGCAACTTAATAAATATTTTATCTGATTATTCAGTATTTGTCACTATTTTCTGTAAATACTGATAACTGTTCCAAATCAAAATAACATTGAATGATTACAAAATTTGTGCATTGTTAAAAATTTAGCAGGACTTTTGATTTTTTTATAGAAATATTGTATTATATAGCTGAATGAATTTTTGTGCTATACTATTTATATAAATTTATATGTTATAATTAAGGAAGTAAATGTTGGCATGCAGTACTCAGCAGCTATGGTTAGCTAATTACCGGTTTGATAATCAGCAGTTATGTTTTTCATAATTTGCTTATTATATTAATAATAACAATTGGGAGGTTTTTTAAAAATGGCACATCAGGACAACATGAACCCTTTCTTGAATGCTCAGAAACAGATAAAGACAGCTTGTGATAAGTTAGGGTTGGATCCAAAAGTTTACGAAATCCTAAAACAACCAATGAAGGTACTTGAAGTAGCTATCCCTGTTAGAATGGATGATGGCTCAATCAAAGTATTTACTGGATACAGGGCTCAGCATAATGACGCTGTAGGTCCTACTAAGGGTGGAATCAGATTCCATCAGAACGTGACCAGAGATGAAGTATGCGCTTTGTCAATCTGGATGACTTTCAAATGCAGCGTTACCGGTATTCCGTACGGCGGAGGAAAAGGCGGAGTCATAGTTGATCCTTCAACACTGTCACAGGGCGAACTTGAAAGATTAAGCAGAGGATATATTCAGGCGATATATAAATTAATAGGTCCCCAGGTTGACGTTCCTGCACCGGACGTAAATACCAACGGACAGATTATGGCATGGATGGTTGACGAGTATAATAAGCTGGTCGGCCGCAGCGATTTAGGAGTTATTACCGGCAAACCCGTTGAATTCGGCGGATCGTTAGGCAGAACTGCTGCTACAGGCTTTGGTGTAGCTGTGGTAGCAAGAGAAGCAGCTAAAAAATTAGGCATTGACTTCAAAGGCGCATCAATTGCCGTTCAGGGCTTAGGCAATGTTGGAAGCCACACTGCATTGAACATGCAGAAGCTTGGCGGAAAAATCGTAGCTGTTTCAGAATGGAATGGATCAATATATGATCCGAACGGCCTCGATATCAACGCATTGGTAGCTTACCTGAAGCAAAACAAGAAGATCGTCGGTTTCCCGGGATCAAAAGAAATAACAAAAGAAGAGTTCTTTGCATTACCGGTTGACATTCTTGTTCCTGCCGCTCTGGAAAATCAGATTACAGCAGAAGTTGCAGAAACAATCAAAGCGAAGTTTGTCTGCGAAGCAGCAAACGGCCCAACAACTCCTGACGGTGATGAAGTTATCAATAAGAAGGGACTTCTTCTGACACCTGACATATTGACTAATGCAGGCGGAGTTACCGTATCATACTTTGAATGGGTACAGAACCTGTATGGCTACTACTGGACAGAAAAAGAAGTTGAAGAAAAAGAAGAAAGAGCAATGGTTGAAGCATTCAATTCAATCTATGCAATAAAAGAAGAATACAATGTTTCAATGAGAGAAGCAGCTTATATGTTCTCGATTAAGAAGGTTGCAGCTGCTATGAAGGTTAGAGGCTGGCTGTAAGAAACAACCGGAGGCCTGTGAATTATCACAGGCCTCTTTTTCGGGCTTATTGTCAACCTTATTATTTTTATGGTTGACAATAAGCTTTATCAATGTTTATAATGATAAATATAACATATCCGTATGATTTCTTGGAGGGCACATATGCGAAGAAAAATGACAGTAAAAGACTTGAGTTACATATCGTTATTTGCCGCACTGATTTCTGTTTCAGGATATATTATCATACCTCTCCCTTTTTCCGCAGTTCCCGTAACTGCACAAACCCTGGCGGTAATGCTTGCAGGAAGCCTGCTTCCCGTCAGGCAATCTGTTTTAAGTCTCCTGGCTTTCATTCTCATGGGTGCGGCAGGCCTCCCCGTATTCTCAGGGGGCAGTGCAGGCATGGGCGCTATTTTGGGCAAGACCGGAGGCTACCTGATAGGCTTTATTGCCGGAGCCGCCCTGATATCGGTCCTGAAGGGAAAGAAGCCGGGTTTTGTACGGCTTGCGGCGGTAAATGTATTGGGTGGGATTGTTGTGGTATATACTTTTGGAGTATTTTGGCTGAATTATGTTACAGGCATAGGAATTTCTCAAGCGGTCATATTCGGCGCACTGCCCTTCATTCCCGGAGATATTTTGAAAGTAATAATTGCATCAATGCTTTCCCTAAGGCTTTCTAAGCATATTAAATGAAGGGACACGGAAGGTCTCTCCTGTCCTGTGTCCCTGAATGAAATACTTTAACTGAAAAATGCTCCTAAAGCTTCCCCTTAAAGGCCTTCAGCAGTCTAAGGTAGTGATTTGCTTCTCTCAGCACATGATCTGCCAGCAGCGGAGGTATCACTGACTTGATTTTGCACTTCAATATTCCCTCGGTGCCCTGTTCCTTGAAGTCCCTGAGTCCTGTAACATCCTTAATGCTCTCTCCCGTAACCTCCGGAAGAAGCTCCGGATTATCAGCAGCTTTTTCTGTCTTTTCCAGCAGCCGGTCAAATTCCTTGGCAAATGAATTGGCAGCATCGAACAGCTTCTCCTCTTCAGGATCAAGGTATCCCCTGATGAACTTGCTGTGCTCTCCCATAATATGATTCCAGTTAATCTCCCGTTGTATTATTTCCTTTATGCTGTCAGCAGCATCCCGCTTCTCCAGCTTATCAAGCAGCGTAATATAATACTCTGCCTCTTCTATTACATGCTCCAGCATTGTAGGATAGGTGTAACTGAATGCCCTGCACTCCGATATATTTTTCAGGAGCTTTGTTTTAAAGGCAACGGCAGCTTTGGTCATTGCCATTGCTTTTCTGTTAAGTACTGATATCTCTTTTTGAAACCCTTCAATGCTTCTGCCCTTACTTGAACCTCTCAGCTCAAGCTCTCTTCTTGTAAGATCAGTATTTATCGGAATGCCTGTCAAGAACTGAGTTACCCTTTCCGCAGCCAGAGTATAATCAGTAACCAGCTCATCCGAGGCGAGCACTTCATGGCTTACAGCCCTGTCCGCCATGTCAACGGCCTCGGACAGCAGTTGCTCGGTGCTGTTCTTCATAAAGATTAATTGGCTCACAACCCCACGATCCCTTGGAGGCAGTGAAGCAGCTGCAAAAATCTCATGTTCCTTTACTATTCTTAAAAAAAACAGGTTCGTTTCCAGTGAATGTCTGATATATTCCTTGTCTGATAACACAATATCCCCTCTTTTCATTGCTATGGCCCTGCAATACAGTATCATTACCATAGTATTCCTGAGGGGATATTTATGTTACTTATATATTAACAAGCATTATTTCCTGCTGCCTCAAACTGCTTTTCACATTAATGATTCTCTGATTTTTTGAGCCCCTGTAAGGAAGCCCCAAATCTTTCAGCTCTTCCACATAAGGTCCGTCAATAAGAGTATCAATGAGCCCCAGAAGCCTGAGCCTGCTCTCATCCCTGCTTTCTATAAGTTCTTCGTATGTAAAGCCCGTATAGCATATAATATTCATATTGTCTTTCCCAAGCTTTTCTGCAATATCAATGAAAGCCTCCGCCTGTAGAAAAGGCTCTCCTCCTGAGAAGGTAACTCCGTCTATGTATCTGCTTTGCCTGATATCTTCAATGATGGAGTCCGTGTCTACCACATAGCCTCCGTCCATTGCGTGGGTGTCGGGGTTGTGACAGCCTTTGCAGCAATGCTTACAGCCTTGGGAGAATATCACATATCTGAATCCGGGGCCATCCACCACACTTTCCCTGACAATACCGGCCACTCTCAATTCCATAATGAAACCCCCTAATATGAATGCTTCACCCTATCCGCCAATTCTGCCTGTTTGGCATCATTGAACCTGTCAATAGTGGACAAATAGCCTGTGATCCTCCTGATCCTTCTGATATCTTCACTTCCGCAACTCATACAACTGCTGTCTATTATTCCTGATACGCCGCAACTTCTGCACTCATCTATTGGAAAGTTGATCCCCGCATAGCCAATATCACACTTTGCCATGTGCTTTACAATCTTTTCAAAGGCCTGCAGATTGTCCTTCGGTGAAGAAGGCATCTCTACGTATGAAATGTGCCCTGCCGCACACAGCTTATGGAAGGGGGCTTCTTTTTCTATCTTTTCAAATGCGCTTATCTGGTAACTGACCGGGATGTGGAAGGAATTAGTATAATATGCCTTGTCGGTAACTCCCTTTATCACTCCGAATTCTTTCCTGTCCTTCTCAATGAACCTTCCGCTGGTTCCTTCCGCAGGGGTAGCATAAGCTACAAAATTCAGATTGTACTGCTCCGAATAGTTGTCCGCAGCTTTCTTAATACCTTCAATTATCTGGTAACCCAGCTTCCATGACTCTTCGTCCTCCCCGTGGTGATAGCCTGTCAGCACTGTAAGCGCTTCGGCAAGTCCTATAAAACCTATTGCCAGAGTACCGTTCTTTATTGCTTCTCTGATTTCATCCTGCTCCTTCAGGTTCTCGGAGCCCATATAAAGCTTTTGTCCCATCAGGAAAGGCAAATCCTTTACCTTGAGAGCCGCAATTACATTGAATCTGTGAATAAGCTGCCTGCTGCACAAATCCAGAATGTTATTCAATTCAGCAAAGAAGGTATCAACGTCTCTTGTTCTCATAGCCAGCTTGGGCAGGTTTATTGTAACCGGTGCTATGTTTCCTCTTCTTGCTGATTTTTCAGCCCCGTGCCTGTTAGCAATAACTCTTGAACGGCAGCCCATGTAACTGACCTCATCTCCGAAACGCATGTTAAAGCTGGCATCCATAAAGCTGAAGGTAGGATTCATCCTTTTGGATGCAACCCTCATGGCAAACTGGAACAGATCATAATTGGGATCTCCGGGATTCATATTTATCCCTTCCTTCAATCTGAATACCAGATTGGGGAATATGGGGCTTTCACCTTTTCCAAGGCCTTTTTCAAAGGCATTTAGTATTGCAATGGTTACCTTCCTTCCTTCAGGAGTGGTATCCGTGCCAAGATTTACGCTGCTGAAGGGCACCTGGGCCCCTGCCCTGCTGTGCATCGTATTCAGGTTGTATATCAAGCCCTCCATAGCCTGAAATATCTCATCATCATCAGTATTAGGGCATTGGTTCCTTATTACCTCTCCCATACTTTTGTCAAAATGGGGAAAGCTCTGTCCTCCGAACATGTCATTCTGATTGCTTTGAAGTATTATTGCAGCCTGCGCAGCCGCAGAACCTATTCTTTTCGGAGGCCTGATAAATCCATATCCGGTATTGAAACCCTCTGTCAAAAGCTTTGTCAGATCTATCTGAAGGCAGTTTAGAGTCTTGCCATAGTAATCCAGATCATGTATGTGAATATCACCTGAAATATGTGCTTTGCTCATTTCTTCAGGTATGACATTGTTAAGATAATAATGCTTGCTGGCTGCCGAGGCAATCTGCAGCATCTTGGCGGACGGCGAGTTCCCGACATTGGCATTGTCCCTGCTGGTTTCTATCAGTATATCCTTAACTACGTCCATCAACTCGCTTTTAGTCTCTCTGATCCTGGTTCTCTTGGATCTGTATAATATGTACGCTTTGGCAGTCTTGGCATGCCCTGTCTCAATCAGAACCTTTTCCACAGCGTCCTGTACTGTTTCTACATCAGGAATCTCATCCTTAATGTGCTTATAAAGATAGGATATTACTCTTTCTGTAAGATTCTCTGCGGTCTCGTAGTCTTCTCCCCCTACTTGCCGCGCTGCCTTGAATATTGCACCTGTAATCTTCTCCCTGGTAAAGTCTACTACCCTACCATCTCTTTTGCGTATCTTTGTGAACATTCATCTACCCCCTATCTCTCGTCTATTAATTTGTTCAGTTCCTCCAAAAAAATATTTATATCCTTGAATTGTCTGTATACCGATGCAAACCGAACATAAGCAACATCATCTATCTGCTTGAGTTTGCTCATAACCATTTCTCCGATTTTCTTGCTGTCTATCTCTTTTTCCATTGAATTGTAAAGCTCTTTTTCGATTTCATCTGCCATCTGTTCTATAGTGGAAATTGAAATAGGCCTCTTCTCGCAGGCTCTTAAAATCCCATTCAGCATCTTGCTTCTCTGGTATGCTTCTCTGCTTCCATCTTTCTTTACAATAATCAAAGGCATTTCTTCTATTTTTTCATAGGTTGTAAATCTCTTGGAGCATTTTTCGCATTCACGCCTTCTTCTTATTGCCGCTTCCTCAACAGTAGGCCTTGAATCCACTACCTTGCTTTCACTGTAGCCGCAATAAGGGCACTTCACATGGCTTCCTCCCTTCCGGTGATTCGTGAGGCACCGAATCAATTTTATGATTATAATTCTATTAATAATCACTAGTATATGGAAAATCCTGTCGCAATAACAGAGCTTGTAATACTATTTGTATGAGTCGTAGTTCCTATTTTTGCACCAATATATTGTACTGCATATTATTATATTATACATGATATAGTAAAATCATCCTTCTCATTTTTCCAAATTTATAAAGTAATATATGTTATCTCCATAATCCTTTTCATATCTCTTCTTGTCATAAAAATGAAAAAAATGGAGACTCTCCATGTCTCCTAACCATCGATAAGAATCACATCAGCGCCGATTTTTTTTATATTCTCCCAACTGATTACTATATCGCTCTCTTTGCTGAACAATCCCAGAATTTTTCCTGTGCCGGGAACTACCAGTGCATCTATCTTCCCCTTTTCCATGTCAATTTCCACGTCGTATACAACCCCGAGCCTTCTGCCGTCATTGATACTTATTACATCCTTCTGTTTCAGCTCCGATATCTTGACCATACACACCCCTCCCATCGTACTTGTTTGCTTATGTTAGTATATAAGTATATAAACAGAAGCAAAAAATAGAACAAAAACCTCAATTGAACCGAAGTATCAACTGAGACTTTTATGAAATTAGATATGAAAAATACTGACAAAACTCAAATGTGTTTTCTCATATGTCCAAGGGCTGTCTTTTCCAGTCGCGAGACCTG
>DAOLPD010000064.1:0-14909 GCA_035417425.1 Bacillota bacterium
ACCCATGGATAGCTCCTGCTGAAGCCTGAATTCATTCAGCTTCTCTTCAACGGTGATTTCCGTGATATCTTCTTTTCCCAGGTTGCTGTCAAGCCATATGAGGAATTTAACAAGCGCAACTCCATCTTTTATATGAGCGTTTCTGAGGTTTTGGATTTCAGTGCTGTTCTTTATGGCCTTCATACTCGTTGTGATGTTCGGCATTTCCAATATTTCAACAGCCTCGGGTATTGATTTGTACAGCCATACGTTTGTCTTTTCCGGGTCTAATATTATGGAAGCTCCGGAATTAAGAGAAGCAACAGCCTTTTGTATTGACTCATAGTCATGCACTTCAATACCATCTGCTTCAAGCTCATTTCTTATATTACCGTTTACCTTGCTTTCATCAATAAAAAGCCGGCATTCGGTTCGGGAAACCAGCACATAAGCTGAAACCACCGGTGTGTTAGCCACATCTCCGCCTCTGATGTTTAATAACCATGCAATATCCTCCAAAGCAGATATCAGGTAATATTCAGAATTAAGCTTCTCCATTTCTGTACGGAGGTCAGTCAGCTTTTCTGTTCTTGATTTCCCGGCATATACCGTATCATGTATGAAAATCGGAGCCTTGGGCATTGCAGGCCTGTCTGTCCATAGTTCCCCTACAAGGTCGCAGCCTGCTTCAATGGCAAGCTTCCTGGGCTTGTATGCTTTTATCATATCCATATAGAGGGATACAGGCATAGACTTACCGTCAAAGCCTACTGTTCCCCCAATAGGAAGCACTTCCTTTATCCATTGGACATAGTCTGGCACATCGGGCTGGCCCATTTTGAAAAGCTTAATTTCAGATCCCTTAAGCTGATTCTCGGCTTGAATAAAATACCTTCCGTCTGTCCATAGGCCTGCTTCCTTCATCGTAACGACTACTGTGCCCGCAGAGCCGGTAAAGCCGGATATCCATTGTCTGGCCATCCAATGCTCAGGTACATACTCGCTCTGATGTGCATCGAAGCTCGGAATTATGAAGGCATCGATATTTTTCCCCTTCATAAGTTCTCTGAGCCGGGAGATCTTTTCATTGACTGTCAATTTTTCGTTACCCCTTTCATCTATAAGCTTTTATGCTCTGTTCTTGTAATTATCTCCTCCTGCAGGGCTTCTGTCAAATCACAGAAATAATCACTGTAACCGGCAACTCTTACTATAAGGTCTTTGTATTGTTCCGGATTCTTCTGAGCCCTCCTTAAGGTGTCGGCACTTACTACATTGAACTGTATATGATGGCCGTCCAGCTTGAAGTAGCTCCTTACAAGCTGTGAAAGCTTATCGATGCCCTCATCGTCCTTCAGCAGATCAGGAGTGAATTTTAAGTTCAGGAGAGTACCGCCGGTTCTGATATGGTCCATTTTTCCCGCCGACTTTATTACTGCTGTCGGCCCATACATATCGGCACCTTGTACGGGAGAAATACCCTCCGACTGCGGCTGACCCGACCTTCTTCCATCAGGTGTCGCACCTGTGACAGAGCCGAAATATACATGGCAGGTGGTCGGCAGCATATTTATCCTGTAGTTTCCTCCTTTTACTGTTCTTCTTCCGTTTACCTCGCTGTAATAGGCATCAAAGAGTTCCTTCATTATTTCATCGGCATAATCATCATCATTGCCATACTTGGGAGTGTTGTTCATTAAAAGCTGGCGCATGGCCTCCCTGCCTTCATAATTAGCCTTAAGCGCATCAAGAAGTTCACTCATTGTAAAGGACTTATCATCAAACACATGCTTTTTTATGGCTGAAAAGCTGTCTGTCAAAGTGCCGATTCCTACTCCCTGGATGTAGTTTGTGTTATATCTTGCACCCCCTGCGTTATAGTCCTTTCCGTTTTTTATGCAGTCATCGGTAAGAATGGAAAGGAAGGGAGCGGGCATAAGGTCGGCATAAAGCTTTTCTATTACATTATTCCCTCTGATTTTTATCTCTATAAAATGATGAAGCTGCTTTTTGTAAGCATCCATAAGCTCGTCATAGCTTTCAAATTCTCTGGGATCCCCGGTTTCCAACCCGATTTTTTTCCCTGTTCTGGGGTCGATTCCATTATTTAAAGTGATTTCAAGTACCTTTACCAGGTTGAAGTAACCTGTCAGTATATAAGCTTCCTTTCCGAAGGCGCCTGCTTCAACACACCCGCTGGTTCCGCCGTTTCTGGCATCCTCAACACTCTTTCCCTGGCGCACAAGCTCCTCCACCACCGAATCGGCATTGAATACCGACGGCTGTCCCCAGCCTTTTCTTATTATCCTGCAGGCCCTTTTTAGGAAACGGTCAGGATTCTTCTTGCTCAGCTGTATGTTTGAGCTGGGCTGCAGAAGCCTCATTTCGTCAATTACGTCCAGCACCATGTATGTTACGTCATTTACCCCGTCAGAGCCGTCGGCCTTGAGGCCTCCGCTGTTTATGTTGGCAAAGTCCGTATAAGTACCGCTTTCCTGAAGGGTTATGCCTACCTTTGGCGGGGCAGGCTGATTGTTGAACTTGACCCAGAAGCACTGCAGCAATTCCTCCGCCTTTTCAGGTGTAAGGGTGCCATCCTCAATACCCTTTTTGTAGAAGGGGTAAAGGTGCTGGTCCAACCTTCCGGGGCAGTATGCATCCCAGGTGTTAAGCTCGGTGATTACGCCCAGGTGTACAAACCAGTACATCTGCAGAGCTTCATGGAAGCTTCCGGGGGCATTTGCGGGCACATTATTACAGACATCCGCGATCTGCTTAAGCTCTTCCCTTCTTTTAGGATTATTCTCCTTCATGGCCAGTTCCAGGGCTTTCTCAGCATGACGCAGTCCGAAGCTTATTATTGCATCGGCACAGATGCTCATCGCCCGGAGCTCCTCCTGCTTGTTATAGGCATCCATATCATTAACAAAATCAAGGGCTGCAATCTGGTTTTCTATATCCTCCTTAAAGCCGATGAAGCCTTTCCTATATATTTTATCACCGCAAACCGTGTGTCCGGGGGCTCTCTGTTCCATAAATTCTGTGAAGATCCCGCTTTCATAGCAGTCGTGCCATTCCTGCGTCATTTGGTCAAACATCAGGTCACGCATGGATTTATCTTTCCAATAGGGTATAATTTCATTCCGTTGTATATCCTTTGCTTCCTCGCTGACCCTGAAAAATACCTTCTGCCTTTTGTCGATTACATCAAAGTCCGCAACAGTATGGCAGCAAAGCTCCGGGTAAGTGGGAGTAGCTTTCGGTTCAGGGCCCCTCTCTCCTACTATAAGCTCTCCTTCGTTGATGCAGATAGTTTTGTTTTCCATCAATTCCTTAAAGACCAGTGCCCTTAAAACGGGTATGGACACCTTCCCATAATACTTCTTGTAGGCATTGGTTACAATTTGCGCTCTTTCCAGGGATATGGACGGGACGGCATCAAGGCTTTCTTGTCTCAGCGTCCTGACTCTGTCGTTCATTGCTTCAACCTCCTATCTTTACTTTTATTCCATAATCAAAAAACTTTTCCGCTATATGTTCCATATATTCATCGGAAGGCACAGTAATGTCCTTAAGGCTGCCGTGCTTTCCCAATCTGGCATATTTATCCGCTGCAATATTATGATAGGGCAGAACATTAACCTGCTCTATACCTGCAGTACTCCGTATCACCTCTGCAGCTGCCCTGATATTTTCTTCATCATCATTGATTCCGGGTATAAGCGGTATCCTGATAAAGATTTTCTTTCCCTGCCTTGAAATCAGCTTAAGGTTTTCCAGTATCAGCTTGTTGGATACGCCGGTATATTTTATATGCTTGTCATCATCCAGGAGCTTTAGATCATAGAGGAAAAGATCTGTATATCTGCTTATTGCCTCTATTGTCTCTGCAGCTCCATATCCGCTTGTGTCCACTGCCGTATGGAACTCCCTTTTTTTGCACTGCTTCATAAGCTCCAGCAGAAATTCCGGCTGTGACAGGGGCTCACCGCCGGAAAAGGTGACGCCGCCGCCTGATTCATCGTAAAAAATACTGTCCTTCTCGATTTGTGCAATAACCTCCCGGACAGACATCTTTTTACCCGCAAGTTCTCTTGCCTTTGCATGGCACACTTCTGCGCAGCTTCCGCAGGAAATGCACTTACTCCTGTCTGATATGGCGTTATGAGCGCAAGCCTCTGTACATTTTCCGCAGCCTATGCATCTTCTGGCATAGACCATCAGCTCAGGCCCGAAGGATTGGCTTTCGGGATTGTGGCACCAAATGCAGGAAAGGGGGCAGCCCTTAAAAAACACGGTTGTCCGGATTCCCGGCCCGTCATGTATTGAATACCGTTGAATATTGAATATCATTCCTGATGTAATAATATCACCCCCGATTGTATACTATACAAGCTATGCAAGTTATATGCCATACCATATATATTAGAAGAGCTTGCAGTTATTGGCTTCCCGAGAATAAAAGAAAATAACGTACCAAAGTTGGTACGAATAGGTATCATATTTGGGACATGGTACCATAAATGGTACTATCGTATTTCTGTCATCAGTTTTATTTTATGCTTTTTTATCTTGTTATGCATTGTCTGCTTTGGCAGGCCAAGATTCCTTGCAGCCATTGAGACATTTCCGTCGGAAGCTTTAAGCGCCTTAATTATAAGTTCCTTTTCATATTTGGCCACGGCTGCATTAAGATTTTTCTCAGGCATTTCCTTTTCAGGCTTTTCTGAGTTTATGGCCGCTATCTTAAGCCTGTTATCGAAATAGTGCTGCACATCTTCAAGGGAAATGATTTTTTTATCGGTAAGGTTCATGGTGCTTTCCACAAGGTGCTCCAGCTCCCTGACATTTCCCGGCCATGGGTATTCTTCAAATACCTTTATGACTTCTTCTGAAGCGCCTGTAACTTTTTTTCCCAAGCTTTCATTGTTACGATCTATAAAATGCTTTACCAGTGCATCAATGTCTTCCTTCCTTTCCCTCAGAGGGGGTAATTCCAGATATATTACATTCAGCCTGTAATAGAGATCCTCTCTTAAAAGCTTCTTTTTTACCAGCTCCTCGGGGTGCTCGTTTGTCGATGCAATAATTCTGACATCCACATCTTTTGTTTTTGCTGCCCCCACCCTTCTTACAACGCCGTCCTGTATGACTCTTAGAAGCTTGGCTTGCAGCTCTGTATTAAGGGAATTTACCTCATCCAGGTAAAGTGTGCCGCCGTGAGCAAGCTCAAAAAGCCCGGGGTTATCCTTTGCCCCGGTGAAGCTGCCTTCAGCTGTACCGAAAAGTATTGATTCAAGGAGAGTGAAAGGAAGCGCGGCACAGTTTTGTGCGATAAAGGGTTTATTTTTCCTTTTCGGGTCCGAATTATGGATTGCCTGAACCAGAAGTTCCTTGCCTGTACCCGTTTCCCCGTATACCAGCACCGGGGAGTTGCTTCCGGCTATCCGCCGGGCTTTTGATTTAAGCTGCTGAATGGAGGAACTTATTCCAATTATATTTTCAAAGGTGTATTTTGCTCCGTTTTCATTGAATTGATTTTTCCTCTTGCTGCTTTTATATAGCTTCTCCTGGAGATGCATTATTTTTTCTGACAGCTCCATAACCTGGGTCAGATCCTTGAATATTTCAAAGCAGCCTGATAATTCCCCGTTTTCTATTATGGGAATGGTGGAGGTAACAGTAGAAACCTTTTTTCCCTGGTAGTTCGTATAATGCTGGATGTGTTCAATTATGGGCTTTTTTGTTTTTAGTACATTGTAAAAGGTGCTTGTCTCCGGGGTAAGGTCAGGGAAGACGTCAAGTATGTTCTTCCCGACAGCCGTATGGGAGTCAATACCTCCTATGTTGGTAACAGGCTCCTTATAGAAGGTAATGTTGGCCTTTGCGTCAGTAACGATTATTCCTTCGTCAAGATTAAGAAGTATAAGCTCCAGCAGTCTTTTGTAGTTCATGGTAATCCCTCACAAAAGTATTATTAATACTATAATAAAGGACTCTTGAGTGCTAATCAAGAGTCCGAAGTCCATCGCCACTACATGTATTTTTCTGCTATCTGTGCCAGAGGGCTTCTCTCCACCTTGTTAAGGGTTACATGTCCGGTGATCTGGAAAGGCTTCATTTTCTCTATAGTGTACACAAGCCCGTTTGAACGTGCATCCACCAGTACATTGTCTATCTGGCTGTCCGTAGGATCGCCCAGGAAAACGAATTTGGCTCCGAAGCCTGCGCGGGTCAGCATCATTTTGGCAAGATGAGGAGTGATCTCCTGTGCTTCATCTACTACCACAAGTGCATCGGACAACGTCCTTCCCCTCATATAGGTAAAAGTCTTGGTCTCAATAATTCCGTGCTGTCTGTAATCCTCAATGAATGAATCCACGGTAAAAGTAGGCTTGGCCATGGCATCTGACTTGCTTGGTTTCTCCTTGCGCCTGTACCTGTTTCCGAAAAGGTTGTCTACGGCATCGTAGAAGGAGCCCATCCAGGGCTTCAGCTTTTCTGCTTCAGTGCCCGGCAGGAATCCTATATCATTGCCCGCCGGCACCACAGGCTTTATAAATACTATCTTTCGGTAAACTTCTTCTTCAATAACCTTCTGCAGGGCTACTGCAGTTGATAGTATTGTTTTTCCGGAACCTGCGCCTCCTGCCAATGTAACAAAATGAATATTGTTGTCCATAAGCAGTTCAAAGGCCATTTTCTGTTCCCTGTTGATGGGAACAAGGCCCCAGGCATTATTGTTTGCATACTTCAGCGGGACTATCCTGTCTCCGTTGAAAATTGTAAGAACTCCATTGCTCGAGGTGTCATTGCTTTTTATATGAATGAACTCGTTGGGATAAATGGTTTCGTCAATCTGTTTAGGCAGCTTCAACCCATCCTTGAAAATCTTCTCAATATCTTTTGAGGGAAGCATCAGCTCAGTATAGCCGTTATATATGGATTCAACAGAAACCTTGTCAGTTTCATAGTCCTGTACAACAATTCCAAGGCTGTCACCCTTTATTGCCATATAAACGTCTTTTGTAACTAGTATGGTCGGTTGCCCGGTATTTTCCTTCTGAAGGTTCTTAGTCAGTGCAAGTATCTTATTATCTGTTTTTGAAAGGTCCAAACCATCCGGCAGCTCAATGGACTCCAGATGGTCCAATTCGATTCTGAAGGTGCCTCCTCCGGGTAAACAAACTCCTTCGCTTAGACTGCCATATTCACGAAGCTTGTTTATTTCTCTTGCAGCACTTCTTGCGTGAAAACCCAACATACCCTCCCTTTTTTTAAGACTATCAAGTTCTTCGACTACCATGATGGGGATTATCACATTGTTATCCTGGAAATTGGAGATACAATAAGGATCATGGACCAGCACATTTGTGTCAAGAATAAAGTTCTTTATCATGCACTTACCTCCATATCAGAGATGATATATGCTTCCTGGTATATGGCTCCGCTTTAGGAGTGATATATGTATAATATAAATTCTGTCAAATATTATTAAATTCCTTCAATTGTCGAGAAAATTTACATAAAATTCACAAGGGCTGTTATAACAAGATTTCTAATTGTTATATTATTATTTTATGCTGAGCAGATACATTCTGAAAACCTATTTATCATATATATCCGTTAGCAAGCAAAGCTTCATTAAAAATGAAATTCAAGAAATCTTTCTAGTAAATATACAAAAATTATAGCTATATATTGCAAATGGGAACCATTATCAATATAATTAAAGGAGATATATATTTATTATTGTTTTTTCGCAGGAGAGGAATAATATATGAACAACAATGATGTACTTATGGCCTTTGGACTTACCCTAATTGCAGGATTATCTACCGGAATAGGAAGCCTTATGGCATTTTTTACAAAGCGGACAAATACAAGGCTGTTGTCCGGAGTTCTGGGATTTTCGGCAGGTGTAATGATATATGTATCTTTGGTAGATATACTTCCCCATGCCAATGGTATTCTCAGAGCGTCCATGGGAGACAGGACAGGAAGCTGGGTTTCATTTATTTCATTTTTTGTAGGAATATTGCTGATAGCTGTAATTGATAAGCTTATTCCGTCCTTCGAGAATCCGCATGAGAGCAGAAGAGTGGAACAAATGGGACAGAACTATTGCAATATAAAGGGCAACAGTATGCATCTCATGAAAATGGGTGTGCTTACAGCCGCAGCTATCGGAGTACATAACTTTCCGGAAGGGATTGCAACCTTTATTGCAGCGCTTAGGGAACCTAACTTAGGTATTGCGATTACAGTAGCGATAGCAATACACAATATACCTGAGGGTATTACCGTATCTGTGCCCATTTACTGTGCTACAGGAGACAGAAAAAAAGCACTTGTTTATTCATTTATGTCAGGCTTGTCAGAGCCATTGGGAGCATTGCTTGCTTATGTATTTTTAATGCCGATATTAAGCGATCAGGTCTTTGGAATAATGTTTGCGCTTGTGGCGGGTATTATGGTTTTCATATCCTTGGATGAGCTTCTTCCCACTGCAAGAGAGTATGGCGAGGCACATATTTCCACTTATGGCCTTGTAGCGGGGATGGCTGTAATGGGATTAAGTATATTGCTTTTTATGTAAAAAGAATATTTTGGAAATCAGCATAAAAAGCATCATATGCATAAAAGACCCCATATTAAGCTACTATATTGCTGTAGAAGGCTTAAATACAGCATAGTGCCAAAATTTACGATTGACAAAGCAGCAAATTTTATATAATATTTTAATGTGAGTCGACTGTGCACCTATAGCTCAGCAGGATAGAGCGACGGTTTCCTAAACCGCAGGTCGGGGGTTCGAATCCCTTTAGGTGCACCATTTATGATTATAGTAATACCAAGCTATATAAGTTTGGTATTTTTTTATTTATAAAAAATCAAGGGATTCGAACCCGCGAAGTCATAAGCATGCAAGCGCAGCGCAGCAGGCGGCGAATCCCTTTAGGTGCACCATTTATGAGAATAACTGTCTATTTGATGGACAGTTATTTGTTTTTTGAAGTAATGAAGCGATAAGGAAGGATAAAATAGTTTAACGGGGTTTAACAGATTCTTAATATTTGATGAATTTTATAGAAAAGCTGTATTATATAAATAATAAATATTGTCCGGCAAAGCCTCGGAAACATATTGAAGCTTTTGACTGCAACGATCAATGATTCTGTATAAAGTTGAAGGGGGAATAGCAGTATCTATGGAAATAACTATAAAACTTAATTCTGTTTTAAAGAGGCATTGCGGAGATCCTGCCGGAAAGATAATAATGAAAATTGATGAAGGTACCAAAGTAGGGCAGGTATTGGAGAAAATCCCTATTGTCAAGGGTGAGGCTGAAATAATAATATTAAACTCAAAGCTGGTACAGGAGGACGCAGTATTAAGGGATGGAGATGTTATAGAATTGTATCCGGTAATGGGAGGAGGATAATGAATATGGCAAATGGATATATTGGAAAAATTGCGAGGATTAATCTTACTACAGGGGAGGTAAACATAGAAAAACCCGATGATCTGTTCTATAGAACATATATTGGAGGTAAAGGCTTTATAGCATATTATCTTTTGAAAGAGGTACCTGCAGACGCAGACCCTCTGGGAGAGGATAACAAGCTTATATTTGCATGTGGTGCACTGACCGGAGTTCCTGCAGCCGGAATGCCAAGATTTTCGGCAGGAGCAAAGTCGCCGCTTACAGGCGCGTTCGGTCAATCCGACGCCGGCGGCTTCTGGGGGCCTGAGCTTAAGAAAGCCGGATATGACGGGTTGATTATCGAAGGTAAATCTCCGACTCCGGTATATTTATATATAAATGATGATGAAATCCGGATAAAGGATGCGAAAAATCTTTGGGGGCTGGATACGGGAGAAGCCCAGGAAGCAATCAGAAGGGAGAACGGCGGCGGCTCAATAAAAATAGCTCAGATTGGCATTGGCGGAGAAAACCTTGTAAGATATTCCTGCATTATAAATGAATTAAAGCATGCTAACGGGCGAAACGGCATGGGGGCTGTAATGGGCTCGAAAAAGCTTAAAGCCATAGCAGTAAAAGGCTCAGGGAAAATACCCTTTGCAGATGAAAACAAGATAAAAAGCATAAGCAAGAAGTTTCTTGAGATATATATGGATAATCCGCTAAGCAGGGGACTCTATGAATATGGGACCGCAGGGGGCGTTGCAGGCCAGAATGCAGCAGGCTTACTTCCTACACGGAACTTTATCAATGGAGAGTTTGGCGGTGCGAATAATATCGGCGGCGAAACAATGGCAGATACTATTCTTAAGAAAAGGGAAGGATGCTATTCTTGTGCCATCAGATGCAAGCGGGCAGTTGAGGTCCAGGAGGAAGGACTATCTGTAGATTCGAGGTTTGGAGGCCCGGAATACGAGACATTAGCGGCATTTGGTTCACTGTGCGAGATAGATGACCTGAAAATAATAGCTAAGGCTAATGAACTATGTAACAGGTATGGGTTAGACACCATAAGCACCGGGTGCTCCATTGCATTTGCAATGGAGTGTACCAGCCGTGGCATACTTAATAAAGAGTTTTTTGAAGGAATGGAAGTAACCTTTGGTAACAGCAGTGTTGTTCTTCCGATGATAGAAAAAATAGCAAGGAGAGAGGGCTTCGGCGATATACTGGCAGAAGGAACGAAAGCTGCAGCAAAGAGAATTGGCATTGGTGCGCAGGATATACTTTTAACTGTCAAGGGACAGGAGCTGCCGATGCATGATCCTAGAGGAAAGACGGGAGTTGGAATAGGGTATGCAGTATCAGAATCCGGGGCGGATCATATGAGAGCAGGCCATGATACATTATTTTCAAAAGAGGGATTTTCACTGGATTCTGTAAAACCCTTGGGAATATTGGAGCCTGTAGATGTATATGATCTGTCATCAAAAAAGGTAAGAAACTTTATATACCTGCATGACTGGTGGAGCTTTTTCGATATGGCCGGCATATGTGATTTCGGCCCTGCTCCCAGGGGGGCAATGTCTGTGAATGATGTAGTTGAATTACTTCAGGCAGCTACAGGCTGGGATATTAGCCTATGGGAAATAATGAAGGCAGGAGAAAGGTCAATAAACATGGCAAGGTACTTTAACATAAAAGCAGGCTTAAAGAAGAGCGATGATATGCTGCCGGAAAGGTTGTTTGCGCCTCTGAAAAACGGCAGGCAAAAAGGAACTTCAATTAATAAGGATGAATTCACAAGAGCAATTTTATTATATTATTCCATGATGGGATGGAACGAGGATGGGATTCCATTAAGAAGCAAATTAGGAGAATTAAATCTTGACTGGGTTGAAATTTAAATTTATGAAGTAATGGATGCAATCATCCCAACCCGCTGCCGATTCTTACCGGAACTCCCGGATGCAGCTCGGTCAGAAACCTTGCCCGTTCGCATATGAGCTCTTGTGATGGAGGTGCAAGATCTTTTAATAAATAATCCATTCCCAGATGCTTATAAGTTTCAGTACCAAGGCGATGGTAAGGCAGTAACTCTATTTCCTTAAGTTTTTTAATAGATTTACAAAATTCCGCAACTGCCGACAGGTTGGAGTCGGTATCGTTTACCCCCGGTATCATGGGAATGCGTACTATTATTTCCAATGGGTATTCGGACTGATCCGCCTTTCTGATATTATCCAGGATCAGTGAATTCTCATGCCCGGTCCATTCTTTATGAAGGGCCTTATCCATATGTTTAAGATCAACATAAAGAACATTAAGCCACGGCAGAGTTTTTTCTATGCTCTCATAAGGAACATGAAAACTGGTTTCAATGGCAGTATGAATGCCCAGTGCCCTGCACTCCAGAAGGACTTCCGAGACAAATTCGGGCTGGCTCAGAGGCTCACCGCCGCTTATTGTTACTCCGCCTCCCGAATGAAAAAAGAAAATCTCATCCTTGGATATTTCTCCCACCGCTTCTTTTACCGTCATAAGGCTTCCGTATTGCTTGATTGCCCTCTGGGGGCATTTCGCAGCGCAGATAAAGCATTTTTTGCATTTTGATAAATCAGTCAACACCTTTTGGGTTTCATTTGATATAGAAAGTGCCCTCTCGGGGCACGAACGCACACATATTCCGCATCCCATGCAGCGGTCTCGGGCATAGCCTTTTTCGAGTCCGAAGCTTTGGGATTCAGGAGTCGAACACCATCTGCATCTAAGGGGGCATCCCTTTAGAAAGAGCACAGTCCGCAGCCCTTTCCCATCATGAATTGATGCCCTTTCTATTCTAAGAACAGAACCTGTTACCGCTGCATTATGATACATTAAAATCACCCCACTGAAATGCTGTGATGTACCGTGCGCCCTATTATTTCATCCTGGACATCTTTTCCAAGTTCCACAAAATAAGCAGTATAACCCGCAACCCTTACAAGAAGTCCTTTATATTCTTCAGGATTTTTCTGGGCCTGAATTAATTTCTCCTGATCTATCACATTGAACTGAACATGATAAACACCAAGGCTGCACATGCTCTTCAGCAAAGCCATCATCTGTGTTATTCCGTTTTCGGTAGCCAGCATGGCTGGTTCTACTTTCATATTCAGCAATGTTCCTTGAACAAAACGGCCGTGAGGAATATTGGCTACCGACTTCAGAACTGAACCGGGGCCGTTGAAATCGGTGCCTCCGCTGGGACTAACGCCATCCGCCAATGGTTTCCATGCTTTACGGCCGGATGGCAGAGCACCAACCTCAAGGCCAAAGGGAGTATTACCGGACACCGGTAAAATGCCGGGAGTCATCCGTCCAAATTTACTGCTGTATTTTTCAATTTCATCTGCAATAAAAGTAAATATATCTCCGGCAATATCATCCGCCATGGGATCATCGTTGCCATACTTTGGTGCATCAAGGCATGCCTTGTGAAGCTCTTCGTAACCCTCAAAATCATTGTCCAGTGCCTCTAACAGCTTCTCCATGGTTGCCTGCCTTGTTTCGTAGATAATATGCCGAACTGCAGCAATACTGTTAATCAGGTCTGCTACACCAATTAGAATAATACCATTCCCGGTATTGTACTTCGCTCCGCCCCAGGCGTAATCCTTTGCCTTCTCAATGCACTCCTTGAAGGTCAATGAAAGGGCGGGGCAAGGGCGGTTCATTCCAATCTCGTCAATGACATGGCTTCCCTTCACAACGGCTCTGATTGCATAGGCAATTTGCTTCTTAACTGCCGTGAGAAACTCTTCGTATGTTAAAAAATCCGTGGGATCACCTGTTCTTTCGGAAATATACCTGCCGCTTTTCCTGTTCTTTCCGTCCAACAGCGCAAATTCAACCATACTTCCAAGATTAATATCAGCAAGTGCCGTATACTGACGCAAACGTCCCTCCAGGTTGGTTTCCACGCAGCCGCACGGATTCCAGTTGTAAGCTTCTTTTAATGGAATGCCCTTGTTCATTAGCATCATAATTCCCACATCATCATTATGGAAAGCCGGAAAGCCTGTTCCAAGACTGATTAACTCCACTACTTTTCTTAAAAAAGCATTGGGGTTTCTAGCCAGGTTATAGCGAACCGACAGAGATGGCTGATAGAGCTGTACATCCATGGTAGCCTGGAGCATCATATAGGAAAGGTCGTTAACGGCATCTCTCCCGGTGCCATCTACCCCTCCGACACATACGTTCTGAAACATGGGATATCCGGCAGCAAACTCTGCGGTTACTGCATCCTGAAAAAGACACGGCTCACTGAACTTCACCCAAAGGCAGTCCAACAGCTCCTGAGCCTCCACGGGCGAGATGCGCCCCGCTTCAATATCAGCCTTATAGTAAGGCCATAGATATTGATCCATGCGTCCCGGATTATAGCTTGCAGCATTCTGCTCCATGAAAATACAGATATGATAGAAATAAAATGACTGTACAGCTTCCCTGAATGACCTGGCAGGATTTGCAGGAACATGGCGGCAAACTTGCGCTATTTCCAAAAGTTCCTTCTTCCTCTGCGGGTCCTTTTCTTCAGCAGCCAAACGGTCAGCTTCATCAGCATATCTCTCCGCTAATTTGATTATACCATCAGCCGCAATTAAAAGAGCTTTCAAATAGTATTGCTTTTCATAGCCACCGGGGACAGTGATATCAAGCTCTGACAGCCGTTTTTCCACCACTTTGATGATTCCCGAGATTCCTTCACGAATCAGCCACTCATATCCGGCTGTAGTCTCTCCCCATCCGCGAACAGCCTTACGGTCTATATACACGACTCCATTATCCCTCAGAGCACGCGTATCATCAGGAATCTGTGCAAGCCATTCTTCATAGTTGGACCGGCCTTTCCAATAAGGACGTATCTCTTCTTCAAATATCTTTCGATCCTCAGGTTTCAGATAAAAGGGATCATAACGGCGCTCGCTGATGGTATCCAGCTCATCATTCAGTACTGACCAACAAGAGTCAGCGCATAAAATACCCGCCCTGGTCTTACTTCCCGAGCAGCCCACAATTAGTTCATCATCCCATATGGTAACTGTCTTTTCAAGGCACTGCTTACGAAAGGCCTTGGCCTTCCTGACAACAAGGGGTTCCCCTTCAGCCTCACGAAAACCTTCGGTAAGTATTCTTGCATTTTCAAGATCCATCTCCGGACGAGTCTCCAGCACTCTGCCTTTCAGCCGTCTTATTCGCTCCATATATTTTGGTTCATGTGTTGTTTGGGACATATGGACACCTCCGTTAAAAATCATATGAGAGATATCATTATTCCAAGTGTTGACACACGATCTATATGCTGCTATCTATATCAAGCATATCATTCGGATTATTTTTTGTCACTCAGAATCTTTTGTATAATTATTCTAAATGTTTTTATTTTTAGCTGTACTCGGCGATTAATGTCTCAATTTATCATAAATTCAGCAAATTCCGTATGTTCAGAAAACAGTCT
>DAOLPD010000065.1:0-14531 GCA_035417425.1 Bacillota bacterium
TTTACCTCACGTAAATCCCACGGATTTTACTGCGTATCTTCTCTCGATTCTGTTGCCCAAAGCCAATAAGTGCTCGCTGTTATACAAGGCCAGTGCTCTGCAGGATGACTACAGACTTAAGTTGTGTCACATTCTTCTTATATAAAAAGAGTATCGAAGACTACTTATTCAGCAGTTTTACGATACTCCTCTAAGAATTCAGCAAGCTTTATATCTTCTATCTCTTTTCCCCCATAAAGAAAAGTGCCACTACACCCGGCCCGGTATGGGCTCCTATAACCGGCCCTACATGATTTATTATTACATCCTTTACATTATATTCCTTTAGTATCATTTCCTTAAGATATTCCGCATCCTCGATACAATCCCCGTGGCTGATGGCAATTACCTGCTCCTCAGGAGCCGTTATATTCTCCTGAAGCATTTCAAAAAGCGTCTTAATGGATTTCTTTCTTCCCTTAACCTTTGATATCGGTATCAGCCTTCCCTCGTCATCAACCTTAAGAACAGGTTTGATATCAAGGAGTGTGCCCAGAAAAGCGGCCGTTCCGGATAGCCGTCCTCCTCTTTTCAGATGCCCCAAATCATCTACCGTAAACCAATGGTTCATCTTGAGCTTATTTGTCTCAAGCCAGCTTACCACTTCATCTTTTGAAGCTCCTGCCTTTAGCATCTCATTTGCATAGTAGGCCAGGAGTCCTTCCCCGAGGGAGGCGCTCTTACTGTCAACGATTGTTATATCAGCATCCTTGAATTCTTCCATAACCGTATCCCTTGCGATATATGCGCTGCTGAGGCTTCCGCTCAAAGCAGAGGAAAAACCCAGATATACAACTGATTTGCCTTCTGCTGCATACTTCTTGAAAATCTCAGTATATTCATAAACGTTGACCTGTGCCGTTGAAGGCATTTCACCATTTCTCACTGCATCGAAAAAATCTCTATAGCTGATAGACTTGCCAAAGTCGTCCTTGTATTCCTGATCCTTGAAGTTGCATACAAGACTTACAAAAGGTATCTCATTTTTATCCACATAACTGCGCGGAAGGTCTGTGCAGGAATCAATCAATAGTACTGTATCCATCATGTTCTCACCTCTCTGCAATATTATATTACTATAGTAACCATTTTTAAGGTATAAATCAATAAGACAATCAGCCTTCAGGGCAAATGGATTAAATTATGGCACTTCCTGCTTTCTCCCGCTTTGTATTTTCTCTGTCTTCATACTTTTCAAGTCCAAACATCAAAACAGCAGTCATGGCCGTAAATATTCCAATAAAAATCCATGCTTTTTCTATGCTTATAAAATTCAGGATCCTGCCCATAGCCATGGGGCCAACCGTATAGCCCGTACCTGCTATGGTAGTCAATACTGCACTCATCCTGCCCCTGTGCGATGCCGGTGTATGATTCACTATGAAAGGCATGACACTTATTGTCAATAGCACTTCTCCCAAAGTGAAAATCAGTATGGAGACAAAGAAATACTGAAGCTTGTATATCAACCCCAGCATTCCGAAGCCTATGGCATAAAGCAATATGCCGTGGACCATGATTCTGATGCTTCTTGTTTTTCTTGTCAGCCTGGTCAGAATCGGAGTAAATAACATGACCACCAATCCGTTGAAGCTTGCCATCCATCCAAAATACTGGGCACCCATTTCACCGAAGTTCTTTATGGAATGCAGGGGCATCATAAAATTCCACTGGGAATATGAAAATTCATATCCCAATGCAATAATTGAGAAATAAACAAGAATAGGCCTTCTGAGCAGCACTGAAATAATCGAGCCCTTTTCCCTTCTTTCAAGCTTCCTGCTTTCATCCGTTATATCATTCTCTGTACTTCCTATGGTCTCATTGATGAAAAAATAAATAAGACCTGTTGCTATAAGCGCAGTTGCTGCATCTCCTATGAATACAAGGGGCAGGTATCTCCTGTAAAGGAAGCCTCCGAATATTGGGCCGACAGCAAAGCCTATGTTCCATCCAAGATAGCTTAATGAATAAGCCTTTGTTCTGTTTTCCGGCGTGGTAAGGTCGGCTATCAGTGAATCATGTGCGGGTCCCGCCACATACATGAACGTACTTGCCCCCAGGATGACATATATAAGCTGCATGGATGGCTTAATAAAACCACAGGACATATACAACAAAGCCCCAAGGGTTCCGAATATTATTATAAGATGCTTCCTCCCAAAGGTATCGGCAAGCTTTCCTCCAAGAATTGAAGCCACGGGATAAACCATGCTGTTCAGACTCAGGAAAAATCCCGCAGACTCGTTAGACAAGCCTATCCTGTCAGTCATTATTATTGTCATCAGAGGCATTACAAAGCAGCCCATGGCATTCACTATACGTGATATGAATATTATGTATATTTCCCTCGGCATACCCCTATAAGGGCTGATCAAGTCCTTTAACAATGACATATGTACTTCCCCTCTCATAAAAAATAAAAGCCATGGAACAAACACATCCCATGGCCAAACATTTCACGGTGTCTCCTCCTTAGAGCAGCCCGCATTTATACATCCATCAATCCTGGAAAACTCCCAAAGCAGGCTGCGGCACAATAATATTGTTTTTTATTTCTGCAACTATACCAATTTTCATATTCGCAACCTCCTTTTCCATTTTTTTACCTTGTAAGTATACTCCAGTCCCTTCATTACTGTCAACCAGCAAATAAAATTGTAATACAATATTAATAATATTAATTATACAACGGTGCCTAATGCTTCGCATTGGCAGGCTCTATATTGATTCTTCTGCCTTTTATCTGGTTATCCTTCATTATCCTTATTACATCACCGGCATATTCTCTCGGCACTTCAACAAAGGTGTATTTGTCATATATGTCAATGCTTCCTATTAGGTTTCCGGGAATACCTGTTTCCCCTGCAATGCCTCCAACAATATCCCCCGGTCTTATTTTCTGATTTCTGCCGATGTTGATGAACAGTCTTACCATTCCATCCTCTGCTCCGGTGTTATCAAAATCAGTTTCCTCATGCTGCACTTCCTTATCCTTATTCCCGATAGCCATCTTAAGAAGTGCTGCGGCAATTTCAATACTGGTATAGTCTTCTCGTGCCAGCCTTTCTATAATACTAATATACTGGCTGAGATCATCTTCATCCATGATTTCTATTACTTTATCCAAAAATAAATTTGTCCTTACCTCTTCTACATCTTCTGAAGAAGGTGCCTTCTGCAGGGTAATCTTTGCCTTTGCATACCTCTGAATATCTCTTAATTTAAATATCTCTCTGCCCACAACAAAGGTAAAAGCCCTTCCTCCTCTGCCGGCTCTGGCTGTCCGTCCTATTCTGTGTACATAATCCTCTTCATCCTGGGGGAGATCATAGTTGAATACTGCTTCTATATCATCCACATCTATACCTCTTGCAGCAACATCAGTAGCTACCAGTATATCTACAGTTCCGTTCCTGAATTTTGACATCACCCTGTCTCTCTGAGCCTGCTTTAAATCTCCATGGAGACCGTCCGCAAAATACCCCCTGCCTTGTAATTCCGCCACCAGTTCGTCTACCTTTCTTTTTGTATTGCAGAAAACCAGCGAAAGCTTTGGATTATACATATCAATAAGTCTTGACAGCACTTCGAGTTTTGTCTTTTCCTTCACCTCAAAATATACCTGTTCAACCTTGGGTACTGTCAGTTCCTTATGCACCACCATTACGTGTTCCGGATCCTTCTGAAACCTTTTAGTAAGCTCCAGAATCGGCTTGGGCATAGTTGCTGAGAAAAGCATCGTCTGCCGCTCCTCCGGAACAGCCTTTAATATGGTAACTATATCATCTATGAATCCCATATCCAGCATTTCATCTGCCTCGTCCAGCACTACCATTCTGACCTTGTCAATTTTCAGTGTCCCTCTGTTCATATGATCCATAACCCTGCCGGGCGTCCCTACAATGATTTGAGGCTTTCTCTTCAAAGCCTTTATCTGCCTGTCGATAGGCTGGCCGCCGTATATGGGAAGTATCTCTACTCCCCTTTTGAACTTGGACAATTCCCTGATTTCTTCAGCGACCTGTATTGCAAGCTCTCTGGTTGGGCATAACACAATCCCTTGGACTGTCTTTTCGCCTTGGTTAAGCTTTTCCAGAATCGGTATGCCGAAAGCAGCTGTCTTGCCGGTTCCTGTCTGAGCCTGGCCTATTATGTCCCTTCCTTCCATTATGTAGGGAATAGATTGGGCTTGAATCGGAGTCGCCTCTTCAAAACCTTTATTTTCTATTGCCTTTAAAATCTCACCGGATAAATTTAATTCTTCAAACCTCAGATTTTTCATTTACTACCATCCAATCTTTTTAATGTAACTATATAACAATACATTTATTATGCTCAAAATGCAACTTATTTTTTCATATTTGAAGAATAATGCGAAACTCATAATCGATATCTCAAATTTTCGTAAATTTATGATATAATGTGTATGGTTATACACTACAGTCTTGAGAATTTATACAAAAGAAAGGAAGTATCGTGATGAGTCTGGAAAGTGTAAGAAAATATTTTCAAGAGAATGGTCTTACGGACCTGCATATACTGGAGACGGATGCAAGCACTGCAACTGTCGAGCTTGCGGCAAAAGCCCACGGTGTTGCACCTGCACTTATTGCAAAAACAATGGCCTTTGGATTGAAAGACAGAAATATTCTTATAGTTGCAAGGGGTGACGCAAGAATAGACAATCGCAAGTTTAAGGACTGCTTTCACGAAAAAGCCTCAATGCTTAGCCCGGAAGAAGTGCTGGAAGCAACCGGTCATGCAGTGGGAGGAGTATGCCCCTTCGGTCTCAAGAATCCCATGGATATTTACCTGGATGTTTCAATGAAGGAATTTGAAGTTGTATATCCTGCAGCAGGATCTGCAAATTCAGCTGTAAAAATAACCCCCGACAGGTTGCAGGAAGTAACCGGCGGAGTCTGGATTGATGTATGCAAATAATAATATCCTTATTTACTGAATATTTTTTGCATCCTTAATCATTGCTTTTACAATTTCTAAAGCATCGTCAATATAATTTGGGATTGGCTTTGTTTCTATCCCGGCGACAGTAACATTACATCTGCTCATAGGAATAAGTATCTTTTTTGCCGGGCTCTCCGCTATAGCCTTTGCCATAAGCGGTGTCAGCTCACCCAGCAGCGAATTTGCGCTGATTATCCCTATAGGGCCCAAAATAATATCCACCTTGCAGGCGTTATAAATAATGGCATTCTCTCCTGTTGCACCTTCATCGGCGCCTGCTTTCAACATTAATGAGGTTGCCAGGGAGTTGGTTCCTAATGCGACGATTTCAACACTATCTTCAAGCTTCTGTCTGAATCTCTCAACAATAGCTTTACCAATTCCCCCGCCTTGCCCGTCAATTACTGCGATTCTCATTTTATTCCTCCAGTTATTTATCAAAATTTCATTTACATCAAAGGTGCGAATATTTTAAGGATTGTTCTGCCTAACTTTTTGTAACGCATTTCGCCTCTGCAATTACCCAAAGTAATCTTTTGGCAGATTTCCAAGGTTTTAAGGAAATCCTCCTTCACTTCAGAAATACTCTTTGTCTTATACATCCAGACACCGCATTCAAAGTGAAGAAACAGGCTGCGGTAATCCAGGTTTATTGTCCCGACTACTGCATACATATCATCCACTACAAAGGTTTTTGCATGGACAAAGCCCGGTGTATACTCATATATAGCAACTCCGCTTTCCAATAATGCTTCATAGTTACATCTCGATACGGAATGAACATACCATTTATCCGGAATATGAGGGGTTATGATACGGACATCCACGCCTCTTTTTGCTGCCATGCAAAGAGCTGAATTCATCTCATTATCAAGTATCAGGTATGGTGTATTTATATAGATATAGCTTTCAGCTTCACCTATCAGATTAAGGTATACCGTTTCACCTACGGCTTCATCATCAAGAGGACTGTCGGCAAAAGGCTGTACATAACCTTTGGATTCAATGTGCCCCATATCCCCGGAAACCGGCCTGAATTTTTCAAAATCTTCATCTTCTTTTCTGAGAAAGCTCCACATGGAGAGGAACATAACAGTAAGGCTCCATACTGCATCCCCTTGAACGGCAATAGATGCGTCCTTCCAGTGTCCATACTTTTCATAAGCATTGATGTATTCGTCTGCAAGATTGATCCCCCCCGTAAAGGCTATGCGTCCGTCAATTACTGCAATTTTACGGTGGTCACGGTTGTTGAGGCGGATAGACAGAACCGGTATGAAGGGATTGAATACACAACACTTTATTCCCATGCTTTCCAGTTCCTTTTCATAGCCATAGGGCAAAGTTAATATACAGCCTACATCATCGTAGATAACGCGGACATCTACCCCCTGCTTCACTTTTTCTTTCAGTATTTCCAGAATAGTATCCCACATAACACCTTTATTAATAATAAAATATTCAAGGAAAATATAGCGCTCCGCTTTTCTCAATTCCTCCAGCATGCGTTCAAACTTTCTCTCACCTGGTGTAAGGTATTCTGTGCTTGTATTTGTATAAATCGGACAGGCAGAATAGTTGACAATATACTTTGCCTGATTGGCAGCGCTTCTGTCTTCCTGCTCAAGCTGATTAAGAATTGCCTGATCCTGTGCAAGATTATCCTGCATTTTGTCGGCAATTTCTTTCATTTTTCTTTTATTTCTTTTGCTGGACTTATTTCCCCCAAACATCAGGAAAAAAAGCCCGCCGAAAATAGGAAACATCATGATCGGAATGATCCAGGCAAGCTTATAGGCATGATTACTCTTGCCATTGACAATTCCTAGCACAACCAATAAGCTGAGAAAAGTACAAATGGCATAGAACTGCACAAAATAATTGCTGAACCTCCATATCATAATAACAAGGACAAGAATCTGAATTAATATGGCGGTTCCGACCAAAACAACTCTGCTTAACAACATTCTTAATATTTTGTTCATACTAATGACCTCTACAATCAAAAACACTGAAACACCGGTAACAGTCCTTCCGGTCTTGCACCTGCTCCGAAATATAGTGTTCTTATTTTTATTATACAATTTTATTTAAAACATAGCAAAGAGAATCATCGGGCTGCTGTTGCCACCGGCTGTTGCTTCCGAACGCTGCCATGTCCACAGCAATGTTTACATTATGCATTCAAGTCTGACAGATAAAGAACTGCAGCAAATAAAAAGCATATTGGATGATGAAGGGCATAAGCTTTACATTGTATCAATTAAAGATGAATATTTCAAGGATGCACCCGTAGTTATGCATTACAGTAAAGAAATGTATTATAGGTTATTGGCATTCAAATTTCTGCCCCAGGAAGTGGACAAGATTCTTTATTTGGATCCTGATATATTAATTATAAACAGTGTAAAAAAGCTTTATGATACTGAACTAAATGAATATCTCTTTGCAGCGGCATATCATGACAGGATATCTGTCAGAAAAATTAATAAAATAAGGCTAAGGCCCTATGATATTGAAGCTTATTACAACTCCGGAGTGCTTCTCTTCAATTTGAAGCGTCAAAGGGAAATAATATAGGGCAGCCTTAAATTAATAACAGCCCGCTTTATCCTTGTTTATTCTGAAAGATTTATTATCGATAGCTCGCTGTACTGCCAATATGCCATCAAGGTGATCGTATTCATGCTGAATCAATTCTGATATATCCCCTTCAGGCTCAAAAACACAATCCTTCCACTCCAGATCCTTATAATAAACCCTGCACTTCTTATATCTGGATAATCTTACTTCCAATCCGGGAAAGCTCATGCAGTCATCCCACATTTCAAATTTTTCATCGCCAACCGGCTCAAGCTTTGGATTAATCAATGCAATTTCTTTATCATCAAAATTCATATAGATTATCCGAAAAAGCTCATTTATCTGAGGTGCAGCTATAGCTCTTCCAAAGCCGTATTTTTTTCTGAAATCCATCATAGTATCATGCAAGTCATTGACAACATGTTTTGCCTTGTCGATTTCTTCCTTCGAGATCTCTTTGGATATATTGTATAGATTTTCATTCCCCAGCAGCAATATCTCTCTGACAGCCATAATCTTCCCTCCTTGATGTTGAGGCCTGTGTTTTGAGGACATCCTTTTGCCTCGTTATATATATTAATATATATTATACAGTTTTAATCAAGTCATGGCAAAAGAACCTTTATTATCTTAGTATTATTTTTTCTGTCCCGGACAGATTAATATTGTAGGAACATAACGGTTGAGCCAAGACTCATATATGCTCCTTAGCAGGGGCGTGTATGGGTCGGCCAAAGATTGTATACGGGTCGAAAGGCTCGTATACAGTCGGAGGGAAGATCCTGTATGGTAAGGAAAGGTTCTGTTATAGTCGACTACCCTTGATTATAGTAGGATCCCAACTTATCATACAGGGTCGAGCTAAGATTATGCAGAGTGCCGTAATGGTCATATACAGCCGAGAGGTTGTATGTGGCTGTGCAGGTACTCTGCATGGTCGAACGAACCATCATTGCAGGTGGTGAACTGCTTGGTCATGGTCGAAAGATCATGGCTGGGTAATAATCTATCTGCATTGGTGCAAGGTAGATCGTTATATTCCTTTTATTTATATTCACCAAGCTTTACATCATTAATAAGCCAACGGTTATCAATTTTCTTTACTGCAAGAGTGATAGGTTTCTTTGCCGCGATTCCGCCCTCTGCCTTTTCGGTACTGGTTACCTCAATTATTTCGCCGTCAACTTTATACTCATTTACCGATGATTTCTCAACAGCCAATATTTCTATACGGTCAGGCCAAGGGCTTGAGGTCAGCCTCCCGGGGGCATTCATTGGGTCCGTTATCCACTTTTCAATAAGCTCTGACGTCACAAAATCGCCATAGCTCTCTTTCATGCTCTTTTCCAATACTTCCTCTGGAGCCAAAAGTGAGACCTCCTGAAGCTTTTTCCCAAAGCTCTCAACAATATTTTCAACTGCTTTCTTGTCGGATTCATCAGTTTGCTGTGTATCTTCTTCATTCTGCCGAGACTGATTCGCTGCGACCGTACAGCCGATCATCGAAACACTCAGCAACAGTATTAAAGCAAACAACAATAATTTCTTCATAAGCTGCCTCCCAAATAATCTTTTGCTTAATAGACGCAATAAGCACCCTTTTCGTTCCGTCAATCAAGCACTTCTCTGAGTCTTAATATGCCCTCTCTTATATCTGTATTATTCAAATGAGCATATCCGAGAATGATCTGATTCCTATGCTTTCCTTTGATTACGGCGTGTTCCTCAACAGGGAAAATCTTTAATCCCGCTTCTTCAATGCTCTTCATTAATCCGGGGGAGAACTCCACATCGGAGAATTCTGCAACAATATGCATTCCTGCCGTTTCACCCATAATCCTTACCTTGCCCGGAAAGTATTCATTAATGCATTCAATTAAGCTGTCACGGCGTTTTCGGTAAACTTTTTTCATACGGGTAATATGCCTTTCCAATTCCCCGTTTTCTATAAAGCGCATCAGGGTCAGCTGATTCAGGGAATTCGTATGGTGGTCTCCCAGACGCTTAAGCTCCCTGCATTGCTCGACAAGCTTCTCCGGAAGGACTATATAACCAAGCCTTACAGATGGGAACAGTGTCTTGCTGAATGTGCCGATATAAATTACCCTTTCATTGTCAAGCTCCTGAAGGGAACTTACCGGCAATCCCTTATACCGGAATTCACTGTCATAATCATCCTCTACTATATAACAGCCTTTCTTTCCGGCATACCGGATGAGTTCAAGCCTTCTTTGAATAGACAAAACACCTCCCAATGGGAATTGATGCGAAGGTGTGGCAAAGATCAAGGCAGGAGCTCTGTCCTGAGGAAACAGTTCAGGCCGTATTCCTTCACTGTCTGCTTCTATTGGTGTAATACGATCGGTGTGAAATGAAAATACTTTTCTTACATTTTCATTGGAAGGATCCTCTATCAATGCTTCACTTCCGGGCCGCAGCAGGAGTTTAGCCACCAGCGACAGCCCCTGCTTCGCACCTGTCGTAACGATGATCTGCTCAGGGCTGCAATTTATGCCCCGTGTTTTTTTCAGATAAGCTGCGAGGGTATTTCTCAGTTCCGGTCTTCCTTGGGGGTAATCATATCCAAAAGCTGAATCCGGCGCCTCTTTAATAACCTGACCGGCAATCCTGCTCCATTTATTGCGCGGAAACATGTCAAGGGCAGGAGTCCCGCTGTGGAAGCCGATGATATCCTCCGAAAGCTCCTTGGAAGAGAAGGCTGTTACACTATAATCGATTATCCTTTCCGGAGGCTTAACAAATTCGGCACCTTGAGATATATAAATCCCTGACCCCGGCACACTTCTAATATATCCCTCGGCTATCAGCATCTCGTAGGCTGTTATTACGGTATTTCTGGATACATTTAAATTTCTGGCCATTTCTCTCGTTGAAGAAAGCCTTTCCTCCGCCTTCAATTCTCCTTTTAAAATCATGCTCCGGACCTGCTCGTATATTTGCTTTATAAGTGAATTCCCAATTTCTTTTTGTATGTTTAAATACATATCCCAAATACCTCCTTTGCTTTAAACCGGTTCAGTAAATTTATACAAAAACCGGTTCTTTTATGGACTGCTTGCTTATGCTTAAATTATATTACAGAAATGGAGGGATATAAATGGAAAACTTGAATGATGCTGTCAATCTATACGGAAAAAAGGTGAAGTGCGAAGTATGCATTCCTCTGACAAAGGAAGTAACCCGATGGATACTGGAGGAGTTGGAACAGAAAAATGAAAGCTTATAAGCATATCAATCTTGTTATGTTTTTTTCGGCCTTGCTGTTTTCAGCATTCGGGTATGAATTTATATTTTTCATAATGACTTTGCACATCTATGATCTGAGCAAAAATGCGCTGAATGTCGGGATATTTACTGCATTGACCTTTATTCCCAGGCTGTTTTCATCCTTGATGGGCGGCCTGGCTGATAAACTGGGAAAAAGAAAATGTCTTATGTTTTCTGCCGTTATGATAAGCATTCTGTTGTTATTGATGTCGTACACTGCGGATATAAGGTTGATTTATACCGTCTGGTTCATTGCTTCCATCTTTCTCACCTTTATTGTCAATGTCAGGGGTGCCTTAATGGCAGAAATTGTTTCCCAGGAGAAATATACCTCCGGTAATGCAATGGTTCTTTCCCTTCTTAATGCAGCCAAACTTCTGGGTCCGCTTCTGGGGGGATTCATCGTTTCGTTATATCATACAAAACCGTTGATATACTTCACATGCATAGTATACTTACTGGTAGCCGTATTTTCTGCCTGTATCAGTGTTACAGGCAAAACAGCCGAATCCAGGGCAAGCTTTTTTGATAACGCTAAAAGGGGATTCAGATTCATGTTCGAAAACCGCGTTTTCGGACTGCTGGCATCCATCGCTTTTTTCTGGCGGCTTTTTTTAGGTATGCAGCTTTCACTGTTTGTTATATATATAAAATCCTATCTTGCAGGTACCAGTGAGCAGTATGGGGTTTTTATCACTGTTATGGGTATAGGAAGCATTGCCGGAAGCTTGCTGGGCCCCTATGCTGCAAAGCGGGTTGATTCAATGCGCCTCATTGCCGCCGGCCTGGGCTTGCATTATGCATCCTTTGCAGCCCTTGGGCTTTGCAGGAATTATTATTGGACATTAGTCATCATCTTTGCCAGCTATATGGTTTTTTACATGACACTGGTGGGTATGCATTCAGTAAGAGATCGAATCACACAATTTGAGATCCGCAGCAGTGCATACGGTACAGTAACGGCAGTCCTGACTCCTGCTGCCATCATATCCATGCTTGCAGGAGGATATCTGTCCAATCGGTTCGGATCCGCAGCAGTGCTTTCGGGGGCAGGGCTGCTGGCCTTGATAAGTCTGTTTATTATACTGTATTTGGGCAGGAATGCAAGAATATCACTTAAGGCAGTTCAGAATGATAAGGCTGTTGAAAGTGTATAGCATATTAATTCTTACGCGGCAAGCGGCTTTTTATCATATTACGGGATAAAACCGCTTTTGCCGCTATGCTTAAAACGGGTAAACTGGTATTAGCTGCCAGGCTGCTCATCAAAGGCAGGTTAAAAAATGAAACCAACCTGTCCAATCCTTCGTTGTCCAGGTTGTCTACATATTTTCTCAGTTTCAGATCATTAGTATATTGCTTGTCAAACCATGAGGTCAGCTTATTATAGTCCTTACCTTTAATTATTGACTCGGCGGCATGTACACCGCTTAATATCGACGGGATCTGTCCAAATCCCATAAAGGGCAGAACAAACCCTCCCGCTGCACCGGCAAGCATCATCTTTCCTATTTGTCTGGTGGATACCCTTCCTAATTTATATTCTTCAAGCTTGAATTCAGTTTGAGGTACAGGTTCAAAGCCCAATTCCTCTACTGTCCTTGACCAAAGGACGTCCAGCTCCTCCGGTGAAGAAGGTATAGCCACAGTGCAATAGCTGGCTTCATTTTCATCAAAGGGTGCGAAATACACCATGCAATTTTTGCTCAATCTGGTGTTAAGCCATATTTTTGATACACCCGTATCAAACTTGCCCTTGACGATACAGCCTTTCAAAAATGCTTCCGTGTCTGTCTTCCATATCCTGAGTTCTCTTGATATGGTAGGATCTCCCGTAGCAATAATTATACGGTCAAAATCCTTTTCAAGCTCCTGCCAGGTAACTGTAGAGTTAAAATGTATTTTTGCCCTGACCTGCCTGGCCAGCTGGCGTTCCCATGAGCGGTCGTCATGGCCCCGTATCGATGTATATCCCAGGTTATAACCTGTGAAAACTGCTTTATGGTTGGGTGAATGTATTTCTAATGTATGCACTATACCTGCCGGCACCAAATTTATATTATACTTCTTATTTATGTAGATGAGCGGATCTTTCAAAGGCCTGTGTACCAGCTGAATAACCGCTTCCATGTTTGGGAAGCGCTCACCGACCCTCTCACGCTTTTCAAAAATCACAGGCTCAATATTATGATCCTCCAGATATTTTGCACATGATAGGCCCGAAAGGCCTGCCCCCATTATTGCAACTTTCATATGCCTCTGCTCCCCGAATATTTACTGCAATATTATATTAACCTGAATAGTGAGCCTTTATTAATTATGATACCGCACATAAATCCCTCCTCTTGTGAATAGTATTGTCCAATGCTATAATATGCAGCATAATACACTATATTGCTTTTATAATACCGCATACGACAAAATAATCAATGAAAGAGGTGTTCCTATATGGTACTCAGGAATGCATTAGACCTGATTGGCAATACGCCGGTTGTAGCCCTTGACAACATAACAGGAAATATTGAGGGAAGAATTTTTGCAAAACTGGAGTTCCGGGCTCCCGGTTTAAGCAAAAAAGACAGGGTTGCATTGCAGGTGATTGAGGATGCCGAGAAAAGCGGAAGGCTGAAACCGGGCCAGCCTGTTGTTGAGCTGACCAGCGGAAATATGGGCACCGGATTGGCTATCGTCTGCAAGCTGAAAGGCTATAAATTCATAGCCGTAATTTCAAAGGGTAACTCTATTGAAAGGGCTAAAATGATGAAAGCCTTCGGTGCTGAAGTTGTCCTTGTGGATCAGATGCCGGATTCAATCCCGGGGCAGGTATCCGGAAAGGACCTGGAATTGGTGGAAATCGAAGCACAAAGGCTTACAAAAGAGCTGAATGCTTTCAGAGTAGACCAGTTCTGTAATCCCAGCACTTCTCGTGCGGGGGAAATCGGGGTTGCCAATGAGATAATTCAGCAGATAGATGAAAGAATTGATGCTTTCGTTGATTTCATGGGTACCGGAGGCAGCTTTATCGGTGTTACCACAGCATTAAAAAAGCACTTCCCCGATATAAAGTGCTTTGGAGTTGAACCTGAAAATGCAAGGCGCTACAGTAATCCTCAGGATATCGGAAGCGGAAAGCATAAGATACAAGGGGGAGGCTATAATATGGAGCTGCCCCTGATGACCGAGGATAAGCTGTCGCTTGTCGACGGTTTCATAACCGTATCAGATGAAGAAGCAATTCAGGCAGCCAGAAGGCTGGCATGTGAGGAATGCATTTTTGCCGGCTTCTCAGCCGGGGCGAATCTGGCAGCAGCATTAAAGCTGCTTAATGGAGATTTTAAGGGTAAAAACATTGTGATATTGATACCGGACTCCGGCACAAAATATCTGAGCACAGATCTGTGGTAGGATACTGCTCTGTAGAAGAATAATGCGTCGTATCTTAAGTTTGCAGTCACCCTGCAGAGCACTAGCCTTATATCCCGACTCGCACGATATTAGCTTTGGTAAAAAGTTCGTGCAGCCGGCATGGAGGCCGGCTTAGGTGTCTCGGGCCATGGAGGGCCTTTTGACACCGTCAGAACTTTTCCAAAGGCATATCAGTATAGGCCTGTCAAAATCATAATCCGTGTGCGTCGATATACTATACTGTCTCT
>DAOLPD010000066.1:0-14282 GCA_035417425.1 Bacillota bacterium
AATACTGTAATAATAGTTATGGCATTAATTTTCATAGTAACAGCTGTTTTCCTTTCTTCAGTTAAAGAGCCTACACAATATAGGATAGAACACTTGGAATCAGAGGAAAATTCCTGGATATACAAAACTGTGAGCTTGGATGATTTGAAGCCAAGCACAAGATATAGTTTTGGGTTCGATGTTATGGCTTCAATAGAAAGTCCATATAGTTATGGAATATTAATAAGGAGCTATAACAGCGTAAATGAGCATACAGATATATTAGAATATTTTGAACCTACAGGTGCTGGTTTTACAAGAAAGAATTATGAATTTGCCACACTTCCGGATACTGAAAGAATAGACATACAATTGTACAACTATGAATCCAATAGTTATACAGTCTATAAGAACATGGAAATAAGGGATTCCAATAATACTACGATTAAAAAAATAAAGAACCTGAAATATATACCTTCGCCTATTGCTGATAGACTTACTGATATTAATTTTAAAACGCGCAATGCATCCCTAAGATTACACTTTATGAAGGACGGTTTAAAAATTATTAGAGACTATCCTATAGCAGGTGCAGGAGGCGGAGCCTGGAGGAACCTCTACAGACAGTATCAATCAATACCATATGATACCACAGAAGTCCATAATTTCTATGTACAATATGGTACGGAAGTCGGTATAATAGGACTTGCTGCATTGATGGGACTATTGACTTTGATTGTCATATCCATGATAAAAAGTTTTAAGACTGACTCACAATATTCATATGTTTATTTTGCGGCTATGCTGCTGTTTATACATTCCATGATAGATTTCAACCTATCACTGGCTGCAGTGGTATATATGCTTTGGATGCTGATAGGTATTATTAACAGCGATAAAAACACACCACATATGAAAAAATCTGAGCATAAGTATGTTGGCACATTGGCATTAGTATTGTCCTTAATAATCTGCTTTGCATCCTCATCCATATATTATGGTATGAAGTTAGGGAGTCAAGGCGCTATAGTTTATAATAGAGATAAGGATGAAGACAAAACTATTGAACTTTATGAAAAAGCTATAAAATTCGACAGATATAATGGAATTTACAGGGCGGATTTAGCTCAGATATTGAATAGTAAATTAAAGAGCACAAAGGATAAGAAATACTATGATGGTGTTTTGGAACAAATATCAATGTTGAATAAATACGAGCCATATAACCATAAATATACACCAACAATATGTAATATGTATCTTGCTTTGGGCATGTTTAAAGAAGCATCGGAATTAGCTGATAAAAAGCTTCATGATGAGCCTTTGCTGACCCAATCCTATAATATTAAAATAGATGTGAACTATCAGGTTGCCAATTATTACCTCAAGAGTGATAAAGCAAAAGAAGCGGAGTTTTATTTGCTAAAAGTAATAGAGGCAAAAGATGAATTAGAAGATATAAATGCAGGTTATAAGGATTCTCTTAAGCTTTCAGAAAATTATATAGCAAAAGTAAAGGATGTTCAAAGAGTACTAGACTTGATTAAAGCGGATGCGAAGTGATAATTGTAAATCAAGGAGATGAAGTATTTGGAAAGGAAAAATGTGGGAGATTTAAGCTTGAGAGAACTGATTGAGATACTGATTAAGCATAAAATCCTTATAATGGGGATAATTGTAGGTGTACTAATATTTTCAATTATTTATAGTTTTTTCATAGCAGTTCCAGTATATAATGCAGAAGCGGAGGTTGAAATAAATAAAGCAAATACAGGAGTAGGTAAATTTGACAAAGATTATTATTCAAATGCTATTATAGATGCATTGCTTAAGCAAATGAAGGATTCTCAGTACACTGAACAAGTAAGCAAAGTACTTGAAAGCAAGAATATTTATATCAGCAATTCTTCTCTCATGGAAATAATATCTTCAAGTAAAGGGAAAAATGGAAAGACCATTTTACTATCTGCCAAGTACATTGATAAAAAAGAGGTAGCTCATATTGTAAATGCTTCTGCTGATGTTTTACAAAAGTTGTCAGCACAATATATGAGGGAAAAGATACAGGAGCAACTTGTTATTACCGGAGAGCGAATTGAATTGGCAAGAAAAAATGTGGAGGCAGCATTATTAAAGTATAATGAAAATATAGCAGGGCAGGAAGGTATTGATAAGCAGCAGGCGGGTATTAGTATCAGTGAATTTTTGTCGGAACAGCCTATTAATATAGATTTAATAGACAAGTTGTATGGTAATGATTTGATTCCATCAATTGAGATTTATAAATTACTTAAGATAGAGTATAATCGATTGAAGCTTTTTGAGGCATATCTCAATACTAACTCCAATGCTTATATATTATCCTATGCAGCGGAGCCTGAAAGCGCTAGTTGGCCTAACAGAAAGCTTATAGTAATTGTATCATTAATTGTAGGCATAGGAATTGCTTCTCTTTCAGCACTTACTATTGAATATTTTAAAAACGGAAAATAATTATTGTTTATTAGATATGATCAGATAGGTAGGATAAGAATGAAAGCTAATATCAGAAAGGTTATGTTGCTGGTTCTGGATATAATACTGATTAATGCATGCGTATATGTGGCTTTGGTATTCAGGTTCGATGGCAACATACCAAAACAATATACGGATATGTTTTTAAATACAATAATATATCTTACTGCAATAAAGATTGCAGTGTATTATATGTTTGGATTATACAGGAGTCTTTGGAGATATGCAAGTATTGATGAATTGCTTCAGCTTGCTTTTGCCGTATCAATTGAAGGGATATTGACTTTTCTTTTCGGGCAGTACTTTAATGTAAGACTGCCCAGATCCGTATATGCCATGGCAGGCATACTTACATTCTTGGCTCTTGGGGGAACAAGACTCAGTTATCGTATAAGCAGAAGGGTAAAAAATATAGTTGTCAAGGATACCGGAAGAGTGACCAGGATTATGGTTATCGGAGCAGGAGAAGCGGGCTCAATGGTCATAAAAGAGCTGAAGGACCATCAGGAACTTAATTCAATTCCCGTATTGGCATTGGATGATGATATCAGGAAGCATAACTCTCATATCCACGGAGTACCTGTCAAGGGCGGCAGGGACAAGCTAATACAGCTAGCAAAGGAATATGGCATTGACGAAATAATAATTGCAGTCCCCTCGGCTAAAAAAAGCGAAATATCTGACATATTGAGAATCTGCAAGGAGACGAAATGCAAGCTTAAGAAGCTTCCGGGAGTATATGAGATAATCAATGAAGATGTAAGCATAAAGAGCATTAGGGATGTTAACATAGAAGACCTGCTCGGACGTGATGAAGTTAATCTGAATATCAAGGAAGTATCCGGTTATATAAAGAATGAAACAGTGCTCGTTACAGGTGGAGGAGGCTCCATAGGCTCTGAGCTTTGCAGGCAGATAGCCCGTTTCCATCCAAAGAAACTGATTGTCTTAGATATATATGAAAACAATGCCTATGACCTGCAGCAGGAATTGAAGCACTCCTTTAAGAATAAGCTTAACATGGAAGTAGTTATTGCCTCTGTCAGGGATAAGAAGAGGCTTGAGCAAGTATTCGATTCCTATAAGCCGGGAGTAGTGTTTCATGCAGCAGCCCATAAGCATGTTCCGCTTATGGAGGCTAATCCGGCAGAGGCTGTGAAAAACAATGTACTGGGTACTTTAAATACAGTGCAGTGTGCTGACAAATATAAGGTAAAGAAGTTTGTAATGATTTCTACCGACAAAGCAGTGAATCCCACCAATGTAATGGGTGCGACAAAGCGAGCAGCGGAAATGATAGTTCAATCCATGAACAAAAAGAGCGAAACGGAATTTGTTGCAGTACGTTTTGGAAATGTACTTGGCAGCAACGGAAGCGTTATACCTCTTTTTAAGAGGCAGATAGAGGCCGGAGGGCCTGTTACTGTTACCCATCCTGATATAACAAGGTTCTTTATGACCATATCAGAAGCTGCAAAACTTGTGATACAGGCAGGGGCAATGGCAAAAGGCGGAGAAATATTTATACTGGATATGGGCCAATCAGTAAAGATATTGGATCTGGCCAAGGACCTGATAAAACTTTCAGGCTTTGAACCGGATGTTGATATAAAGATTGAGTTTACAGGGCTGAGGCCCGGCGAAAAGTTATATGAAGAGCTTCTTTTAGCTGAGGAAGGTGTAGAGAGCACCAGACATAAAAGTATATTTGTAGGGAAACCGATGGAACTTGACTATGATGAATTGATTGGAAAAATAAAGGAATTGGAAGAGAGTCTTGATAATACACAAAAAATAAAGGAATGTCTGGGGAATATAGTTTTGAATTATAATAACGGAAATGATGAAGCTGCAGCTACAAAGTAGGAAGTCGGACAGCCTTTTAACCATCTTACCGACTAATAAGGAAAGGGAGTCTGTGAAATGACAACACAAACTACTGAAAATAAAAGAATCTACCTGTCTTCTCCTCACATGAGCGACGAAGGATACGAAATGCAATATATACAGGAGGCTTTTGATACCAATTGGATTGCACCACTTGGGAGGAATGTGAACGAGTTTGAGAATGAGCTTGCTGCCAGGGTAGGTGTGAAATCAGCTGCAGCTCTTAGCTCAGGAACGGCAGCTATCCATATGGCACTTAAGGCTGCCGGAGTAGGTGCAGGAGATATAGTATTCTGTCCTACATTTACTTTTTCAGCTACAGCAAATCCGATTATTTATGTAGATGCCATACCTGTTTTTATTGACAGCGATTATAAAACCTGGAACATGGATCCCGAAGCATTGGAAGCGGCTTTCAGGAAATATCCGAATGTAAAAGCAGTTATAGTTGTCCATCTTTACGGTTTATCAGCTGATATGGATAGAATTATCGAGCTACGCAAGGCACATAATGTGCCGCTGATTGAGGATGCTGCTGAAAGTCTGGGAACAACCTATAAAGGCAAGTATACAGGAACTTTTGGAGATTATGGTATTTTCTCTTTTAACGGCAATAAAATTATAACCACCTCCGGCGGCGGGATGCTTGTTTCTGACAATGAGGAACGCATAGCAAAGGTGCGTTTCTGGGCAACGCAGGCAAGAGATCCTGCAAGGCATTATCAGCACAGCGAATTAGGATTCAACTACCGTATGAGCAATATCGTTGCCGGTATAGGAAGAGGTCAGCTGAAGGTATTGGATAAGAGGCTTCAGAAGAAGAAAGAAATATTTGAATTCTACAGAAGAGAGCTTGGTGGACTTGATGGTGTTGAGTTTATGCCAATCAATGAGTGGAATTCTCCGAATTATTGGTTAAGCTGCATTACGCTGAATAGTAAGGTTAGGCCCCTTGATATCATGGAAGCGCTTGAGAAAGAAAATATTGAGACAAGGCCGATATGGAAGCCGATGCATATGCAGCCTTTCTTTGAAAAGTATGATTATATTGGCAGAGATGTATCAGAGAAGATATTTGAGAACGGTGTATGTCTGCCTAGTGATACAAAGATGACAGATTACGATATGTATAGAACTGTTGAGATTATTAAGAGACTGTGGTGATTTGGATGCAAACGGAATATAATAAAAGCCCAAACCTAACCAGTCTTCCAACTAACCAACGTTTAAACAGTAAGTTTATATACAGAAAGTATTTTAAGAGGCCGCTGGATCTCATATTATCTTTAGCTGCGATAATTATTTTAAGCCCTCTGTTTCTGATGATAGCAATACTTGTAAGGTTAATGCTGGGTAGTCCGGTTATATTTAAACAGCAGCGGCCAGGCTTGAATGGGAAGATATTTACTATCTATAAATTCAGGACAATGTTAGACAAAAGAGATACAAAAGGTAATTTCTTACCGGATGAGTATAGATTAACCAGGTTCGGGAACTTTCTGCGTTCCACATCTTTGGACGAGCTGCCTGAACTCATCAATGTCCTTAAAGGAGATATGTCTATTATTGGCCCAAGGCCATTGTTGATTCAATATCTATCACTTTATAATGAACATCAGTCAAGACGTCATGAGGTAAGACCCGGATTATCCGGCTGGGCTCAGATTAATGGACGTAATGCCATTGGCTGGGAAGAAAAATTTAACTTGGATGTGGAGTATGTAGACAACATCAGCTTTATGCTGGATTTAAAAATAATTCTTTTGACCTTTAAGAAAGTTATTATAAGAGAAGGCATTAATTCGGATACTGCTGCGACGATGGAGTATTTTGAAGGCAATGAGAAGGAAAGTGAAAAGCAATGAAAGAAAGACTTTTAATAATAGGTGCAAGCGGTCATGGGAAAGTAGTAGCTGACATTGCAATAAAAATGAATATATGGAAGAGTATTGCTTTCCTTGATGATAACGAACTGCTTAGAGTGTCTTTAGGGTTAAAAGTAATCGGAAAAACAGAGGATGCTTTTAAATTTATAGATGATGCTGACATTTTTGTAGCAGTCGGCAATAATGCTGCTCGAGAAAAGATTCAGAAGAAGCTGGAGGAAAAAGGCGCCAGTATTCCGGTACTGGTTCATCCAAATGCAGTAATTGGATCAGAGGTTGAATTGGGCAAAGGAACAGTCCTAATGGCAGGAGTTGTTATTAACAGTGCTACGAAAATAGGCCGAGGATGTATAATAAATACCGGTGCTACCCTGGATCATGATAACATTATACAGGATTATGTTCATATATCACCAGGAGCTCACTTAGCCGGTACGGTGAATGTCTGCAAGGGCTCCTGGATAGGTATCGGAAGCACAGTAAGCAATAATGTGAGTATCAGCAGCTGCTGCATAGTCGGTGCAGGTGCTGTGGTAGTAAGAGATATAATTGAACCCGGAACTTATGTAGGGGTTCCGGCGAGGAGAGTTGACTGATGGTAGAGCCTAGATATTAGTTAATAAAAGAATAATTGTATTTATATTATTAAAGGGAGACATATTTATGTGTGGAATATTTGGAGTAATATCTAAGGAAGAAGTTGATAAAAAAAACCTACTTATTCTAGCGAAGCATAGTCGACAAAGAGGGTCTGATTCAAGTGGTTTAGTTTTCAGCAACGAAAATGGTTACAAGATAACTCGGGCTGATTATGATATCTTGAAGCTTATAAGAGAAGAAAAGTGGTCTGATTCAAAAGTAATAATGGGACATAGTCGTCTAATTACTAATGGACTACATGACAACCAGCCGGTAGTTCGTGATGGATTTTTTGTAATTCATAATGGAATAATTGTTAACGAACAGGAAGTATGGGATTCTTTTAGTATTAAACGAAATTTTGAAATTGATTCTGAAACGATTATTGGCGTCGCAATAGAACATTTTAAGAATCAAGGTAACTTGACAGATTTACCAACACGTATTTTATCAGCATGTAAAGGTACTATATCAGCTGCCCTCGCAATTCCTGGTTTAGGCAAGGTATTACTATTTTCTAATAATGGCAGTCTTTATGTTGGCAGAAATAAAGGTAATATCTATTTTGCATCGGAACGTTATCCATTAAAGTGCATTGCCTGCCAAGAAATCATACAAATTTGGCAAGACGGAATGATAATTGATATTCCTGAAACTGAAACGATAGAGGTCTTTGATTATGAACAGAGGAGAAAAGAAGACCTTATTCCTAAATTTAAGAATATAGCTGCTGAAGAGGCAATGCTTCAATATCATAAGCCTAATATAAAACGTTGTACAAAATGTATATTACCAGAGACAATGCCGTTTATATCATTTGATTCTGAAGGAGTATGCAATTATTGCCGTAATTATAAGCCTCGCAATAAACCAAAACCGAAAGAGGAGCTATTCGAGTTAGTTAAGCCATATAGACGTAATAATGAACCCGACTGTATTGTTCCCTTCTCCGGAGGGAGAGACAGCTCTTATAGTTTACATCTAATTGTAAATGAATTACAGATGACCCCTATCACATATACCTATGAATGGGGGATGGTCACTGATTTAGGACGCCGGAATATAAGTCGGATGTGTTCAAAACTTGGTGTTGAGAATATTATAGTTGCTGCAGATATTTCGAAAAAAAGAGAAAATATAAGAAAAAACCTTAAGGCTTGGCTCAAGTCTCCTCATTTAGGCATGATTAGTATATTAACAGCAGGAGATAAACATTTTTTCCAGCATATTGAAACAGTAAAGAGACAAACGGGTATCGATTTAAACCTATGGGGAATTAATCCTCTTGAAGTAACACATTTTAAATCAGGATTTTTGGGCATTAAACCTGATTTTGAAGAAAAAAGAGTATATATGCCAGGATTTTATAATCAATTTAGATATCAAACTCATAGATTTAAAGCAATGTTGCAGAGCCCTGGCTATTTTAACAGTTCTCTTTGGGATACTTTGACAGGAGAATATTATCGTAGTTTTGTTAAGAAAAAAGATTACTATCATGTTTTTGATTATTGGTGTTGGGATGAAGAAGTAATAAATGAAACATTAAAACAATATGATTGGGAATTGGCACCAGACACCAATACAACCTGGCGCATCGGGGACGGTACTGCTGCATTTTATAACTATATTTACTATACTGTAGCAGGTTTTACTGAACATGATACTTTCAGAAGCAATCAAATACGTGAGGGTCAAATAACTCGGGAAGAAGCACTTAAACTGGTAGAGTATGAAAACAGGCCACGTTATCAGAATATTCGATGGTATCTAGATACACTTAATATGGATTTTGAAGAGGTTATTTCAGTTATTAACCATATTCCTAAACTTTACAAGGAAAACGAGGAATAAATTCATGAAGGATAGAACAAGCGTGTGGTGCATTTCAAAATATGCTTCTCCTCCCAACTATGGTGTAGGTTCAAAGCTTTTTTCAACAGCGAAGTACTTTAGTGATATGGAAATGGATGTTGTGTTGATTAGCTCAGACTCAAATCATCTGGCGAAGTATCCGGATAGTAAAGAAACATATAATTATGAGTCATATGGAAATCTGACTCACGTATGGATCAAAACTATGAAATACAGTAAAAGTGCTTCCTTCAAGAGAATACTAAGCTGGTTCGATTTTGAATACAAGCTGTATAGAATGGACAGGAAAAGGCTGAAAAAACCAGATATTGTAATCATATCTTCTTTATCGTTGCTGACTATTTTGTATGGGATTCATTTAAAGAAGAAGTATAATTGTAAACTGGTTTTCGAAGTCAGAGATATCTATCCCTTAACTTTGACCGAAGATCTGGGGGTATCTAAATGGAACCCGGCGGTCATACTTCTCGGGGTTATCGAAAAAATCGGATATAATAAAGCTGATATTATAGTTGGCACGATGCCAAATCTTAAGGAACATGTGGAGGAGACTATTGGTTACAAAAAGGAAGTGTTTTATTCTCCGATTGGTATTCATGCTGTTTGGGCTAATGAAGCTGTGAAGAGCGATAAAGTGGATCAACTGTTTCCAAAGGGCAGACATTTTATAATCGGATATGCCGGCAGTATGGGGATATCGAATGCTCTTGATTGTTTTGTAGAAGCTATTGAACGTATGGATGAATATGAAGATATCTACTTTATACTCGTAGGAGACGGTGACTTGAAGCCACTATATATGGAAAGGCTGTCAAAGTTAAAAAATGTGACGCTTGGTCCAAAGCTAAAACAAAGTGAAGTTCCATATTTTTTAAGCAAATGCGATCTTCTTTATTTGTCAACAAAGGATTCAAAGGTATGGAAGTATGGTCAATCCATGAATAAGTTGATTGACTATATGATGTCAGGCAGACCTGTTGTTGCCTCATACTCTGGATATCAATCAATGTTGAATGAGGCAAACTCCGGTATTTTCATTAAGACAAACGATACCAACGAAATTATTGATGCAGTATTTAGATTTAAGAATATGACTTCTGAAGAAAGATTTGCTTATGGGGATAGAGGCAAGAAATGGGTTATGGGAAACCACAACTATGAGAAGATTGTAAAAGATTATTATAGAAAAATTTTGGATCTATAACATATTGATAATTAGGAAAGTGGTGAAAGTAGTGTTTATACCATTAATAGACTTGAAAAAGCAATACATTACTATAAGGGATGATATTAATGAAAAAGTCTTAGACATTTTATCCTCTGCAAACTTTATTATGGGAGATAATGTAAAAGCCTTCGAAAAAGAATTTGCAGATTATATCGGGATAAAGCATTCTATTTCGGTAGCAAACGGAACAGATGCTCTTATTATAGCCCTTAAGGCCTTAGGAATAGGTAGAGGGGACGAGGTAATAACATCACCATTTACATTCTTTTCTACTGCAGAGAGTATATCAGCAGTTGGAGCAACTCCGGTATTTGTTGATGTGCGAAGGGATACGTTTAATATTGATTACAAGAAAATAGAAGAGAAAGTTACTTCTAAAACAAAAGCCATTATACCTGTTCATATATTCGGGCAATGTGCGGATATGGATGAAATAAATGAAATAGCTAGGAAACATAATCTAAGAGTTATAGAAGATGCATGCCAAGCAGTAGGCGGTGAGTACAAAGGCAGAAAGATCGGAACATTAGGAGATATAGCCTGTTTTTCATTCTTTCCCACGAAAAATCTTGGCTGTGCTGGAGACGGTGGGATAATAATAACTGATGATGATAATCTGGCAACTATCTGCAAAGGGCTAAGGACTCATGGAAGCGGTGAAAACGGTAGAAAGGCCTATAATTTGATAAACAATATATCTGAAGAGGTAGAAGAAGACAAATCCAATGACAATACAATATATAATCCGTTAAAATACTATAATTACCTAATAGGACATAATTCGAGACTTGATGAGATTCAGGCAGCGATACTTAGAGTAAAGCTTCCTCTGCTTGATACCTGGAATGAAAAGAGAAGAGCAAACGCCAAGTATTACAATGAACGATTAAAGGATACGAACTTGATAATTCCGTTTGAAGATAAGAATGTGAAGCATGTATATCATATGTATGTGCTTCAATCAGAAAAGAGAGAAGAACTGGTAAATTACCTGAAAGAAAATGGAATAGCTACAGGTGTATACTATCCTGTTCCGCTTCATTTGCAAAAAGCATATGCAAATCTGGGATACAAGACAGGAGATATGCCAAATGCAGAATATCTATCTCATAGGACTTTTGCGATTCCGATGTTTGCGGAACTTACTCAGGAAGAAATGGAATATATAGCAGAAAACCTAAAAAATTATGGAAGAAGGTAGATGTATGGTAGTTGTTTTGACTTATAATACTCCACATAGAAAAACACAGGATCTTCTGTTTCAGCTCAAGGTTAAATCCGAAGTTAATATCACTGTAATAGGACTGCCATTCAAGTATGTTAAGAAGTTTCAACCAATGATACAGCATAGACCAAGTAAATGCTTGGATATCAGTAATTCAGAGTTTTGTAAGAGGTTAGGATTTATATATGAAGATTTAGAACATGATCATCTTGTTGCAAGGCTAAAGGAACTTAATCCTAAAATGATACTTATTGCAGGTGCCGGAATACTGGATAAGGAAATAGTCAATGATTATTTTGTAGTAAATTCACATCCGGGTATATTACCAGACGTTAGGGGCCTGGATGCTTTGAAATGGGCGATATACCTGGGGAAAAAGATAGGTGTAACACTACATGTAATAAATGAAGAGGCAGATGGAGGGTTCAGAATTAAGGAAGAATTGATTCCGCTTTATAAAAATGATACATTTCATAGTATAGCATATAGGCAGTATGAATATGAGATAGATCTACTTTCTGACTCAGTTAGGCTGCTGCAAGATGTTAAGAGCAAAGCAGAGCTCCCTAGAATTAATACAGAGAATACGAAACCAAACATTAGGATGGGTTTGGAGGAAGAAAAGAGACTATTTGATAAGTTGAAACAAAGATTAGAGGAGATTAAATAATTGCATGGAGGAAGTATTAGATTGAGTCAGAAAGAATTATTAATGCAGAAGATAAAAGAGAGGAAAGCGTTGGTTGTAGTTATTGGTCTGGGCTATGTTGGCCTTCCTCTTGCAGTAGAAAAAGCAAAAGCGGGATATAAGACTATAGGATTTGATATACAAGATGCTAAAGTTAAAATGGTAAACGAAGGGCATAACTATATTGGTGATGTTGTTGATTCTGAACTTGAAGATATAGTGAGAAAGGGATTGCTTTCAGCTACTTCCGACTTTTCAATAGTTAAGGATGCAGATTTTATAGCTATTTGCGTACCTACACCTTTAGATGAGTATCAGCAGCCTGATATAAGCTATGTTAAGAACTCTGCCATAGAAGTATCTAAACACTTAAAAAATGGTTCTATTGTAGTGCTGGAGAGTACAACATATCCTGGAACTACAGAAGAATTGCTTCTTCCGATACTTGAGGAGGGCTCAGGCTTAAAGTGTGGACAGGACTTTTTCCTTGCATTTTCTCCTGAAAGGGTTGATCCGGGTAATCTAATATACAAGACAAAGAATACTCCAAAGGTAGTGGGAGGAGTAGGAAAAGATTCTACGGAGATTGCGGCTGCTATGTATAGAAGTGTGTTACAGGGAGAAGTGTTTGAGGTATCTTCGCCAAAAGTTGCAGAGATGGAGAAAATCTTGGAGAATACTTACAGAAATATTAATATTGGCCTTATTAATGAGATGGCAATCATATGTCATAAGATGGGTATCAACGTATGGGAAGTAATAGATGCAGCAAAGACTAAGCCGTATGGATTCCAGGCTTTTTATCCGGGACCTGGACTTGGAGGACATTGCATTCCTTTGGATCCATATTACCTTACATGGAAGGCAAGAGAGTATGATTACCATACAAAACTTATAGAAACATCGGGAATAATAAATGACTCTATGCCGGAGTATGTCGTTGAAAGATGCAGCAGGATTCTCAATAGATTTAAGAAGCCTCTTAATGGTTCGAAGATACTTATACTCGGAGTAGCATATAAACAGGATATTGATGACTATAGGGAAAGTCCAGCTTTAAGAGTTATAGATAACCTTGAAAGAGAAGGATGTATAGTAGATTATTATGATCCGTATATAAAAGAATATAAATTCAAGGGAAGAATAAAAAGGGGTATTAATGAACTTAGTAAAGAAGCATTGGAATGCAGATTTGATAGTAGTCACAACAGCTCATACAACAATAGACTATGAATTTGTAAAAATCAATGGAAACTTCATATTTGATACTAAAAATGCTATGAAGAATGTTACTGATAGGGAAAATATAGAGTTGCTATAGGGGAAAGTTATGAAGATATTATCAATAATAGGTGCAAGACCTCAATTTGTAAAAGAAGCAATCATCCAAAGCGAAATTAATAAGTTTAATGATATACAGGAAATTGTTGTTCATACAGGACAGCATTATGATGCGAACATGTCCGGCATATTCTTTGAAATATTGAATATGAAAAAACCGGAGTATAATCTTGGAATTAGCGCTTCAAATCATGGTGAAATGACAGGAAGAATGTTGATTGAGCTTGAAGCAATTATGATAAATGAAAAACCTGACATCGTATTGTTGTATGGGGATACAAACTCTACATTAGCAGGAGCTTTGGCTGCATCAAAGCTTAAAATTAGGATAGCTCATGTAGAAGCAGGACTCAGACAAGAACCAAAGGATATGCCTGAAGAAACTAATAGGGTACTGACAGATAGAATATCAACTTACCTATTTGCACCAAGTGATTTAGCTGTATTCAATCTAAAAGAAGAATTGATAACAAAAGGTGTTTATTTTACCGGAGATGTAATGTATGATGTTTTCTTAAAAATGAAACCAAAGTTTGATTATTCATTGGTAAACAATTTAAATCTTAAAGAAAATGATTATATTATGATGACAATGCATAGGGACTTTAATGTAGATAATGCGGATAAACTGGAAAAGATTCTAAAGGATGTAAATAAACTTTCCAAAGAGATAAAAGTAGTTTTGCCGATTCATCCGAGAACAAAGAAAAGGATACAAGAATTCGGATATGAAACGTTGATATCTGATATCATGATAGTTGAGCCAATAGATTACCTGAAGCTAATGGGATTAACAGAAAACTGCTTTAAGGTTATTACAGACAGTGGCGGATATCAAAAAGAAGCATATTTTGCACAGAAGCAAGCTGTTATCATTATGCCGGATACAAGTTGGAGAGAATTGACAGACTGTGGGCTAAATGTATTAACGGACGGAGATAAAATCTATGACAGTATTATGAACACTAAGGAGCATTCCTGTAAAGAAAAACAATGAACTTTGAAAAAGTAGACGCCTGA
>DAOLPD010000067.1:0-14256 GCA_035417425.1 Bacillota bacterium
AGCTTGTCAAAGCCGTGGCCTATAAGCTGAAGGGCATTGTTTTCATCTTCATAGTATAGATTCCGCGGAACTACATCGGTATATCCTATTTCAAAGTTATTGTTCTCAAATCCCGGTATGATAATGAACTTCTTAATTGCTTTCAGTTCCCGGCTCATATCTGTGATTCGTATCATGTATTGGAGTACTTTGAGCTTTTGGCTGTTTAAGGCTTTTACCTTCCATTTAACTGTTTCTTTCCCGTTAGTATTTATTCTGTAGAAATATTTGCTGCTTTCTTCTCCTTCCGCTATCTCCAGTCCCTCAGGCAAAACCAGCTATGCGGTAATGCCTGCCAGCTGAGTTGAGTTTGGAAGGCCGTTGTCCAGCTCCATTATTATTTCAAAGGGGTTGTCCTTATACCTGTCTCCTTCAATAATCAGCTTGGAGGGAGCCAATACATTCGTATTAAAGGTGCTTCCGTCACTGTTTCCGATATTCCCCAAGCCGTAATATGTCTCCACCTGCATTGTCTCTCCGGGCTCCAGGCTCTTTGGTTCCCAATAAAGGGCTGCAGCCGAGTCTGCACTTTTATAATCATTCAATGAAGATGCGATGTTTCTGTCGGGATCAATTGTATAATCCCATTTTGTCAGGGACAATGCACTCCAATGTGCAATAGTCATCCTGTCCGGAGGAGTATTCCCCCAACCCTTAAGAAATCCGTAGGAAACAATCTTTGGATTTTCTTCAGAATCAACAGTTCTCCAATATACCGGAATGTCTTCTCCGGAAACTTCTGTTTCGTAGGAAATGTCGGACTTCCCATCCAGGGAAATCTTTGATCCGTCATTATCACCAAGCATGGTGTCCATCAGGATTCTTGTACCTATTGACTTGCTGCTTGTCCCTTTGTTGGTAATAATATAGCTTATCTTAACATTGCCCACATCACTGCTGGTCACATTATCAGTCATTTCCAGCCTTTGGGTTATTTCTATACCCTCTGATCTCCAGGTTGAGATATTGACCATTCCTTCTGTCATAGGGGTATCTGTAAAGCCCCCCTCCATAGTTAACCCGCTGTATGAATTGCCGTATATATAATCCTTCCCGTCTATCCTGAATGTAGTAAAGGTGGTTTCAGGAATTCCATTCAAGTAGAGCAGGGATTTGTTGTCGTCCTCAGGCCGGTTGGGAGACCCTGCAACCGTCTTTATTGCATATCTGCCATCATCCCCATTGACTAACAGCTCAATTGTATCGTTATTTATCGAGTATATTTTTGGCGCTACGGCATTGACAACTTCCGGTACAATTCCGCTGAAAATACTAAGAATCCAAATTACCAACAATAATGAGGCTTTTAATCTCCTTCTCATATCCCCACCCCTTACTCATTGATATAAACCTGAATGCTTTTTGTTCTCCGCTCCCTGTCCTGTACGAAGAAGGTATACCATCTGCCCGCCTCCAGCCAGACATTCCCGCCTGCAGCTATGGTATTCCCGTTTCCTTTAAACCAGGCTATTGTCCTTCTGCCTTCTCCCCATTTGATCACAACATCCCCTTCATTTCCAAGGGCATCTGCCACAATATTCCTTGCATCCAAAACCATCATTGATCCTTCTGCCGCCTTGCCGTTCAGCAGGAGCACCAGTTCACCGGATTCAAAGACTCTCACAGTCCTGATTTCCTCTGCACTATTGCCTACTACATCAGAAACCTTGTATTTTAATAAATAGGTTCCTGCTTCACCGGTATTTACGCTTCCTTCAACAGTTACCCTGCCGGTGATATCTCCGTCAATATTGTCGGTCGCTTTATACCCTGCTTCCACATAAGGCTCATTTATCATTATGCATTCATATGAGTTTCCCTTCAAGGATATTTTCGGCCTTTCTCCGTCTACATTCCATACCTCCGCATTAAGGCCTACTATATTGCCCGCCTCATCTGTAATTCTGAAAGTGAAATATCCGTTTGTATAGAAGGTTCTTACAGGCATTCCTCCGTTATTTATAATAACAGCATCGGAATCAGCCTTAACTGTCACAACAACAGGTCTGTTGCTCATTTCCGTATGGCTGTATTCTAATGACCCTTCGGGGGGTATCTTGTCTATCCAGTTTACCGATGCAGTCTTTGAACTTCTGTTTCCAGCTTCGTCTTCAAATTCAAAGGTAAACTCTCCGTTTTCGATAAATATGTATTCCATCCTGCCGTTATTGTTCAATACCCTTCCGGATTCGTTCAAAGTTAACACAGCTCTGACATCCTGATTTGTAATACTGCCCGGATTATATTTTATTGTGCCTGCCGGCGCTGTTCTGTCAATATAGTTTACAACAAATTCCTTTCTTGTCTTATTGCCTGCCGTATCAGAGACCTTTATCCATATGGTTTTATTTTCAGTACATTTATAAGTCAGCTTCCCTCCGGAATCTGTCAAATTCTCAGCTTCCATATTATGCTCCACTGAATCAATTCCTTTATCATCACTGTAGCTTATAGTAAGAGTCACATCATTTCGGGTAGGTCTTACAGTATCCGATATAATCTGAATCTTTGGGGCTTCCTTATCAATCTTGCTGACCGCAGCTACGGCAAAACCCCTGTTTCCCATACTGTCTTCATAAACAAAGGTGAACTCCCCGTTTTTATCAAAGGTATAGCTGTCGCTGCCGCCGTTATTTAAAATGGTATAGGGACCACCAAAAGCCTCCGGAATCAGTTTTGCGGTCACACTTTTGTTTATCGGTTCCCCATTGGGATCAATAACCTTATTTCCGTCAATATAGTATTCTATTGCAGCCGGTGCGGCGGTTCCTGCAAAACCGGTCACCTGTGCAGTTGTTTCGCCCTTATTCCCTGCCGCATCCGAATATTCAAATACGAAGGCACCGTTTTCCACAAACTCGAAGGTATCAGAGCCATTATTGTTCAATATTGTTATTCCCTCTGCTTCTTCGGGGAAGAATATCCTTGCCGAAATAATGTTTTTATCGGTATCTCTTGTATACTCATTTTCACCTACCGGTGCATTTTTATCAATATTTGAAACTGTAACTGTCTTTTGAGCTATATTCCCCGCTTCATCCATAAGCTCAAAGGTAAATGGACCGTTTCCCTCAAACTCAAAGGTGTTGGATCCGTTATTGTTATTAATTACAACCTCTTTTCCCATGTCATCATAAGTCAGCAGAGCTGCTGTAACATTCTGATTGGTTAACCCTTCCGTGCTTAATATCACTTCTGCCTCCGGGGCTGTTCTGTCAATATTGTGTACACTGCCTGTTACAGATCTGATAAACCCTTCCTCTTCACCGGACAGCATCCTTATAGACACAGGGAACTCTCCGTTTTCGGTGAATTCATGGGTATATCCGTACACTTCTTCCATAACGGTCGGACTTGTGATAATTGCCTTATCCGAAAAAGCTATAAAATCAGCTTCGATGTTTTCATTAGTCAGCCTTCCTGCATCACTGTAAACAATTTCAACATATTCTTCCGTTGAAGTAATGGTATCTATTACGGCTGTTGCCGTTCCCGGATTTCCTGCCTTATCCTCGAACTCAAATACAAATTCTCCGTTATCCTCAAAAATGTATCTGAAGCTCCCTTCATTATTTGTCACTTTCACTGGCTCATTAACTGACAGATAAACGGTAACCGGCGCAGTATCCAAATCTGCAGGCATTTCAGCCGTGGTATATATGATACTTCCCTCCGGCGGAGTTTTATCTATGTTCTTTACCTCCGCTTTTATGCTGCCTGTATTGCCGAGTTCATCCATGAACTCAAATAAGAACTCCCCATTTTCGTTAAAGGTATGAGTATCTCCACCCTCGCTCAATATGACACAACCGTTTTCATCCTCCAATTGCAGCTGTGCGGTAATTGATTCATTGGTCCATATGTCTCTGGGATGTGAATATGTAACTGTCGCCTTGGGAGGATCCTTGTCAATGTTATTGACTTCTGCCCATATTCCGGTCTTATTTCCCGCCTTATCCGAGATTATGAATTCGAACCTGCCGTTGCGGTTGAATACATATTTATATTTTCCTTCATCCAACGAGGCATGGGATTTATTCAACAAGTCGACATCGGCAAAATTATCCGTCATGGTAAGCGTTGCCGTTACATTTTCATTCGTAGGATTTTCTATATCTTGATCATAGGTTACCTCCCCTGTGGGATAAGTCTTGTCCAGTATTATAGAATCCGAATAAATCTCTGAAATATTGCCGACCCCATCCATGAACCTGCAATATACACTCTGCACCACGTCAACGGTATCCGAAAGTGTCCAATTGTAATAAGCTATACCATTCTCAAAAATAATATCCTTCCAAACCCCATCCGACAGGGCACTGTCATTCGACAACATTACTTTGAATGTCTTGTTCTCTACCCCTGCAAGTTCGTCTATCATCAGCTTCAAAGGCGCCTCAGGCATGTTGGTAAAGTCCCTCTCAAAGCTAATACTTCCCACAGGCTTTGTCGCATCTATATCAAAGACTTCCGGGCAGCGGATAATCTGCCTGTTTCCCAGAGTGTCCTCAAGCAGTATGGACAAATACCATTGACCCTCTGTAATTAAATCCTCAGGATATGCTGCCTCTCCGGAACGTATCACCTCTCCGGAATCTGACATAATGTCTATATCTATCCATGTTTCCGGTACGCCCTCCGGAGTGTCTGATATTCCAAATCCAAACAATGAGATACCGCTGTATTCATCCTTTAGTCCCGAATAGCTGAACATAACAGTATTTAACTTATTTTCAGCATCACAGTAAATAGTCACTTCCGGAGGTCTGTTGTCAAAGTTGAATTTTATGGGATTGCCATCCATGAACAATACTTCTTCCAAAACATTTTCGGCACCATCCCTGATCCTGACTTTAAGATAGTAACTGCCGTTAAGGCTATCGTTTCCCCGCACTATAATTCCCGAAGTCTGCTGATTAAAAGGCTCAAAGTCTGCGGCAATAATTTCCCCGCTATCTGCATCTATCCAATTTACAGACAATTCCTCATCAATATAATTTGTTCCTGAGCTATTGTCAACTATATGCAATGTAACGGTATGATCCTTCTTATAAATCTCCGGCTCGGGAGAATCAATATATGAAATTTCCGGCGGTTCAAAATCATACCAGAATGTACTCTCATACTTGGTGCAATTGTAATATTCATCATAATACATGGTAACCAGCTTGTAATACCCTGATCCCATAACCTTATCAAGGACTCCCGTAATATTCGCAGTACCCTCTTCTCCTGTGCCTTCCAGATCAAGGACCTTCCACATACCGCTGTCTTTAATGCCTTCCGATATATCAGGTTCATCTATAGGTTCAAATTCCGTTGTCCAATCCCCTATGGTTGTCAGTAAAGCATATAAGAACTTATCCTGCAAAGCTCTGTCCTTCACCTTATAATGAGCCGACACAGGTTTCCCGTCGGTATATTCAATCTCACTACTGGTGATACGGGGACCTTCATTATCGAAATAAAAGCCTTTCCTTTTACTGACACTTTCCCGTGATCCGTTCACTGCCAGTACATTCAAATAATATATTCCCTCCCGGGGAGTATCTTCCTTTACTGTTTCAATTGTGTACTTAACATCCTCTACGGGCAATACGACTTTTTTGAAGCCGCTGCTGTCGATGTTGTACGCTTCCCTGGTCCATATGTATTTAACCTCATCCACACCGCTTTCAATATCTTCAGCCTTGAAGGAAATTGTACGGCTCGTAGTATAAAGAGTGTCTTCAGATGTACTGATATCCACTTCTGTCCCATCCTCATGAATACTCTTATCCCATGATATTTCCGGAGGGGTACTGTCCTTTTGATTGACCTTGCCGTAAAAGCTTCTGTTACCGGATGAATTCCTTGCTTCATCACTTACTTCCGCAAACAGCCGGAATTCCTGATTAGGAGGTATTTTGCTTCCGTTGGGTATGGCTATAGTTACAGTATAAGTGGTTTTGGTTCCATCACTAACTTTATGAGCCGTAACATCATTCAGAACTATGTTTTTTTCCTCTTCCATTACCCAAGATCTTGTTGAATTCATATATTCCCATGAGTAAGTGAGAGTAATAGGAGACTGCTCTCGCCCCATATCTTCTTCCTCCACAGCTACTTGCACCGACGATCTTGTCGAGGTGTATTCCTCATAGCTGTCCCAGGGTGTAACTATGACAGGAGAAGCAGTATCTAATTTGATATTGTAATGTTCAATATTTGGCTTCATTATGTCAGAAGGACCTAAATTCTCACTCAGATCATAAACATTATCATCGAAGTAGCCTACTCCTCCCGGCATAAGACTGTCTATAAACTTGATTCTGTTGTCTTCTCCGATGATTTGATCCCCATAATCGAGAGGTATACTGTATTGATGGGAGGTTGAATATGCTGTCCACGCCAGGTCTGCACTGTCTATTTTTGCGTATATTCTCGCCCCCATTCTATTAAGAACATTAGTATTCAGATTATAATTGGGAAAGTATATTCTGACAGGCTCATTAAAGATTATCTTCCCATATATGGTGTCCTTTGGATTCACCCAGTTGTCCAGATATTCTCCGGTAACAGTATCTATTTTCAATGGCACCAAATTACCTCCCCGGTCTTTTATCTCTGTTACCGTTGCTTCGGTCATAACAGGGGGATTATCATCTTCAAACCACAATTTTATATTATCCAAATATACATCCAAATCACTGTTACTCTCCCGAATTGCGTTTATTTCTACCTTTATCTTTGCAGTATCCGGGGGAAGGGCTTTTGTCGGCATGTTAAGCTGTCTCCAGGACTTGTCTCCGACATAACTGCTTGAATTGAATATTGCAGACGATCTTCCGTCCTCTTTGATGCTGTAAATGTTTACTACGAACCTGTCCTCATCGTCATCCCATCCGTAATAGCTCAAAGAAAAGTTGACCTGAAGCTGATTCAGGCTGCATAAGGTTCTTTGATCCGCATCCAAGGTAACAGTTTTGGAAATGATCGCTTCGCCCATTTCCCTTGTTCCATCACCTGCATGCTTGAAATAATAGAAGGAGCCTCCATTACCGCTGGGAGGTCCGTTCTTCAAAGATGTTGCGGAAGCCAGTTTATTTTTTACATGATCCCACGAGTCGGGGGAGCTTCCATTATCATTTATCAGATATATATCCCACCCCCCGTAAACATTTATCCCTGAAAATGCACAGCAGGCTGTAAGCATTAATGTAAAGAACAGAAACAGCTTTTTTACATTCTTCAACCCAATACCCCCCTATTTGCCATAGGTTTCTTTTTCTCAATATACTTTATTATAATTTATCATTTTTCTTTAACTTGTTACAATGTACTAAAGTACAGTCTGCTAAAATTTAAAGGACACCATGTATGGTGTCCCTACTTCTCTATTAACCCGACCCGGGCTGCATAGGCAATCACCTGGGCTCTGTTTTCCAGGTGCAGCAGCTCAAGTATTTTTGCCATATGATACTTTACAGTCCGCTCAGTCAGCCCAAGCTTATCGCCTACCTCCTTGTAGGTGACACCCTTTGCCACAAGCTCCAGCACTTCCAATTGCCGCTCTGTAAGCTTCGTTTTACTCATATTCTCCGACTCTTGCTGAGAGGCTTTGTCGTTGTCATAGCTCTCGAATTCCTTTAATACCTTGGAAGCAAGCTCCGGAGAAAAGGCCGCTTCACCTTTTTCCATATCAGTCAGCATATCCACAAGCTCTTTTGCATTTGTATTCTTCAGCAGGTATCCCGAGGCACCGCATTTCACAGCGTTAAAAAGATCTTCATCCTCTTCCGAGGTAGTCAGCATCACTACCTTTATATCAGGCATTTCTGCCTTTATCAGCTTTAATGCATCCAACCCGCTGAGTTCCGGCATCTTTATATCCATTAATATTATGTCAGGCTTCAATACTCTGGCTTTCATAACTGCTTCTCTCCCATTGCCTGCTGTACCGGCAACCTCTATTCCGTATGTCCCGAGCAAATATTGAAGGCCCTCTAAAAATATTGAATGATCATCAACAAGCATCAATCTCATTTCCATCTTATTCCCCCTCTCCATTCAACGGAACTGTCAAAGAAATACGACAGCCTTTCATCGGTGCAGATTTTATATCAATCTTTGCAGATATTTCCGACGCACGTTCCCTCATAATTTTCAACCCGTATCTGTTCACCAGGTCAGTCTCAGTATGAAAGCCCCTCCCATCATCCTCAACAGTAACACATAGCTGCTCCTTTGATACTTTGAATCCAATATATACATTATCAGCTTCCGCATGCTTCCTTATATTGTTCAAGGCTTCCCTTACAATATTCAATATATTGATTCGAATAACGGGGCTTAATCCATCTCCCGTAAATCCGGAGGGAATGTCCAATTCTACTTTTAATCCCGACTGCTCCTCAAAGCTGTTTACGTCCTTAAGCAATCCCCCCATGAAATCCTTCTCCAATGCTTCCGTGCTCCTTATGCTCCGGATATATTCCCTTATATCATTATGTGCCTCCTGAGAAACATTAACCAACCTGTCCAGCTTTTGAGAAACTATGTCAATGTCTGCATTCGCAAGCTCCTTTCTTATTCCCTGAGCTTGAAGGTTTATGAATCCCAGTACCTGCCCCAGGTCGTCATGCAAATCTCTGGCAAGTCGTTCCCTCTCCTCTGTGACTGCAAGTTTCCACTGCTGCTCCAGATATCGCTTCTGTTCCTGCTTTTTCTCTGTAATATCATATACCAGAATGAGTCTGCCTGAAGGTACATCTCTATTGTCATTGAGGGTCGAAAGGAATACCTCATAAATCATTGACATTCCATCCTTATTTATGACAAACTCACTATGGGTTATATCCCTGTCTGTGCAGGCTTTTAACAGGGCGGGTACTTTCCCGCACACTTCTTCAACCTTTATACCGTCAATATTCCGAATATTATAGTCTGTTATTTTTCTGAAAGCCGGATTTATGTCCAGCACCCTATTCTGCATATCCAATACCATGACTCCCACATCCATATTCTCAATCACCGCAGCCCGTGCCAAGGGAACAAGATCAAACAGCTTGTACCTGAAAATTCCTAAAGCAATAATGATGCCTGCCGGTCCGAAAAAAACAGGGGTAATATCAAACCGCTTCACCGGGCCCATCCCCGATATATAAAAAATATTCGGAACTACAATTAGAGTCATTCCCACTAATAGTGACACTGCCTGCTTCCTGTAAACCGTATTCTTAAAAAACACTGCCCTTATCAGAAGTATCCATGCCAGTATATTCAGGGAATGTGAATATAAGGCATGGATATAAAAAGCAGGCCCGTATTTCTTATCAATAACCGGAAAGGAACCGCTGTAATCCATGTGAATATCATATCTCATCAATCCGTGCAGCCCATCTGTCCACACAAGAATCAAAATGATTGTCGGAATAACCGCAATCCAGATTATTTTTCTGCTGCGGACTAATCTGTCATATCCGGTAAACTCCATGCACATTGCAAGTAAAGTAAGAGGAGAATAGCAATAGGCAATGTACTGTACATTTGCCCAAAAAAGCTTTGTAGATAAATCTACGCTTGCCATTTCAAGGGCGTTGCCCGAAGACCATATAGTCACTACAAACATACTGAGTATAAAGCTTAAGGCCCCCTTCGAGTTCCTCCGCTTCAACATTACAAATATTCCCAGGGACAATGAAATAAATGCAGAAACAACAAGAGGCCATATATATGGTATATATTGTATCTGCATTATATTTCACCTCCTATACAAACCTCACTGATACTTCTCCAAGTTCCGAGAATACTACCCTAAAGTCATCTCCTGCTTCTCCTGCAATTGCTGATGCCAGAGAACCTGATAAAACTACTTCTCCTTTTTTCAGTGTTACTCCATATTCCCACAGCTTATTAACAAGCCACGCCACAGAAATGGCGGGATCTCCAAGTACATCGGAGCCGACTCCGGATAATACCTTTTCCCCATTCTTATATAAAACCATTGATACGGCTTTCAAATCTATACTGTTGGGATCAACCTTTTTGTTCCCGATAACATACATTGCAGAAGATGCATTATCTGCAATAGTATCAACAATATTTATTTTCCAGTCTCTGATTCTGCTGTCCACCACCTCTATTGAAGCTAATACATAGTCTGTGGCTTCCATAACATCTTTTGCCGTTACATTGGGCCCCTGCATATCCTTCTTAAGTACAAAGGCAATTTCTCCTTCAACCTTTGGATTAAGGAATCTGCCTCTCTCCAATTTACCATCCTTTACTTCCATATAATCAAACAGCTCTCCGTAATCCGGCTGATTAACTCCCATCAATTGCTGCATTGCAAGAGATGTAAACCCTATTTTCTTACCGGTTATCTTATTCCCTGATGCAAGATGTTCATTAGTATTAATAAGCTGTATTTCATATGCATCCTTGATTTCCAGTTCGGGATATGTCTTTGATATGGGCTCAATCGGTATACATGTCCTTTCAGCTTCCTTCAAAGCCGATGCGACCTTCTGATACAGGCTATATTTGTTTTTCTCCATCTTTACCACTCCCTTCAGGCTTTGATCTGTCTGACACAGTCCCTTAAGGCACTGACTAAAATACTGGTGTCAAGACTATATGCTATGCCATTAAAGCCATCCTTGATATATTTTCTTGCGGCTTCCACTGATCCGCTGAATATAAATATGAATTTCCCGGCAGCCTTACAGGCATTCAGTATCCTGTCAACCGATTCAGTAAAAACGGGATTGCTGAACTGTGCAGGTATCCCCAAGGCTATGGATAAATCATAAGGGCCAATGAATATACCATCTACTCCTTCAATGGATACAATCTCCTCAATGTTATCCAGGCATCCCTTCGTCTCACACTGGGGTATAATCATCGTCTCATTATTGGACATCTCAAAATAATCATTAATATCCGCTGCAGCATGTTCAACAAATCCGTATCCTCCGCACCTTGTGGGAGCAAAGCCCCGGCGGCCGACGGGATAATACTTGCCGTACTCCACCAGCCTTTTTACCTGCTCCACTGTTTCTATGTTGGGAATAATCAGGCCCTTTGCTCCTACATCAAGCATCTTCAGTACAGAGGAACGTGTTTGGTCCTTTATCCGCACCAAGGGCTCAATCCCCCTCAGTTCCGCTGCGCGAATAAAATTCATGGCACTTTCCACATCAAAGGGGCCGTGCTCTGTGTCGATTACAAGAAAATCCATCCCGGAAAGGCCGATGCACTCTACGGCGGTAGCATCACCCAATTCAAAGAATGTGCCGATTACAGGCAATCCCCTTTCCATTTTCCTTTTCATTTCGTTTTTCATTGCTTATCTCCTTGCTATCTGATGATTTTCTGAAATAAATCATACCTGCTGCAATTATCTTAATACATATCATTAAATGTATTCCCTATATAATAATACATTGAAAACATGTCGAAATTCAACTGACAATCTTCTTTTATTTCCGAACAAAAAAGAAGCTGTTTTCAAAAAAACAACCCTTTTCACAAGCCGCAAGAATGCAGAAAAACACTGCCACCTTACTCTAAGCCAGCTGTCTTTTCGCCAAATCAGCAAAGACTCCTCCTTTCGCCATTAGTTCCATGTAGGTTCCGTGTTCCACTATTTTCCCCTGGTCCATCACCAAAATTTTATTGCAGTTCATAATAGTGCTTAGGCGGTGAGCAATAACTACCCTGGTCGCCTGAAGCTTATCCAGGCTTTGACTGACAATTGCCTGGGTCCTGTTGTCCAGAGCGCTGGTGGCCTCGTCAAAGAAGATAATCCTTGGTTTATTGACAATAGCCCGGGCAATCATTAGGCGCTGTTTCTGCCCACCGGAGATAGTGCTGGCCCCCTCGCTGATAATTGTAAACATCCCCATGGGCATTTCCCTTATGTCTTCTTCGATTCCGGCCATTCTGGCCGCTTCCCAAGCATCTTCAATAGTCAAGCGGTGATTTGTGCCAATAATGTTACTTAAAATATTACCGGTCATAAGTTGGCCGTTTTGCAGCACTACACCCAACTGTCGACGCACAGCCCGGATATCCAACTTGGCAAGATCCTGACCATCATAATATATTTCCCCGGTCTCCGGTTTTTCAAAGCCCAGGAGTATTCGAAACAATGTGGATTTTCCGCAGCCGGAAGTACCCACCAGGGCGACATAGTCCCCTTCCTTAATTTCAAAAGAAACATCCTTCAAAACCAAGGGCCCGTCTTCCCGGTAACGGAAAGAAACATGGCTGACTTCAATTGAACCGGTCAAAGCCCGTGGATTAATCTTACTCGTATCATCTTCAGGCAGGGTTTCTAAAATGGGTCTGAGCCTTTGATACAGAGGAATAATCAGGTTGACACCAATTAAGGCGTCGGACAGGGCAACCATAGACAATATAAAGGTAGTAAAAGCTGAATAAAATCCAATAAACTGACCGGCAGGCATCGGCTTAGCCAAGGAAATCATAGCATAGAATATTATCATGCTGGAGAGTACAGGAAAAACGGTATTAAAAACCGTTAAAACGTTTGCCACACTTTTTCCCCGGAAAGCCAGCTTCCGCTGCCGGTGAAACTCCCGGGCCCAGCGTCCAAAAGCTCTCTTCTCCGCTCCGGCTACCCTGAACTTAGTCACTCCGCCAATCAGCTGCAGCATCATACCGGAAATATGGTTGGAAACCTCTAAAATTTGACGCTCTAAACTCACCTTTCGGTAACCCAAATACCCAATAATCAGGACAGCTAAAACAACCAGCGCTGCGGCTATCCAGGCTAGCCGGGCATCATAATAGAACAGCAGGGCAAAAGTAAATACCGAAAAAATACCGGATAGGATTGTATTAAGCGTAGTCCCGGAAAGAATCATCCTAATCTGACTGATCCCCATGGCCCGCATCGCCAATTCTCCTGCCGAATACTGCTTAAAAAATGGCACTGGTAAACTAAGCAGCCGGTTCCAGACCGCTGCCTGCAGAGAGCCGTCTATTTTCCCCTCGTTGCGCATCGCTGCTATGGAACTGGTCAATTGGAATAACATTGCAGCAAGAGCACTAGCCCCCAGGATTAAAGCAATTTGCAGAAGAGTGCTTTTTTCTCCTTCGGGAATAATACTATCGAAGACTATACCGGTGGCCAGGGGAATTGCCGTACTCAAAAGCCCTCCCAGAATACCCATTAAAACAATGGTTAATAAGTCCCGTTTCCAGCAGCTCCGAAAGCCAAAAAACAAAAGATCAGACAGCTTAATCTCTTTAGGACTGAAAGGCCGAAAGAAAATAAACCCCCATTCTTTTATCTGAGCAGCCAATTCCCTGTTTACCTTTTTAGAATTATGCAAAACAGGGTCGTGAAGTATATAAGTGCCAGGCGAAACCGGGATTAAAGCAACAGGCCTATCGTCTTCTTCCATGAACCCCAGAATCGGACCGCAGTCCTCTTTATACCATTCACCCCTCAAAGCCACTTCTCTGGTTCTGATATGAGAGGCACGAGCAATTGCTTCCAGTGTAAAATCTGTGACATTATCATCGATGCCGATGCTCTCATCACTATTTAAAACAGGGGGTACAATTTCAATATGCATGCTTTTCCCTACCAAACGGCAGGCGCCCAGCAGCGGATTATCATTTTCTTCTATCATTTCGCTTGCTTTTTCTTTTTTATCCAAGGCAGCAAGGCCTAAAAGCATGTTGTTAATCAGCCGTCTGTCGTTATCATTCTTTTTTTGTATGCGGTTCATCTCAGCATATTTCTGTTTCTGCCAGGATTCCGCTATTATACGTATAACCGGTCTTTGGTCATCTTCTTTGCTGCCGCAGGCTTTCCTCAGGTTTTCCAGCCAATGGGCAGACAAGCGGGCTGCTTCACGGGATATTTCTCCTGCCTGCAACTCTTTCAGCCGCTTGACTTCCAGACGAGTCAAGCTGGAGCCTGATGATCCCGTCGCCATCAAAGCCATTTTTTCCGGGACCTCCTCCGGAGTCAGACCAAACAGCAATTCACCTGCACCGGCTTCAAATAGAAAATTCTTAACCCCCGGCTGGCCATCCGAAGACAAAACCGTTATAAAAACAAAAATCTTCTCTGACCCCACAAGCCACACAAAATCAGGGTCATCCAATATTTGCGGTTTACTGCCCTCAAATAAGACCTTAGCGCCTTCCTTTTCAAAAAAATCTACAATAGTCATAATTCACCTGCTCTGTAAAATC
>DAOLPD010000068.1:0-14240 GCA_035417425.1 Bacillota bacterium
CAAAATCGATACCTTTCTCCTTCAAATGCTTCATTATCTCGCCCTTTAGCAAAAAACCTCCATGATCACTTCCGACGGCAATCTTCAAATTAGCATTCCCCTTTCTCTTTAAGCTTATTAATCAACGCTTCTATGTATCTGCTGATTTTATCGCGGCAATTCATATATATTTCCAGGTCCCCTCCAAAAGGATCTTCAATGTCTCCGCTGTCCTCTGCCCCGATATATTCCGCCAGGGTATAAGTCTTTCCGGCAATATCCGGCCTGAAGCGGAGCAAACTCTTCTTGTGAGAGGCAGTCATGGTAAGTATGAGGTCTGCCTTGTCAACAATATCATTATCTATAGTGCTGGAGGAATGCCGGGACAAGTCAATGCCCAAGGCTTCAAGGGCCTGTATTGCATTATGGGATGCCGGCATACCGGGAAAAGCCGAAGTGCCGGCTGAGCTTGCATGATATTCTCCCGCCAGTCCCGCCTCAAGGAGTGAATGCCTGAACAGTGCTTCAGCCATGCTGCTTCTGCATGTATTGCCAGTGCAAACGAACAAAATCCTTTTCATATCTACACCTCAATAATATTAAAGCCTGCCGCTTTTTTCATCCTGTTCATCACAGCGATACCCATATGGCTTTCCTCATAGGCTTCTGCAAATATTATATCTACACCTATTTTATCAAATTCCCTGAGCTTTTCAAAAATATTCGACGCAATAATACTTACGTCCGATCTGCTCCCCAGTGAAAGCACCCTGCAATCCTTATAACAGCCTGCAGTCTCATCAGATGCCAATACTCCGACCTTCATGCCCCTGGCTGAATATTCCGCCGCCAGCTCCTGTATTTTCTTTATTATTTTGTCTAATTCCCCTTTTACTATAATCATATCCGCATCCGGAGCATAGTGGGTATACTTCATCCCCGGAGCTCTGGGAACCTCCTTGTCCCCTACCTGTCCCCCGCTGACCCTTACAGTGCCCAGCACATTTTCAAGCTCTTCCAGAGTCAGGCCTCCGGGCCTCAAAACTATAGGCACATCTTCGGTCATATCCAGAATTGTTGATTCAACACCAACACTGCATTTAGACCCGCATAATATCATATCCACCTTGCCCATCATATCCGCAATTACATGCTCGGGAGTCGTAGGGCTCGGCTTTCCTGAAATATTTGCACTGGGTGCTGCGATGGGCAGGCCGGCTCTTTCAATAAGCTCCAAGGCAATCCTGTTGTCGGGCATCCTTACTGCAATAGTATCCATGCCCGCAGTCACCTCGTCGGGTACTTTGCCGGACTTCTTAAAAATCAATGTCAGGGGCCCCGGCCAGTATTTGTCAATAAGCAGCCCGGTTCCGGCCCCCAGCGGGCTTCCGATAAGATACAGAAGCATATTCATAGAGGAAACGTGTGCAATAAGGGGATTGTCACTGGGCCTCCCTTTGGCGGCAAAAATCTTTTTTACCGCTTCCCCCGACAGGGCATTGGCTCCCAGGCCGTATACCGTTTCTGTGGGAAATACCACGGTGCCGTTGTTCCTTATTATCTCAGCAGCCCTGTCAATTATATCAAGATCAATATTATTTTCATCGAGAAAAAAAACTTCCGTATTCAAAGCGGTTCCTCCAAAAAAAATGTGCTTTCATGTCCAAATACATAATAGCACAGCAGATTGTCATATACAACTTTCAGAATTCATATTCAGAGGTTGGTTGATATAATTATTCCGCACATCATGCCGATAATCATGCCAATCGTAGAAATCCTTCCTTTGTATATGTTCTGAGTTTTCGGTATCAGCTCCCCGCAGGTTATATACAGCATCGCACCCCCCGCAAAGCTCAGGCACATGCATATTAAAGTATGTGATATTTCTCCCAGCAATTCTCCCACAAAGGCTCCAAGACCCATGGGTATCCCTGCAAGCACTGTATATAACAATATCTTCAGCCTGTTGATACCTCCCATTTTAAGCGGTGCCGCCATTGCAACGCCCTCAGGCATGTCATGGAGGCCTATTACAATGGCAAGGCCCAAACCCAGATAGTCACTGGCAGCAAAGCCGGATCCCACAGCAAGCCCCTCGGGGAAGTTATGTACGGCAATTCCTATGCCAAGCAGTATCCCGCTTCTTACAAAGTCAAAATCACTGCTGAAATTCTGGCTTACCCTTTCCGGTATGAACTGCTCTATTACCAGAATCATCCCCACTCCCAGCACTATGCCCAAAAGGCTGAGGTATACGCCCCCCATTCCGAAGGCTTCAGGAAGCAGGTCGAAGCACACAACAGATATCATAATTCCGCTGGTAAACCCAAGAAGAACAGCCATGAACCTTTTTGTAGGATTCCCAAGAAATATTGTCAATATACCCCCAAGACCGGTACCTATCATCCCGCATAAAAAGCCTATGCAGGTAACAGCAAAAAGCCTGCTCACTCTATAGCCTCCAATTCTATATCTTCCATAAATGTATATTCAGAAAATAAATTTGTAGAACGGAAGCACGTATATCAGTCTTAAGTCACGTCCCCATGTCTCATATCAGAGTATATTTTGATAGTTTTGTGCACCATAGAGAATACGCATTATTACTGCCTGCTTGTCCATCTCGTTGACTAAATAAAAAACTATGTAATTATCTATTATTAACTTGCGGTAACCTCTCTTTCTTAATGGCTCATCCGAAACAAGGCTGCCGGAATAGGGGAACTTTTTTAATCTCATTATACTGCTTTCTATTTTTTCCAGCAGGTTGTCAGCGGCTGCTTCAGCAAGCAGCTTTTTTGAAATATAGCTGTATATCTGCTCCAAATCATCATATGCCGCGGCTGTGAACTTCAGATGAAAACTACTTTTTGGCATATTTATCCCTCAGCTTCTTAAAAACCTCTTCTCCGTCAAGCATTGGAATGCCCTGTTCAATTTGTGCTTCCGCCTCGGCAAGCTTTTTATAAACATCAACAAGAGCAAGTTGGCGTTCATATGTATCCATACTCATCACAACTAAATCTCCGTATCCGTTCTTGGTTATAAAGATTGGTTCACCGTATTTGTGGCATGCTTCAGAAATTTCATTAGTATTTCTCAAATCAGTTATAGGCCTGATTTGCGGCATAATATATCACCTCTCAATTATTATGACATTATTATAGCATAATAATGTACATATATCAATTGTGGATACAGAGACATGGCGGGGAGACGCGGGGGGAGACAGGGGGACGTTTAACTTGTCCCTCCGGGACAAGTTAAACGTCCCCCTGTCTCCCCCATTTTACTCCGCGCCTTTAAGCTTTTCCGCCTGTACGCTTGTTATAAGCGCATCTATCATTTCGTCCAGGTCCCCGTCCATAAAGGAATCCAACTGATACAGAGTCAGTCCTATTCTGTGATCGGTAACCCTTCCCTGAGGAAAATTGTATGTCCTGATCCTTTCGCTTCTGTCTCCGGTGCCTACCTGGCTCTTCCTGTCGTTTGCTATCTCGGCATTATGCCTTTCGGTTTCCAGCTCCAACAGCCTGGACTTCAATATCTTTATGGCCTTTTCCTTATTCTTGAGCTGCGACTTCTCATCCTGGCAGGACACAACGAACCCCGTAGGCAGGTGTGTCACCCTTACGGCACTGTCTGTGGTATTTACGCTCTGTCCGCCGTGCCCGCTGGAACGGAACACATCTATCCTCAGATCATTCATGTTTATTTCCACATCTACGTCTTCCGCTTCCGGAAGCACTGCAACAGTTGAGGTTGAGGTATGGATCCTGCCGCTGGCCTCAGTAGTGGGAATCCTCTGTACCCTGTGGGCGCCGCTTTCGTATTTGAGCCTGCTGTATGCGCCCTTTCCCTCTATTTCAAATATGACTTCCTTATAACCGCCTATATCCGTGGGATTGGAGCTCAGCATTTCAACCTTCCAGCCCATTCTCTCAGCATATCTCATATACATCCTTAACAGGTCTCCGGCAAACAGCGCCGCTTCTTCTCCTCCGGCAGCACCTCTTATTTCAACTATTACGTTCTTTTCATCATTGGGATCCTTAGGGAGCAGAAGTATCTTAAGCTCTTCTTCCAGCTTCTCCTGCTTCTCCTGCAGCTCCTCAAGCTCAAGCCTTACCATTTCCTCAAAATCCTTGTCGGACTTATCCAGAAGCATTTCTTTCGAATCTTCTATCCCCTTCAGCACAGACTTGTATTCCCTGAACTTTTCAACAATGGGCTCAAGGCTTGCATGCTCTTTCATAAGCTTCTGCCAGACGCTTTGTTCGGCAATCACTTCAGGGTCACTTATCTTGTGGCTTAAATCCTCATATTTCTCTTCTATAGACTGAAGTTTGTCAAGCATCCTATCACTCTCCAAATATTGTTTTGCGCCCCCAGACGCATCTATCAAAACCTGAAAGATCCTTCTCAATATTTATAACATAATAATGACCGCTCTCCTCCATTATATTTTTAACCTTGTCCCCCTGATCATATCCGACCTCAAAGGCAAGTATCCCGTTAGTCTTCAGGAATTCTGCGCTGTCATTCACAATTCTTCTATAGTATACAAGCCCGTCTTTGCCGCCGTCAAGAGCCAAATGAGGCTCATAGCACCTGACGTTAACATCCAGATCTTTAACAGCCTCACTTTCTATATAAGGAGGATTGGACACAATAATATCTGTATTGGCTATCAGCCCTTCCTCCCTGATATTCTCAAACAAATCACTCTTAATTACTCTGATTCTCCCCTCAAGGCCATATCTTGCCGCATTGATTCTGCAGCAATCCAGGGCAATGTCGGAGATATCCGCAGCCCACACCCTTGCGTCCGGTATATTCCCCGCAAGGCTTACCGCTATCGCACCGCTGCCGGTGCACATATCTATTATATTCGGCTTTTCCATTCCGGCAGCCTTCTCAAGTACCTTTTCCACAATCGTTTCGGTATCGGCACGGGGTATCAGAACCCCTTCAGCTATAAACAGTTCAAAGCCCATGAACTCCTGCCTGCCTGTTATGTACTGCACCGGCTTGCCTTTGCATCTTTCATCAATAAGGTTCATATACATATCGGCAGTCTTCTCGTCAATAAGATATCCGGATTGTGTCAGGAGCTTTACCCTGTCAAAATCCATGCCGTTTTGTTTCAGAACATGCAGAAGCAGCAACTCCGCATCAAGTACCGGGGTATTTGTACCCCTGCTCTCAGAAAGTTTATGAGCTGCCTTTTTTAATACTTCTCTAATGCTCCCCACTACCAATTATCCGCCTCCGGGTCAGGTACAAGAACATTCTTCAAAGCTTCAACCGCCACTTCTATCTGCTTGTCGTCCGGCTCCCTGGTGGTCAGCTTCTGCAGCCACATTCCCGGAGCGGATACGATGCAGGAAAGCTTGCTCTCACTCTTGCCCGCCCATTTTATTATCTCATAGGATATTCCGGCTACTATCGGTATCAGCAAAATCCTTATAAGAAGCCGCATTAATACTCCCGACCAGCTGAACAATGAAAAAAGGAGTATGCTTACTATCATTACTATGAAAAGGAAGCTGGTTCCGCACCTGGGGTGAAGCCTGCCGTACTTTCTCACGTTCTCTACGGTCAGCTCCTCTCCATGCTCATAGCAGAATATGCTTTTGTGCTCTGCTCCGTGATACTCAAATACTCTCCTGATATCCTTCATTCCGGATATTGCAAGAATATAACCCAGGAAGATAGCTATTCTTACTATACCCTCAATTCCGTTAAGTATAAGGGTATTGTCGATATAAGCCTTGAATATGCCGACCAGTACGGTAGGAAGCAGTATAAAAAGGCCTACCGAGAACACTATCGAAATAACAACGGATATCCATATTATGTTTTTCTCAAGAAATTCATCAAGCTTGGAGGCTTTTTTCTTCTCCTCCTCTTCCACATCAACGAATTCGGCTGAATATAAGAGGGCATTGACCCCCAGCACCATTGAATCCACAAATGTGAACATGCCTCGGATTATAGGTATCTTGGATATTTTCTTCCTATTACTCTTCAGCTTTTCCTTTTTTACTACTATTTCACCGTCAGGCTTCCGCACGGCAATGGCAATATCCTCGGCGCCCTTCATCATTACGCCTTCAATAACCGCCTGGCCTCCTACGGCTTTTGGCTTAATATTCATATATTTCTACCTTTCACTTTTTCCCGGCGAGACACGGGGACGTTTCTCCTGGGGACACCTATGTCACCACGCGAAACGTCCCCGTGTCTCACATGTTTTACTTCTTCCCCGGCACCTCGTGGCACTTCCTGCACCTGGCTTCGTAGCTTTCCTTGGCTCCTACCAGTATAATGGGATCATCATAGGACGCCGGCTTTCCGTCTATCATCCTCTGGGTCCTGGTGGCCGGATTGCCGCACTTGATGCATATAGCCTGAATCTTGTCCACAAATTCTGCTGCGGACATCAGCTCCGGTACAGGGCCAAAGGGCTCTCCCCTGAAATTCTGATCAAGTCCCGCCGCAATTACGCGTTTTCCTTCATCGGCCAATTTGACGCACAAATCCACTATGCCCTTATCAAAGAACTGCACTTCATCTATGGCTATGACAAGAGCGTCATCTTCTATATACTTCTTAATGTCCTCGGAACCGGAGACCTTGATTGCTTCTATCCTGATTCCATTATGAGACACCACATGATCAATCCCATAACGGTCATCAATACTGTGCTTGAATACCTGGACCTTTTGTCTTGCAATTCTCGCCCTGTTGATTCTTCTGATTAGCTCCTCGCTTTTGCCGCTGAACATAGGCCCTACAATTACTTCTATCCATCCGTGATTTTTCGGTCCATACATAATTCAAAACGACCCCCATATGAAATTAGAGGTTAAAGAAAGCTTTAACCTCTATTAATTATTCTTCTTTGTTTTCTTCTTTATTCAAGTTGAATCTCTTCTTGAATCTGTCAACACGTCCGCCTGTATCTACAAGCTTCTGCTTTCCTGTAAAGAAAGGATGACATTTGGAACAAATTTCTACTTTTATTTCTTTTTTTACTGAGCCTGTCTCGAATGTTTCTCCGCAAGCACATTTAACTGTTGCAGTTCCATATTTTGGATGTATTCCTTCTTTCAATCTATTCACCTCTTTCTTTATGGATTACATCTGCAAGTATATATTTTAACACAGTATTTTATACTTGGCAATTATTTTCCCCCGAATATTGAAAAAAAACAATGAAATGAAGATTAAAGGCTTAATCTCTGAAATTTGCATATTTTATTGCTTCAATGAATTCCTCATTGGTCCTGGTATGTAAAAGCTTGTTTATCAGATATTCCGCAACTTCGCTGCTGGAACCGCTGCTGAAGGCTTTCCTTATAGTCATAATTGTTTCATATTCCTTTGGAGTCAGAAGCATTTCTTCCCTTCTGGTACCGGAACGGTTCATATCTATTGCGGGGAATATTCTCTTCTCGGAAAGCTTTCTGTCCAAATGCACCTCCATGTTGCCCGTACCCTTGAATTCTTCATATATCACATCGTCCATCCTGCTTCCGGTATCCACCAGGGCAGTTGCAAGAATAGTCAGGCTGCCGCCTTCTTCAATATTCCTGGCAGCTCCGAAGAACTTCTTGGGCTTATACAAAGCTCCCGGATCAAGTCCCCCCGAAAGAGTCCTTCCAGTAGGTGCAATGGTCAGATTGTATGCCCTTGCCAGTCTTGTAATGCTGTCCAGAAGAATAACCACATCCTTCTTCTGCTCAACAAGGCGTTTTGCCCTTTCCAGAACCATCTCGGCAACCTTGCAGTGGTTTTCCGGCATTTCGTCAAAGGTGGAATATATTACGTCACCGTTGATGGATCTTTTCATGTCTGTTACTTCCTCAGGCCTCTCATCTATCAGCAGAACTATTAATTCGACTTTGGGGTAATTTGCTGTAATGCTGTTGGCGATTTTTTTCAGAAGAATTGTTTTACCTGCTTTTGGAGGAGATACTATCATGCCTCTCTGCCCCATGCCTATAGGTGCGAGGAGATCAATAATTCTTGTTGACAAGTCTTTAGGATTGCTTTCCAGAACTATCTTTCTGTTAGGGAATATAGGAGTGAGATCTTCAAAATATGGCCTTCTGGTAACACTTTCAGGATTATCCCCATTTACTCCCTGCACATACAGTAGTGCCGGAAATTTCTCTCCTTCCTTGGGAGCCCTGGTTATTCCTGTTATCCTGTCACCGGTTCTCAAATTGAATCGTCTGATTTGGGATGGAGATATGTATGTGTCTCTGTCCCCCGACTGGTAATTATCCGACCTGAGAAAGCCAAAACCGTCGGGAAGTATCTCAAGTATGCCGTCAGCCCTGCCGCCCTTTTCTATATCCTTGCTTTCCAGGAATTTCTTCTCTTCATCGCTTAAAGGCTTTTCCGTAGTGTCTCTTTTAACAATCATTTCTTCTTCAAGCTTTTCCTCTTTTGGAGGGGGCGGAATTATTCCCTGGGCTATTTTTGCCTCTTGGATTCTTTTCAATATCTCGTTTACCAGCTCATCCTTCCTGAACTTATAATAGCTCTTGATGTCCATGGACTTCGCAAGCTCTCTAAGCTCAGTCATGCTTTTTTCCATTAATTCGTTCAATCCTGCCATCACCTCTTAATAATTATTTCCAGTTATCGCTAAATAATACATCTGCTAGTTTTAAAAATATTAGCACGGGCAAAAAACCATACCCGTGCCTCTGTTTATCCCTCAAGTACCTTGATAAGCTCCTGCAGATCCTTCTGGTACTTTACAGCCATTTCCCTGACCAGGTTCCTGTTGCCCACAAATGCGATATCCAATTTGCTGTTCGGACAGCTAAGTATTTTTACCTTTTCACTGAGAACCTGCCTTGAATTGAAAACGTATAGATGCTCTTTGTCACAAGCTATGCAATTGATATAAACACAGAAGGTCTTCGAATCGCCGCTTCTTATTCTGAATAGCCTTTTGCCGCACTCGCAACTTTCCTCAAGCATGCTGTCCCTTGACAGATTGAAAAGGGATATCTCCCTGATTGCGAGCCTTCCGCAATGGGTGCATTTTACAGCTGCACTTATATTCGTATCAAAAAGCACGTTCTCACCCCCCGTGTGAATAATAATGCCTAGTTAACACTAAGCTATTTTATAATTCTACATTAATTTAAAAAATCCTTTATTTATTTCTTTATATTCAAAATCTGCCTTGCTTCATTGGGGGATGCCACTTCACGGCCGCATTCCCTCGATATTCTTGCAATCCTTTCTACAAGCTGGGCATTGGATTCCGCAATTACACCCTTTGAATAGAATATGTTATCTTCAAAGCCCACTCTTACATGTCCCCCCATTACTATCGCCATTACACCCAGAGGCAGCTCCGCCCTTCCAATGCCTGCCACAGTCCAGGTGCAGCCCGCGGGAATGCTTCCCACAAGATGCATCAGATCCCTGGGCTCTCCGGGAATTGCCCCCGGGACTCCCATTACAAAATCAAAATGCAGAGGCAGCGTGAGAAGCCCCTTTTTGACCAGTCTCAGGGCATTGTCAATCATACCTTTTTCGAAAACCTCTATTTCAGGCTTTACGCCGTTTTCCTGCATTACTTTCGCAAAGGATTCCATATACTCCTCGGTATTCATAAACACATCATGGCCGAAATTGCATGTCCCCGTACTAAGCGAAGCCATTTCGGGCTTCAGATATACCGGCTGTATCCTTTCTTCCTTGGAGTGCCATACCGCTCCTCCTGTTGAAGGCTGGAATATGACATCACATTTTTCTGCTATCTTTTCTTTGATTTCCCTGTAAACTTCAATATCCTGAGTAGGAGTGCCGTCAGCCTTTCTGGCATGGACGTGAACTATGGAAGCACCGGCCTTCCATGCCTGGTATGCCGCCTCGGCTATTTCATCGGGAGTAATTGGAAGGTTGGGCTGTTGTTCCCTTGAGACTTCCGCCCCCGTCAGGCACGCAGTAATAATTAATTTATCCATAAAGAATCCCCCTTTTATCATTTGACGCCATGTATGACATCACTACAATCGCTGTTTATCTTTAGGAACTACGCAGGTGCCGCTTGCCCTGCAGACCACAACCGGAGTCTTCAGTACCTCGGCTGCCGAATCATTGATATCCGGCCTTGCCTGAATTACTTTCCTGGCTTCAAACTGCATTTTCCTGGATGTATTCCCTACCTTGACGATTTCCCCCTCCGCTTCTATATAGTCTCCCGCAAACACCGGCGCGAGAAACTCAACACTGTCATAAGCACAGAAAAGGCCCTCATCTCCGTCATTTCTTATAAGGAGCTCCGTTGCAACGTCTCCGAAAAGCCCCAGCATTCTCGCCCCGTCAACCAGATTTCCTCCGTAATGTGCATCATGTGCACTCATCCTCAGTCTGATAATTACTTTGTCCATTATTTTTTCTCCCCCCACGCATATTTTTCGTATTGTTCATTTACTACACCAACAATTTCTCCTACAGTAAAAGGCTTTTCCAGGCAATATACAGCACCGTTCATCATAGCCTTGTTGAGTTTGTCCGGCTCACCGTTGGCAGTTACAATTATGGACACCAGCTCTGGAATGCATTGCTTAAGCTCTTTTATAATATCTCCTCCGTCATAGCCTTTGTTATTCCCCAGTCTCATGTCCACCAAAGCCACATCAGGCATGAACTTTTTTGCTGTCTCTATTGCTTCCTCAAAATTGCCAGCCTCGGCAACACTGTATCCTTCTTCCCTGAATATTTCACAAATAAGAAACCTGACCCCAGGCTGATCGTCCACCACAAGCAGTTTTTTGGCTGACATGTCCACACCCCCCCAAGTATCTTATTCATATGCATTACTATATATTCCCTATTGAGTCAATATATCCTTCTTTTTTGCCTATCTGACCTTCACAATGGCCTCAACACCTGCTCTAAGCCTTGCCATTCTTTCCCCGGCATCCTCCCAATCATTTCCTATGACAGAATAGTATATCTTCAATTTTGGTTCGGTTCCCGAAGGCCTTATGCAGAACCATGATTTGTCCTCCAGTATGAATTGAAGCACATTCTCCTTCGGAAGCCTGACAGGCCCGTGATAATCAAGATAATCCCTTACCTCTTCCACTTTAATGCCGCCGACCTCCTTGGGCAACTTATCTCTCAAAGCATTTATAAGTCTGACCATCTCCTCCATTCCTTCCTTGCCCCTGAAGGTGACGGAAGTAAGGCTTTCCTTATAAAATCCGTATTTTCGGAACAGTGACATGAGCCCCTCATAAAGAGTCATTCCCTTTTTCTTGTAATAGGCAGCCATCTCACAGATAAGCATGGATGCTATTACCGCATCTTTATCTCTTACAAAGGTTCCCGCCAGATATCCGTAGCTTTCCTCATAGCCGAACACGAACTCCAGTCCGCTGCTTTCAAATTCCTTTATCTTCTCTGCTATGTACTTGAAGCCCGTAAGCACCGATATTGTTTTTACATTATAGCTTTCCGCGATCTTTTCCCCCAGCTTTCCCGTGACTATGGTATTTATGACGGTGCTCCTGTCATTCAGCCTGCCCTGCTTCTTAAGGGATCCCAGTATATAGTCGATAAGCAGCGCCCCTGTCTGATTTCCCGTAAGTACCACATATTCTCCAAGGGTGTTCCTGACCACGGCACCTACCCTGTCACAGTCCGGATCAGTTCCTATTATGATATCGGCGGACTGCTTCTTCGCAAGCTCAATAGCCAGGGTAAAGGCCTCATGCTCCTCAGGGTTCGGGGACTTCACCGTGGGAAAATCCTTGTCCGGCTGCTCCTGCTCGGGCACAACCGTCACATTTGTAAAGCCGACGGCCTTGAGGGCGCTTCTGACCGGAATATTGCCGGTTCCGTGCAAAGGTGTATATATAATTCTGAAGTCCTCCGCCATTTCCTTCACTACTTCGGAATTCAGCGAAAGGGTTCTTACTTTCTCTATATACCTGTCATCCATTTCCTTTCCCAGGAATCTCAGCAATCCCTTATCCCGTATATCACATTCGTTGATGCATTTGATTTCGGAAAAATCCTGTATTGAATTTGCTTCAGCAATAAGCTCCTCGGCAATCGGCGAAACCACCTGTCCCCCGTCGCTCCAATAGACCTTGTAGCCGTTGTACTGGGGTGGATTGTGGCTTGCAGTAATAACTATCCCTGCAGCAGCTTTAAGCTCCCTGACAGCAAAAGAAAGCTCCGGCGTGGGCCTGAGCTCGCTGAATACATAAGCGGCAATCCCATTGGAATTCAGTACCCTTGCCGCTTCCATGGCAAACTCCCGGGAATAGCGCCTGGAATCATAAGCAATTACAACACTCGGATTGTCAGTATTCTTTTTTATTATATAATTAGCCAAACCCTGGGTCGCCCTGCCCACAGTATACTTGTTCATCCTGTTGGTTCCGGCGCCTATTATGCCTCTGAGCCCCCCGGTTCCAAACTCCAGGTCCTTGTAGAACCTGTCCTCGATTTCCTTTTCATCGTCCTTTATCTCCATAAGTTCTTTCCGGGTTTCTTCATCAAAGGCGGAATCAGTCATCCATTTATTATACCTTTCATAACAGCCCATAAAAAACCTCCTTTAGATACTCTCTGAATTCATCCCTCAGATCCTCCCTCTGCAGGGCGAACTCCACAGTTGCCTGAAGGAAGCCCAGCTTTGAACCGATATCATACCTTTTGCCTTCAAAGTTGTATGCATACATGGGCTGGATGCTTCCCAGCGCCCTGAGGGCATCCGTAAGCTGTATCTCCCCCCCGGAGCCGGGTTCCGTTTCCCCAAGTATATCAAATATTTCAGGGGTTATTATATACCTTCCCAATATGGCAATATCGGAGGGAGCATTATCTATTGCCGGCTTTTCCACAAGATCCTTCACCTTGTAGAGCCTTTCGCCGATTTCTTCACAATTGATTATTCCATACTTATTCACCTCACCGGGATCTACCTTTTGAACTCCGAGAACAGTATTTGAACAGCTCTCAAACACATCCATAAGCTGCCTCAGGCAGGGTACCCGGGAACTGACCACGTCATCCCCCAGCAGCACCGCAAAGGGCTCGTTCCCCACAAAGGTCCTGGCGCAGTATATTGCATGGCCAAGGCCCTTTGCCTCTTTCTGCCTGATATAGTGTATGTCAACCAAATTGGAAATATCCTGAACCTGCTTTAAAAGCCCGTTATTATTCTTCCTGGCAAGCTCCAGCTCCAGTTCCACCGATCTGTCGAAATGGTCCTCGATTGCCCTCTTGTTCCTTCCGGTCACTATCAATATTTCTTCTATTCCCGAATCAATTGCTTCTTCCACTATGTACTGTATTGTGGGTTTGTCTACAATAGGCAGCATTTCCTTCGGCTGTGCCTTAGTTGCGGGCAGGAATCGCGTTCCCAAGCCTGCTGCGGGTATTATGGCCTTCTTAACTCTCATTAATGATTCTCCTTTGTATTCCTTTTATGCTAAGAAAGGGCGAACACTGTTCGCCCCATGCTAATTTGCAACCTGTATTGTTTTCGCAGACACACCATCTGCCGTTCCGGTGCCCCTGACGCTTATAATCTGATTTACCTTCAGACTGTTCAGCCCCAGGAAATTAAAGTCAGCATCGGCAATCTTTGTCTCATCGGTGGTATAAATCTTTTTATCGGTATATTTGCTTGTACTGTTGTCATATACCTCTAAAACTATAAGCTTTGCTTCAAGGTCAATACTCTTTATAAGGCCTTTAAGCTCAGTCAGCACTATTGCTGTTTCATTTATTACCGCAATTTTGGTTATTTCATCGTCGATCAGGCTGACATCCACCTGCATACCCGGCCTCAAGGAGTATATGTCCTCCCCTGCTCCCGCTATTTCTATATCACTGTCTGCAAAATATGTATTCTGTTTTCCGTCCAAGGCTGTTATTACAAGCTTCGGAGGGGCTATCCTGCTGAATACCAGTGACTCGATTACGCCTTTGTCGCTGCCTTTTACTCCGTCGGCATTTATCTCAATCAAATCATTATATGAAGTAGTTACCACCAGATCGTTGCCCGCTTTCAGCTCCTGCCAGAGGGCACTTTTTCCGTCCTTTATCACTATGGTCTTGGCTGTTATTGTATAGCTCCTTGTCTCACCGTTCTGCAGCTGTATTTTAAGAAGTGTGCTGTCTCCGGTCTGGATTCCCGCAAGCTTTCCGACTATTTTTCTGATCTTGCTTTCACCGACAATCTTTACTACCTTGCTGCC
>DAOLPD010000069.1:0-14129 GCA_035417425.1 Bacillota bacterium
GGATCGCCAGCTGCCTTCCTGTCAGGTCGGTAGTCCCCCCTGCTCCGTAAGGAACAATCATTGTGATTGGCTTCTTCGGGTATTCAGGCTTTGGTTCTTCCGCAGGAGCGGAGGCGCTTGGTTCGGGGGCTTTGGCATCATTGCCGGAACATGCAACCATAGTAAAAACCAGACATAAAACCAGAGCAAGTAAAAAAACAGACCTCAGTTTCATTGTTACACCCTCCAATTTTTTATTTATTTAAGTTCTGATAGAACAATTGTTGCATTGTATAAGAGATAGTGTCAAGGAATCTATATCCTATCCCATTTTTCGTCTATATCGGTAACTGATCTGTACCCCTTTGCCATAATTATGGCATCCAGTATTGCTATTCTGACCATTGCCTCACATACCGGATAAATTCTTGGAAGTAACGATGCATCCCTGCGGGTTATCGGCGACAGTGTTTCCACTTCCATTTTTTCAACGTTTACTGCATTTTGAGCTACTGATACTGTTGGTGTAGGTTTGACCGCAAGCTTTATTCTGATTTCTTCCCCATTGGAGATTCCGCCCAGGAACCCTCCGGCATTATTTGTACTGAACCTTACCCTTCCGGTTGTCTTATCCACGTAGGATTCGTCATTTGATTCCGATCCCAGCATATTTGCCATATCAAAGCCTGCACCAAATTCTATCCCCTTTATGGCACCGATTGACATTAATCCATGAGCTATTGTAGCCTCCAGCTTATCGAATACCGGTTCACCCAGCCCTGCCGGAACTCCTTTTGCTATTATTTCGACAATACCGCCGCAGGTTTCTCCGGCAGCTTTTACTTTTAGTATATCTTCTATCATTTTAGGAGCTGTTTCCAGGTCAGGGCAGTTCAGTTCATTTTTTCTGTAATTCTCTTTTGCCGTCTCATAGGTAATCGGTTTTGCCTTTATTCCATGTGATGCGCTGATAAAGCCAATAACATCTATACCCATTTTATCCAGTACCAGTTTTGCTACGGCTCCTCCGGCAACCCTGCTTGCAGTTTCTCTTCCCGAAGCCCTTCCGGCTCCTACCCAATCGGAATATTGTCCATATTTTTTGAAATAGGTGTATTCGGCATGTCCTGGCCTAATGACGTCTTTATACTCTCTATACTGCTCTATATGGACATCTTCAATGTCATTGTTCGGTATTACTATACCGATTGGTGCCCCGGTTGATAAATCATTTTCCATTACTCCTGAAAAAATATAAACCTTATCCTTTTCCAGCCTTGGTGAGTCAAGGGGAGTCTGTCCGGGTTTCCTTTTGTCCAGTTCAACCTGAATATCCTCCGCTGTTATTCTTATACCGGCAGGAACACCGTCAACAATTGTAATCAGGCCTCCGAAAAGCTCTTTCGGTATGTTTGAATTCTTTCTGAATCCTCCGGAATATGATTCTCCCGCCGTTGTTACCCTGAACATTCGCCCGAAAGTATTTCCCATCATAATGAATCTCCTCCTTATTCTTCTAAAACAATGTTTGCACCAATCTTATTCATCAGTTCAAAAAATCTCGGAAAAGATACAGAGGCACACTGAGCATCCCTGACCTTGGTCTCTCCTTTTGCAAAAAGTCCCGCAACAGTTAAAGCCATTGCCACTCTGTGATCATCATAGCTGTCCACATTGGCGCCGGTAAGGGCTTTTCCTCCATTTACAATCATATAGTCAGATCCTGTTTCAATATCAGCACCCAGCTTTTTCAGTTCATTTTCCATTACGCCTACTCTGTCCGTTTCCTTTACGCGAACATGAGCAAGATTAATGAATGTGGTCTTTCCTTGTGCAAAACATGCAGCTACGGAGAGCGCAGGAAGGGAGTCGGGGATATCGTTCAAATCTATTGTCAAACCTCCATGCAGGGGAGTACCGCCTTTTATAACCATGCGTTTATTCTTTGAGTCCTTAGTAATGTCAGCTCCCATAGCAATCAGATGGTCAACCACTGCTTTGTCCCCCTGGCAGTCATCAAAATCCACTCCCGATATTACAACCTCAGAAGGGGTGGTGACTGCAGCAACCAGCGGAAATGCAACGCCCGACCAGTCACTGGGCACTGTAGAATCTACGGCTTTATAAGATTGGTTCCCTTTTACGGCAAAGTATTTGTAGTCCTGTGAAGCCTCACTTGGTACTACTCCATAAAGCTTCATCCAGTCAAGAGTCATTTGAAGATAAGGTTTCTCAAGAGGATTTTCAACGATTATTTCCGTATCTCCTTCAGCAAGCGGAGATGAAAGAAGAATGCTTGATATGAACTGAGAGTTGAAACCGCTGAAGCTCACTCTTCCGCCCCGCATCTTACCCCCTATTACAACCGGAGGAGCAACGGCACCGGGCCTTGTGAGAAAAGCCTGTGCACCTAATTCATTTAGAGCATCGGCCAGAGGTTTGATAGGCCTGCGGCGAATCTGATGGTCACCGGTAATAAATGTATATCCGTCAAGCAAAGCAGCCATTGAAGCCACAAAGGTCGTGGTTGTACCTGAATTTTTGGTATCTATGAAGTTTTCAGGAACATGCAGGTTTTTCCCCTTTCCCTCCACTATCCAGACTCCGGGCTCTTCTATTACCTCTGCGCCAAAGGCACGGGCGGCATTTAAAGCACTTAGGCCGTCATCACTGGTAAGGGGATTATTAATAACAGATTTTCCTTCAGCCATAGCTGCTAACAATACTGAACGAATCGTATGGCTTTTAGAGCCCGGGACAATGACCTCACCGTGAAGTGAAGCTTTTCTTGAAATTGAATACATGTGTACCCTCCTTTCTTTTTAACATCATTCTTTTCTATTTATCAGGCAGAACACTACTCCTCCAATAATAAGAATTGCTCCGAAAACGAAATTCCTGTTAATCCTTTCTCCCAAAAATAGCCAGCCGAGCAAGACCGCAACAACAGGCTGTACCGGATAGAATAGTGAACAGGTTCCTGCTTCTATCATTGATAAGCTTTTATTCCACAGAACATGGGCCAAACCGGTACAAACGAGCCCCATATAAACCAGAGAAAGAATCACTTCCCAACTGAACTGGATATCAGAAATCGTCATAATTTCGTAGGCTGAAACCGGTAAAGTACATGCAGCTCCAATAAGTATGCCATATACAGTAATCTGAAAAGGATCGTACTTCTGGGTAATCTGTCTGATTACAACAGTTACAAATGACCATAAAATTATAGAGCATATAGAAGCCAAAATCCCCAATGCCTTCCCGCTTCCATCCACATCGCCTGCAATAATAAAGACACCATATAGAGCTGAAGCAATACATAAGATTTTAACAACAGTTAATTTCTCCTTCAAAATAATTGCTGCAAATATTGTAATGGTAATAGGATTCATAGAATTAATCAGCGATGCAAGAGATGCATTTGATAGTTTTGTCCCCAAAAATTGTACTGCCGTTGTTAAAAAATAACCTGCAAATCCTATCAGAATTATATATTTGTAATCCTTATATTCAATTTTTTCAGGCTTTCTTCTTTTAAGTATGATTAACAAGGCGGCTCCGGCAATGGCATTTCGTAAAAATGAAACAGTAAACACCGGAATCTTTCCTAATACGAATTTGCTGACGACATATAAGCTTCCCCATGCACAAAATGTTATCAGTAAATACAAATATGCTATTTTTGTTTTCTTATCCGCCACAGAATCTATCATTTTATTCCCCAAAAATTTCTTTCTTTATTAAATCCACAGGCATATCCCGTCCGGTCCAAATTTTAAAAGCAATAGCCCCCTGCCAAATAAGCATGCCCAATCCGTTCATAGTCCTGCAGCCGGCCTCCTCAGCAATTGAGATGAGTTTTGTTTTCGGCGGGTCATATATTATATCCGCAACAAACAATCCTCTGTGCAGGGTTTCAGGAAATGTTACTATACTTTGATCTATCGCATTCTTCATTCCCAGCGAAGTACAGTTAACCAACAAGGCAGCATCTTTCAATTCCTCTTTAAGAACTGTTTCATTCATCTCCGCAGCCCTGGCCCTGCAAGAAGCAATATTGCTGTTAATAGTGCTCACAATTTTCTCAGCGGTACTTAAGGTTCTGTTAAACATTATAATTTCACCGGCACCATCAAAGGCCAATTGAATTGCAATTGCCCTTGCCGCTCCACCGGCACCTGCGATTACAATTTTCTTTTTCTCGAAATCCACCCCGGCTTCCTGTAATGCCTTAACAAATCCCATGCCATCAGTATTATATCCTATTAATCTACCATTCTCATTCTTAACTGTATTAACCGAACCAATAATCTTAACTTCCTCAGATACTTCATCCAGCAGCTGGACAACCTTGTTCTTATGAGGCATTGTTACATTGAAGCCTATAGCATCAAGAACCTTCAAAGCATTCAATGCTTCTTCAAGACGGCTGTCTTCTACTTCAAAAGCCAAATATACATTATCCAGATTCAGTGCCTCAAATGCAGTATTATGAATCTTCGGGGATTTACTATGCTTGACCGGATATCCAAGCAGTCCGGCAAGGGAAGTACTTCCTTTAATTCTATCAGCCATTTGAAATGTCCTTTCTACCTTAACAAGGTTTTCATTGAAGCTCTTAGTTCAGCTATTGGAATCTGTCCAGGTGCAGAGGTTTTCTCACTGGCTCCGAAGGTCAGATCCGATCCGAATATTCCTCCTGCTATCCTGCTGATTACACCAATATTGCCCATTGACATTGTTATTAATGGTGTGTCAGGCATCTCTCTGCGTATTCTAAGTGTGGCCATAAGCAGATTTAATACATCCTCCTCAGATTTCGGCATTACAGCTATCTTGGCTATGTCGGCTCCGCAAGCAACCTGCTGCCGCGCTAAATCTGTCAAAAACTCCACCGGAGGCGTTTCCTGAAAATTATGATATGATATTATCAGCGGTATATGGTATTTGTCAGCAGCTGCCTTAATTTTATCAATATTTTTTTTACCGCTTATAAGCTCTATATCTATAGTATCCGCTTCTCCCGTATTTATGGCCTGTTTTATTATTTCATAACGTAAATCATCATCAACTTTTTGGAATCCGCCTTCCAGGCTGCTTCTGAATGTGAATATCAGCGGTACTTCCTTGATAATGCCTCTAAGTGTTTTAAGCGCTTTTTTTACTTTTACAATGTCACATACATCTTTATAACAATCAGCCCGCCATTCTATTATATCAGGATGTAATTCCACTATTTTCCCTGCCGCTTGTTCCAGTTCCTTTTCCTCTTCTGCTACAATAGGTATGCATATCAACGGATCATTTCCGCCTATGACTTCTCCCCTTAGGCTTACAGGTTTCCTTGGCTGCAGTCTCATGCCATTCTTCCTCCTTCAGCTGCAATAATTATTTAGCAGATTTATTTTCCCCAAAATATCAATTTAAATATGAAGTGAAATCATTATCTAGTTCCATCTGATGGTACTTGTATTTTACTAGTGGAACTTAAGTCCAGATTATCACCTTTATTACATACTGTCAATATAATTCCATTCTCCTAATAAAAAAAATAAGCCCGAAATATTTCAGGCCTCATACTTATTCAAAATCCTTTTCCGTCATTACCACAATTTCATTGTCTAATAAAAGCTGCGCTGTCACACCGTTTCCCTCTTTAAACTTTCCGGAAAAAGTCCCGTCATATATGATTCCGCAGCCGCAGGAGGGGCTTCTTGCTTTCAGCACCGCTAACGAGCAGGAGTTCTGCTTTGCCAGAGCAAGAGTCTCTTTGGCACCTTTTATGAAATTCGCCGTTACATCTTCTCCTATTTTGTTCATGACCCTTGCTTTTCCTTCCAGAACTTCCTTCCCCCCACCGTTTTGTATCTCGCAGGGTTCCCTGGGTGTCGGCAAGCCGCCCAGTTCTTCAGGACAAACAGGTATGATGCAGTTCTCCCTTTTAAGATCCAGCAGCTTGGGAGTATAATTGTTCCCCCCGTTGTATTTGCAGTTTGTGCCCAACAGGCATGCACTAACAAGTATATTCATCCAATCACTTCCGTTATTTTATTTCTACTATGGTAGCCCCTATGCCTCCTTCACCAAAACCACCGCTTCTGTAAGACTTTACATGGCTGTGGCTTTTTAAGAGCTGCATTATGCCTGCTCTTAGAACCCCTGTGCCCTTTCCGTGAATTATAGTAACCTGGGGCAGGTTGCCCAGGTATGCGTCATCCAGGTATTTATCCACATTCATCAGGGCTTCATCAAGAGTCTGCCCCCTCAAATCTATCTGTGAAGCAACAGTCATTGCCTTTGCAGAGCTCACCTTGACACCGGAACTCCTCTTGGGTTTTTCCTTTTCTTCTTCAGCTGCTGTCAGATTGTTTACGTTTACATTTATTTTCATTATACCTGCCTGCACCGTCAGATTCCCGTCCTCATCAGGAAGTGTAAGAACGCTTCCCGTCCGGTCAAGATTGATTATCTTCACGGCCATGCCTATCCTTATGTCCTTTAACGGTGCGCTGCCGGATTTTTTGAACAATGATTCCCCGATTTTTTCTTCCATATCATTCTCGCGTTGTCTCAGCTTCATCCTGGATTTTTCAATCATTGCCGCTTTTTCTTCATTTTCTTTCCAAATAGCATCTTGGAGTTCCCGGATAAGCTCCCCTGCTTCCTCCTTTGATCTTCGGACTATTTCAAGTGCTTCATTGCGAGCCTCCCTTATAATTCTATCCTTTTGAGCTTCAAGCTTTTCAAGCCTTCTGTCCATTTCCGACTTTTCTTTTTCCAGCTCAAATTTCAGCCTGGAAGCAATATCCCGTTCTTCTTCGGCCTTCCTTTTGTCCTCTTCAAGGCTTCTTATCAAGTCTTCAAATTTTACATCATCCTGAGAGATGAATTCCTTTGCCCTCTTTATTATTTCTTCTGAAAGCCCAAGCTTTCTGGATATTTCGAAGGCATTTGACTTTCCCGGTATGCCAATTAATAGCCTGTAAGTCGGCCTTAAAGTAGCTACGTCGAATTCCACGCTTGCATTGCAGATTCCTTCGGTAGTAAGGGCATATATCTTCAGTTCGCTATAATGTGTGGTGGCAGCAGTCCTTATATTCTTTTTGTGCAGCAGCTCCAGTATGGACATTGCCAGTGCAGCACCTTCCGTTGGATCCGTACCCGCACCCAGCTCGTCAAACAACACCAGAGAATTTGGGGTGACATGCTCAAGAATGGACACTATATTAGTCATATGGGAAGAAAAAGTACTGAGACTCTGTTCTATACTCTGCTCGTCCCCGATATCCGCAAATACCTCATCAAAAACAGCCACTTCACTGTAGTCATTTGCCGGAATGTGAAGCCCGGACTGGGCCATAAGCGTCAGGAGCCCTATAGTCTTTAATGTGACAGTTTTTCCCCCTGTATTCGGCCCCGTAATGACCAGAGTATTGAAGGTTTCTCCCATGTTTATGTCTATGGGGACCACGGACTCGGCCTTTAACAAAGGATGCCTTGCTTTCTTTATGTTTATTATACCCTTGCTGTTGACCCTTGGCTCGGTGCACCTGAACTCCAGAGAAAACCTGGCTTTTGCAAATATGAAATCCAATGTCGCCAGTATCTCCATATTGGTCTTGATACTGTCATACTTCTCATCAACAAGTGCAGTAAGCTCTCTCAGGATCCTTTCTATTTCATTCTCTTCATCCAGCTTCAGCTTCTTTATATCATTATTCATCTCCACTATTGCCATAGGTTCAATAAAAAGAGTTGCACCGCTGGCTGACTGGTCATGGACTATACCGGGTATATTTGCTCTGAATTCCTGCTTTACCGGTATGACATGGCGGTCTCCTCTTACAGTTATGATCGGCTCCTGAAGATACTTCTGGTAAGCTGAAGATGAAATCATATGGTTCAGCTTCTCTCTCATTGAAGCAGTTTTTTCCTTTATTTTTCTCCTAATGCTGTTAAGCTGAGGGCTGGCGTTGTCTGCTATTTCCTCTTCGCTGATAATGGCGCTGTTTATTCTGTCTTCTATACCTTTGAATGCTGACAGGGTCTCTATATAATACTCAATTATCGGAAAGCTCTCCTCACCTTTGTCCTCATTCATGAAAGCTTTCAACCTTCTGGCAGCTCTCAGTGTATCTGCCACCTTAAGGAGCTCTCCCGGCTCCAGGGCAGACCCCATCTTGACCTTTTTCAGTGGCATTCGGATGTCCTGTACTCCGCCAATGGGGATACTGCCCTTCTTAAGTGTAAGATTTACAGCTTCTGTGGTTTCCTGAAGCAGCTCCTTTATCTCATTGAGATTGCCGGAGGGCTTCAAATCTGCCGCAATATCCCTTCCCATAGCCGAAACAGTATTTTCGCACAGCATATCGATTATCTTATAATATTCAAGAATTCTCAGTGCCTTATCGTTCAAATCATTCACCTCTTCCCGCACTCCGCATCCCGCAGCCCGTATCTGATTTTACATCTCCTTATGGGCGGGGAGGTAGAAACAGAATTCCGAGCCTTCTCCGTTCACGCTTTTTACATTTATCTCACAGCCGTGAGCATTTATTATGTTCTTTACTATTGCCAGCCCAAGGCCGGTGCTATTCTCCGACCTTTTCTTGTCAACAATATAAAATCTATCCCATATGAAGGGCAGGTCCACCTCAGGTATCCCTTCCCCAAAATCCCTTACGCATACAAATATATTTTCATCTTGCCTGTATGCGCTTATCAATATTTCACCATAGTCATACGAATGCTTGATGGCGTTGTTTATCAAATTAATCATCACCTGCTTTATTCTGTTTTCATCGCCAAAGCAGATGAGTGCATCCTCCGGTGTATTCATGTATTTAATGCCTATATTCCTTTTTGATGCATGGGGCAGCATATTGTCTATTATGCTCCTGATCAATCCATCCATGCTGAAGGGCATAGACTGAAGCTGTACGAATCCCGCTTCGATCTGAGACAACTGGAGTATTTCATCCACCATCCGCTTTAACCTTGCTGTTTCATCCATTATTATTCCAAGATATTTCTTCCTTTCCTCCTCTGAATCAGCAAGCCCGTCCTGCAGGACTTCTGAATACCCCTGCAGATAGCTTAAAGGTGTCCTTATTTCATGGGATACATTGGCTATGAACTCTCTCCTTATCTGTTCAACACGGGTAAGCTGCTTCGCCAGGTTGTTTATGGTATCCCCAAGCTCCTTTATCTCCCTGCTGGAGCGAAGGTCAATCTTAGTATCATAATTGCCCTTTGAAATCTCCAGTGCGGCATTGTTGATAAGCTTCAGCGGCCTTGAAAAGCTTTGTGAAAGGAAATATGATATTGCGGAAGCAAGCGCTATTGCCATGATAAATATATATAAAAACTGCTTTTTTATAGCATCTATGGTTGTCTGCATATACTCCAGGGTGGTGATTATATATACGGCTTCGGTAATCTCTGGCTGCTTTAATGATTCGCCCCCGTAGCTTTCGCTAATACGCTGCCTGTTCTCCTGGGTCAAAACCATATTCTTTTTGACAGGAACGCCAACCAGAAGCGTATCCATCTCCTTTGGCCATACCGAATATGGATTGCTGATTATTTTGCTCTGCTCATAGACGGTTTCCCCTTTAAGTATACTGTCAATATGTTTTTTCCCGAAAACACTGCCCAGTTTGTATTTGTTTGTACCTTCAACATAGATGATTATTCCGTCATTGTCGGTAATTATTATTATATCATTTACTCTTCTCATTACACTGTAGTATGGTATTGTGAAATGCTGATCCCTGGCCACATAATTTGCCAGCCTGAAACAATCCTTCTCCAGCTGTTCTTTCTCCAATTCGAAATAAAAATCATTTAAGAATTCCGTCTGGAATATCAATGTAAAAACCAGGAGCGCCAATGTCATGGCAATTATTGATGCCCATAGCTTGAATGCTATTCCGCGGCTCCTCATTTCGGCACCTCAAACTTATACCCGACACCCCACATGGTACTGATGCAGCTGCTGTAATCTCCCAGCTTCTCTCTCAGCTTCTTTATATGGGTATCCACAGTTCTGGGGTCACCGTACTGCTCATAGCCCCAAACCTTAAGCAGCAGCTGCTCCCTTGTAAAGACGATTTTGGGATTGGCAGCCAGAAAATACAACAATTCATATTCTTTATTGGTAAGATTCACAGCCCTTCCATTTACCGTTACTTCTCTGGACAGCCTGTCAATCACGATATTCCCGAACTTATAATATGAAGCCGCTTCATTGCTCTTAATCTCTGCCCTTCGCAGCAAAGCTTTTACCCTTGCCAAAAGCTCTTTCGGGCTGAAGGGTTTCACCAGATAGTCATCGGCACCCAGCTCAAAGCCGAAGAGCTTGTCAAATTCCTCACCCCGTGCTGTCAATAGGATTATTGGAATATTTGATGTTCTTCTTATTTCCCTGCATACTGTCCAGCCATCGATTTCAGGAAGCATGATATCAAGTATAACAATGTCCACACTGTTCGTTCTGAAAAGATTCAATCCCTGTTTCCCGTCAACGGCTTCAATAATCACGAAGTCTTCTTTTCTGAAAGCTATCTTGATAAGCTCCCTCATCTTTTCTTCATCTTCAATAAGCAGCACCCTGACACTGTTATTCACCTGCGGTTCCTCCTTTCAATCGATACCCCTGTAAAAATGTCCTTTTGTAAATCCGGATCCCTTGATTTCTTTTATTAATGACCTGTCGTCATCATTCATGCTGTTATAGTTCCTGTACAGTTTCATAATTCTGCCGACCTCTTCCGGCCTTTCAATATAAAAATCAGCCCTCAGCTTCATAACTCCGCTGTCTATTACATCTCCCAAATCTTCAACCATAAGCAGCACATTGGAGTTCAGAAGCTGCGTCCTGCATGAATCAAGCTTTTTTATCCTGAAAATTTTTCCTTTCTCGTCTATTATACCATAATTGGAGCTGCTGCATCCCCGGGGATAATTGCAGTCGTCCCTGAACATCGAAACCGGGCAGTATTCGGTGGTCATAACCGGCAAATATCCATACACAACAGCTTCCGCGGCGGCTGCGGTATTTGAGGTTATTGCTTTTATCTGCGGGAGATTCAATTCTGCGGACAATCCTACGGCTTCCGCTCCTTCTCCGTACCAATGACTTGCGGATATGGAATTATACACATTCATGCTGTAATTGATTCTTATCCTGCGGATCCCTAAATCCCTTGCCAGCTCCAATTGTCCGGCATCCGATATCACTGCACCGAAATACCTCATGTCCGCTGCCTTTATTATTTCACCAAGCCGCTCTTTTATTTTTCTTGTTTCCCTGTCCGGCATAAAGTTCGGAAACACATAAAACAAGCTCTTGCCTAAACTAATGCATACTTCTGCTATTTTTACGGCTTCGGGAACCATATCCCCCTCATATATATGACTGAGAATATATACAGAATCAGCTCCTGAATTTAAAGCATTTACAGCAGAGGCATAATTCCTGATTCCTGATATATATTCCAATGAATATTCTCCCGGAGCCTTCACAGTTGATATCAAACCGTTAATTAGCCCTGCAGCATTAATCTGTATAATCGGGCGGCCATATTTTTGTGAGCGCGCCTGTGACAGCAGTTCCAGTACATTTCTTCTCATCCGGTTAATCTGCCTTGCAGGTATGTAGCAATCACTATCTATTGCTGTTTCGGTTACATCTATGGTGTAAGGGGTATCGCCTGTTTTCCCAAGCTGTTCCAATATTTTTTCAACCGGAGTGACAGCCTTTGCAGCAGCCTCGACCCTTTCCTCATCGGTATAGCTTACAGTGTTGCCGTCATCGTCCTTTACCGTTATTACCGGATATTCTCCGGTTTTAAAAACCAAACTGCACAGGACAGTGATTTTCCTTGTATTCTCAGGTGAATACTCCTCCCTTGCTTTTCTGTTCAATTCACTGTCGAAGGTCTTGCTTACCCGGGAACCGGCTTCAACCCTGTCTCTTATAAAAACCTCCGCAATATCATCTTTTAATGCGCTTTTTACATTCTTGCCCCTGACCCTTATGCCGCTGATTACTGCGCCTATGCTTCTGCCGCTTTTTGATATTATTTCTATTCCGTCCCCGTCATTCAATGAATTCTCTTCTATTAAAACAGATACTATTTCGCCTTTCTGCCTTATTACCTTTCCCAGCCTTACACCTCTGTTGTCGGGCCTGTCTATGCTAACCACATCCCTGTTCCTTCTGTTGAACAGGTATCCTTCGGTAAACTCCCTGTTGAATGCGCTTTCCAGTTCATAAGCAGCATTGGCGGTATCGGGTTCTTTGCCTTTTATTATATTATCCAGGGCATTCCTGTAATGCCTGACCACTATTGCCACATACTCGGGTTTTTTCATTCTTCCTTCTATTTTCAGGGAAGTCACCCCTGACTCCGTTAACTCCTTCAATCTGTTGTATGTATTAAGATCCCTGGTACTCAACAAATGCTTGTGACGGTTCTCCATTACTTCTTTTCCGGTATTGAAATCATATAAGGAATATTTCTTCCTGCAGGGCTGGGCACATCTCCCCCTGTTACCGCTTCTTCCTCCTATAAGGCTGCTCATTAGGCACTGCCCTGAATAGCACACACACAAAGCTCCATGTATGAATATCTCCAAATCAGCATCTGTGCTTTCAGCAATTCCCCTGACCTCTTCAACGGACAATTCCCTTGCCAGCACTATCCTTTTGGCACCCAATTCCGAATAGTACCTGGCCCCTTCCGCATTGTGCACGGTCATCTGGGTGCTGCAGTGAACCGGCAGATCCGGAAAGGCATTCCGTGCCAGCTTTAACAGCGCAATATCCTGGACAATTATACCGTCAACACCTATTTGATATAAGAAGCTTATATAATCCAGAGCTTCAGCAAGCTCCCGGTCGGACAACAGGATATTAACAGTGACGAATACCTTGACGCCCCTTATATGTGCATAGTTAACCGCTTTTATAAGGCTCTGGCCGTCAAAGTTGTCAGCGTACGCCCTGGCATTGAATTTATTTCCGCCCAAATAAACAGCATCAGCACCACTTTCAACAGCAGCAGCTAATGCCTCAAAGTTCCCGGCAGGGGCAACAAGTTCAATTTTGTTCATTGTCTTCACTTCCCGTGACTCATGTTTCGTAATTATTTTTACCTTATATTCCTGTTTTTATCTATTCTTTTTATTTTCGTTTCATCCAGTTCTTTTTTTGTCTTCAGCAGCTCTATCTGGTTCTCAAAAAGCTTGTTCTGAACATCATCAATTGTTTGCCTGGAAACATCCAGTTCGCACCTTAAATCCCTAAGCTCCTCCTGTGCTTTTGCCCACTCCCTGCTTATCTTGCCCAGTTCAATCTGCGACCTTGTATACTCGCTCTGCATTTTAGTATATTGCTCTTTAATGGCCTCCAACTCCTGGCGCAGCTCATTAAGCTCCTCAAAAGGCCTTTGCATTTCTCCCTGGATGTTCTCCAGCTTCTCAGCGGTTTCAGCAAGCTCATCCTGGGATTTTTGCAGTTCGTCTGCCATATTAAGGGCAGTAAGCACAGCAACCATTGTGGGATTATACCTTGAATTGCTCTTTGCAATTTCCTTCATCGCTTCATCAACCTTAGCTGCCAGATTATATATATATTCTTCTGACTTATCTGCGACCATCACGTATTCGGTGCCGAATATGCTGACCGTTGTCTTCTTTTTCTCAGCCATATATTTCAACTCCTTTGGGATTTAAAACTATATCTAAATAATATTCTTCAAAATGCGCAGATTTTCCTTCATTTTTTTACATTAAGGCAAAATAATTGTGAACAGCATATCAACTCACACTGTATAAGTACTCGCTGATATGCTGTCCCATTATTCTACTGCCTTAATTCCGCTCCTACCTGATTTACAAGGGAGCTTATTATTTTGTTGTGAACTCTTCCTATATCCTCTTCCGAAAGAGTTTTTTCATCGGATCTGTATACTATGGAATAGGCCACGCTCTTATAGCCTTCCTTTATCTGGCTTCCCCTGTATATGTCAAAGAATTTGACATCTTCAACAAGCTTGCCGCCTTTATTTCTGATTATCTCCTCTATCTGTCCTGCCGTAATCTCTTCAGCCACAACGACTGCTATATCCCTTGCAACCGAC
>DAOLPD010000070.1:0-13975 GCA_035417425.1 Bacillota bacterium
CCGAGGCAGTAGGCAACAAGGCTTCCGGCTCCCGAACCCCTTCCGGGCCCTACCATTATCCCGTTGTCCCTGGCAAACTTTACATAATCCCAAACAATCAGATAGTAATCGGCATATCCCATTCTGGTTATTACCGACAGTTCATATTCCGCCCGATCTTTAAGCTCATCCGTCAATTCGGTGTATCTTTTCGCCAAACCGTCATAACAGAGCTTCCTGATATAGGTGTCCGAAGTATAGCCTTCCGGAACGTCAAAAGCCGGAAGATGCACCTGGCCGAAATTGAATTCCAGGCTGCACATTTCCGCTATTTTTGCGGTATTCTCAATGGCATCGGGAACGTATTTGAAAAGCTCATACATTTCCTCGGATGTTTTTAAATAGAACTCCTGACCCTGGAACTTGAGCCTGTCTTCCTCAAGGATATTCTTGCCTGTCTGAATGCAAAGCAGTATATCCTGAGCCGCGGCATCCTCCTTGTCCACATAGTGCACATCATTTGTAGCAATCAAAGGTATCCCCGTCTCCCGGGACAATCTTACGACCTCCTGGTTTACCAGTGACTGTTCCTTTATCCCGTGATCCTGAAGCTCCAGATAGAAATTCCCCTGGCCAAAAACTTCATTGTATGACAATGCCGCTCTTTTTGCAGCCTCGTAGTTACCGTCGATTATATGGCTTGGTATCGCACCTGCAAGGCAGGCGCTCAATGCAATCAACCCTTTGGAATACTTGCGGAGTACTTCCATATCTACTCTCGGCTTATAGTAAAAACCCTCCGTGAAGCCTATGGAAACCAACTTTATCAGATTATTGTAGCCTTCTTCATTCTTTGCTAAAAGCACAAGATGATATTGACTGCCGTCCAGCTTGGGATCCCTGTCATACATTGTCCTTGCGGCGACATATACCTCACAGCCGATTAAAGGCTTGATTCCATATTTCTTTGCCTGCTTGTAGAACTCCACCACACCGTACATAACGCCGTGATCAGTTACCGCTATTGATTCCATGCCCAGTTCCTTCGCTCTGGCCACAAGCTTTTCAACTCTGCCCGCTCCGTCCAAAAGGCTGTATTCCGTATGCACATGAAGATGCACAAAGTTCTTCATAAGTATTTCTCCCCTGTGGTACCGGGTACCACCTATCTTAGTTTTTTGTCCAGCTTTTCCCTTAGTTCTTCATAACCCGGTTTGCCAAGCAGCGCAAACATATTCTTTTTATATTCCTCAACCCCGGGCTGGTCAAAGGGATTGACGCCAAGCAGATACCCGCTTATTCCGCATGCCTTTTCAAAGAAATAAACCATTTTCCCAAAATAGTACCCGCTGATTTCGGGAATATTGAGCACATTTATCGGTACCCCTCCGTCCATATGGGCAAGCATGGTACCCTGAAACGCCTTTTTATTCACAAAATCCATTGTCTTTCCGCTTATAAAATTCAAACCGTCAAGGTTTTCTTCATCCTTTATTATCTCTACTTCCGATCTGGGCTTTTCCACATTAAGGATGGTCTCAAACATATTTCTGCTGCCATCCTGAAGGAATTGTCCCAGGGAGTGCAGATCGGTAGAAAAGTTCATTGATGCAGGAAATATCCCTTTCCCGTCCTTCCCTTCACTTTCGCCGAACAGCTGCTTCCACCACTCGGCAAAGTATTGCAGAGAGGGTTCATAATTTATAAGGACTTCAATAGCCTTGCCCTTTCGTGCAAGTATGCTTCTCACCGCCGCATACCGGTAACACTGATTCTTATCCAGCTCCGGCTCATTGTATTCATCCCAGGCATCCCTTGCACCTTCTAGGATGCTTCTTATATCAATTCCTGCCGCTGCTATGGGCAGAAGCCCTACGGGAGTAAGCACCGAGTATCTGCCCCCTATATCATCGGCTATAACAAAGGATTCATAGCCTTCAGCATCTGCAAGCCTTTTAAGCGCGCCCCTGGACGCATCGGTAACGGCATATATCCTTTTAGCAGCTTCCTGCTTTCCGTACTTCGCCTCCAGATATGACTTCACAAACCTGAAGGCAATAGCCGGCTCGGTAGTAGTCCCCGACTTCGATATGACACAGGCGCTTACGCTTTTCCCCTCTATCACTTCCATAAGTTCCTTTAAGTATGTGCCGCTTATATTGTTTCCGAGGAAATATATCTCGGGGGCGTTTCTCTTATCTTTTGGCAGCAGGTTACGGAAGGAATGCCCCAAAAGCTCAACGGCAGCCCTTGCTCCAAGGTATGAGCCCCCTATGCCTATTACAAGAAATACTTCCGAGGAATCCTTTATCCTGCCGGCAGCATTTATAATCCTTTCAAATTCATCCCTGTCATAGTTTTTGGGATAATCCACCCAGCCGAGAAAATCATTACCTGCTCCCGTCTTTTCATGGAGCATGTTATGGGCAGACTTCACATATTCCCTTAAATAAGATAATTCATGATCCCTTATCATGGAATTCGAGTAATCAAATTCAAGTTCTTTCATGGTTTCCTCCTTTATGGCAAGATTTCAACGAGGGTTCTGCACACTTGCAAAAAACTACTTGACCCCGAGGAAAGCTGCTCCCAGCAGCCCCGCTTCATTTCCCAGCTGTGCCAATACTATATCCCCGTATTTGATTCCGGATGTGAACAGCATCCCGCCCACTTCCTTTTTCAGCTTATCCGTAAGATAGGCTCCGGCCTTGGATACCCCGCCGCCTATTGCTATTATATCCGGATCCAGAATATTGAATATATTTATTATTCCTATTGAAAGATACTTTATCATCCTTTCTACAGTCTCAACGCCAAGCTGATCCCCTTCCTTCGCCGCATCAAAGATCAACCTGGCATCGATGTTTTGTGTATCTCCTGCCTTATCCAAAATGCTTGACTTAATCCTGTCCGTTTCAAGCCTGTTGACCGCATACCTTATCATTGCAGTTGCCGAGGCAAAAGTCTCGAGGCAGCCCATATTGCCGCAGTTGCATCTGTAAAAATTAGACCCTACAATCATATGCCCGAGTTCAGAACCCGCAAAGTGGCTTCCGCTGTATATCTTATGGTTTATTATTATTCCGCTGCCTATACCCGTTCCTATTGTGATCAGCACAGAGTTTTCAGCACCCTTTGTTGAGCCGAAAAGACTTTCAGCCAAAGCGGCGGCATTAGCATCATTCCCCATATATACAGGCTTGTTGAAATGCTCCTTAAGCATAATACCCAAAGGTACATTCTCCCAGAAAAGATTAGTACAGTATATGACATATCCGCTTTTCTCATTCATCAGTCCGGGAGCTCCGATGCCTATGGATTCCATATCGCCTGTGTCTGCTCCATAGTCCTTGAGCAGCTTTTCCACCTGCATCTGCATATCTTTAATTATCAACCTGTAATCTCTGCCTGCATTAGTAGGAATGGAAGACTGCAGAAGTATCCTTCCCTCCCTGTCCACCAAGCCTGCTTTTATCTCAGTGCCCCCCAGGTCAATTCCGACAAGCATTGCCTCACCTCCTGGCATGGATGCCATATATGGCGTCCCTGCGTTCCTCTGACCGGATTGTTATATATCGTCTATGATTTCGCTGATTAACAGTGTATTTTTCTTTGTCAGATCAATCTCCACAGGCTCTGCCGGTACCTGTCCCTCTCCATCTACAAGTATTCTTACAATCGGCCTGTTGGGATATTTCTTGTTCACATCCACTACTATGGCCTTTTCCCCGCTGCTCAAAAGTACGCAGGTCCCCGGAGGGTATATGGTTATATGCTCGATAAAATACCTTACAATATTGTAGTCGAATTGATGGTCTCCCATCCCAATCAAATATTCAACAGCTTCATTTATATTGATCCTCTTCTTATATACCCTGTCTGAAGTTATGGCATCATATACATCTGCGACGGATACTATTCTGGCAAACTCATGTATTTCCTCCCCCCTGAGTCCCAGGGGGTAGCCCTCACCATCATACCTCTCATGGTGGGTCAATGCTATATAGCTTGCATAGGTGCTCAGCGCACTGCTTCTCTTAAGCAGCTCATAGCCATAGCTTGTATGCTTTTTGACTATTTCAAACTCTTCTGTTGTAAGGCTTCCCGGTTTACTCAATATCTCCTGGGGTATCTTTATCTTACCGATGTCATGCAGCATTGCGCCCATTCCAAGCTCTCTGAGCTTTTCTTCATCATATTTCATGGATATGCCTGTAATCAGAGATAATACGCATACATTTACACTGTGGCTGAAGGTATACAGGTCATTGCTCTTCAAATCCTGCATACTTACCATAGTATCCTTTACATTCATAAGCTCGTCAATCATTTTGCATACACTATTCCTGATGGGCTTGACTTCAAGGGAGTATCCGTACCTTATGCTGTCCATTGCGTTCTTTATGTTTATCCTGGCTTCAAATCTCGTTTCTTCCGATACAACATCATTAAGCACTATATCACGGCTTATTTCATCTTCAACATATACTTCACTGATACCCAAATCCCTGAGCTTTGCAATATAAGAATTCTTAAGTATGATACCGGCATTCAGCAATATATTTCCGTCATTGCTGTGTAAAGTCCTGGCAAGAACCATTCCTTCTTTCACTTTATCAACCGGTACTTTTCTCATATATGCATCATCTCCTTATGCCGCAGCAAGAATAGTGTTCTGGCCTATTCCCTGTGCCTGTCTCTGAGATTTTCCGCTATTTGATCCAGCTTTCTCAATCTGTGGTTTACTCCGGACTTTCCTATCGGAGGGCTCATCATTTCACCCAATTCCTTAAGGGTCGCATCCCTGAACTCCAGCCTCAGCTCAGCGATTTCAGCCAGGCCTCCGGGAAGCTTGCCCAATCCTATCGTGTTCTTGATGTATTCAATATTTTCTATCTGTCTTAATGCTGCATTCAGGGTCTTGTCCAGGTTTGCAGTCTCACAGTTCACTATCCTGTTTACATTATTCCTCATTTCCTTGTATATCCTGATGTTTTCCAGCTTCAGCAGAGCATTGTGAGCCCCGATTATGTTCAAAAAGTTGACAATGTTCTCTCCTTCTTTTATATAAACCACAAAGTTGCCTTTCCTCATTACAACCTTTGCACCAAGCTGATAATGATTCATCAAATCTTTAATATCTTCGGCAAAACTCTCATTATTTGTTACCAGTTCAAGGTGATATGTCTTTTCAGGATCGCTTATGGATCCGCTCCCAAGAAAGATTCCTCTGAGATAGGCTCTCCTGCAGCAAGCCTTCTTTATCAGATAATGCGGAAGCTTATGATTCAGTTTCATACCCCTGTCACTTTCCTGCAATATCCCTGTCAACTTGAGTATCTCGTGAGAACCCATGTCAGAATCGATATATAAGGTGTAATTGTTGTTCTTCTTAAGATGCCTGTTTTTCCTCACAACCACCCTGGTGTTTATATCAAAACAGCTCTTCAGCAGCGAGAACAGCATTCTTGCTATTGATGCGTTCTCAGTGGAAAGTGTGATTCCTATCTTGTCTATTCCATGTATCTGAAGCGTTCCGGTCATTTTAATAAGTGCTGACAGCAGTGCAAGCTGACAGCACTTATTAGTGACTGCAATCTTAGATATCTCATTTTTTGTTACAGAAGAAAAGGTCATGTTAAACAGCCCCTCTTTATCTTACTATTCCGATTTTATTAAAAGGCCATATTCTAAATACCGCTTTTCCCACAATATTGTCACGGCTGACAAAGCCTACCGTATCCGATCGGCTGTCCCTGCTTTGCATCCTGTTATCTCCCATTACAAAGTACTTATTCTCCGGCACTCTGGATTTGACAAAGCCGTTATCCCTGGTCGGTATATCGGTATAATCAGGATTCAGTTCCTTTCCGTCTATATATACTCTGTCATTTCTTATATCAATGACTTCATTGGGAAGCCCTATCGCCCTCTTTATCAGATATTTATCCTCCAGCTCATCCTTAAGCACAACTATATCGCCTCTGGCAGGGTCGTTTATCAGGTAGTTCACCTTTGCTATCACAAGTATTTCCCCCTCATAAAGGGTGGGTTCCATCGATACCTGATTAACCAATGCTATCTGGAACACATAGGTTTTTAATATAAAGGCAATGACAAATGCCGATAATATCAATTTTATCCACGATATTACCTCTTTTTTTATGTTTTCGTCCAATATTATCTCCCCTTTGTTTATTACTTCTGCTCTTCATTCAGCAGCTTGAATATCTGTTCTGCCAGCTTATTGTAATCATGCCTCAGATATCCGTTCTCTATGTTCACAAAATCTTCTTCAATGACTTTAATCCCCATATCAGCTATTATATCATAATCGATCAAAACCGGAGAAGCGTTCTCCGTTTTGTATTTTTCCAAAAGGGCTTGAGGGATTTCCCCTGTATTGGCAATGACATAATCTATCGGAGCCCTGTTCCCATGATAATTGATTGCCTTTATGTGCTCAGAAACGCTGTACCCTATTGTTTCCCCCTGCTGTGTCATTATATTGCATACATATATCTTCATTGCTTTGGCACTGTTGATTGCCTCTGCAATATTCTTAACCAAAATATTGGGTATGATACTGGTGTAAAGGCTTCCCGGCCCAAATACAATGACATCCGCCTCTTGAATCTCCTTGAGGGCTTCCGGCATAGGCATGCAATTGCCCGGTTCCAGAAATACCTTTCCTATTCTCTTGTTCAAAGCCTGCTGTTTGATGGGTATTTGCGATTCACCCTTAATAATAGTACCATCTTCAAGCTCTGCATACAGCACCACATCTTCCAGCGTCACCGGCAGAACCTTTCCCGTCACTGCCAACACACTGCTTACTTCCCTGACAGCAGCGTCAAAGCTTCCGCAGATGTCATTCATTGCTGCAATAAAGAGGTTCCCAAAGCTCTGTCCTTTTAACGCACCTTCCCTGAACCTGTATTGCATAAGCTGCTCCATTATCGGTTCGGTATTGGCAAGAGCTACTATGCAGTTTCTGATATCTCCCGGAGGGAGAATCCCCATATCCTCCCTGAGCAGTCCCGAACCTCCGCCGTCATCGGATACAGTGACTATTGCAGTAATATTAGATGTATGTTTCTTTAATCCTCTGAGAAGCACTGAAAGGCCGGTACCTCCGCCTATCGCCACAACCTTCGGGCCTCCTGAGATAATCCTTTTCCCATGTAATAAATTCTTTGCAGAATTGTTTTTCAAAAGTAACCCCCCTCGTTTCATGTTTGATTATCTATATCTTTCCTCTTCAATATCCCTATGCTCCACAATAACTCTATGATTTGCCTCCTTCAGCTTATTGCTCAGCATATTGGCCATGGTAACGGAACGATGCCGTCCCCCCGTACAGCCAATTGAAATTACCAGCTGAGATTTCCCCTCTTTAATGAAATGAGGTATCAGAAACTCCAGCATGTCGGTTAGTTTATCCATGAATCCTGCTGCTGCAGGCCACTGCATGACATAATTCCTTACCCCGTCATCCGCTCCGCTGAATTTTTTAAGGTCCTCCACATAGTACGGGTTCGGAAGAAACCTTACATCAAATACCATATCGGAGTCCAGGGGTATGCCATACTTGTAGCCAAAAGAGATAATGTGTATTATCAGCCCTTCCGACTTGCCTCCCTCTACAAATAGATGTATTATTTCCTGTTTTAGTTCCGAAGGACTCATATTCGTCGTATCTATTATATTCGTAGCTTTTGATTTTATTTCCTGAAGCTTTCTTCTTTCGGCTTTTATTCCTTTTATTATCCGGCCTCCCACAGACAGAGGATGCATCCTTCTGCTGGATTTGAACCTCTTTATCAGAGTCTCGTCGGAAGCTTCCAGAAACAGTATGTCATAGGTATGGCCTAATTCCTTAAGCTCGTCGAGGCGTACGGGAAGCTGGTCCAGGAACTTTCCTACCCTTATATCTATTACTATGGCTGCCTTGTCTATATCACCCTTGCTTTCAGAGCACATTTCAACAAACCTGCCGAGCAAGGCAGGAGGCAGATTGTCAACGCAAAAATACCCTAAATCCTCCAAAAACTTTATTGATTGGCTTTTTCCGGCCCCCGATAAACCGGTAACAATTAAAAATTTCATTGACATACCTCCTGGATTATTTTACGGCATTTATGATCTGATCACAGGTCAAGCCGGCTTCCATGGCAATATTCAGGCCGTTTTGCAGATTTCCCACATCCTCCGGAGCATGGGCATCGCTGTTAATTACAAACCTTGCCCCTTCTTTCGCTGCTGCAATAACATGCTTTGCTTTCATATAACTGCTGTGGGAATTTATTTCGAGAGCAGTTCCTGTCTTTGCGGCTTCTCTTGCAATAAGAGAAATATCAAGTGGAATGCGGGTTCCGGGATGTGTTATTATATCTATCTTATGCTTTCTTATTGCCCTAATCATTGATTCGGTGTTTTCTTCTTTAATTCCTTCCGTACCTAAATGAAATATCTTCGACAGGTAGTTTCTGCCGTAGATATTTACAGCATCTCCGGCTGTCTTCGGCAATACCATCATATGAAAGCCCACCAGTAGTATATCAAGGTATTTACGTATACTGTCATTCATGTCTATATCCCCGGCGGTGCTTATGATATTGCACTCCATACCCATGAGTACCTTTATGCCCTCTGAATTGTAATTTATCCTGTCTATTTCGTCCCTCATCTTTGCAATATCCCTGATTCTGACGCCATAGGCAAAATGCCTTATTCCGTGGTCTGTAACCGCAATTTCAGTAAGCCCCTTTTTCCTCGCCGCCATTACATTGTCCAATATACTTCCCGTACCGTGGCTGTATACCGTATGGGTATGATAATCCGCAAAAAGCTTTATCAAGTGCTTCACCTCTAATATTAAATATATCACTATTATTGTCAAAATGCCATTATAGGATACGAGGTGCGAGATGCGAGAGCCAGAGTAGGGCTTCGAATAAGACACGGGGACGTTTCTCCTGTCTCACTGAAAGCGAGACACGCGAAACATCCCCATGTCCTCTAAATGACTCTTATGAGCTGCTAAAACTCTCCCAGTATTTTGACCTCAGGCTCAAGCATCACATTGAACTTCTTAAATACCGTCTTCTGCACATGCCTGATCAGATCATACACATCCTTTGCCGCGGCATCCCCGTTATTCACCACAAAACCGCAGTGAAGGGTTGATACCTGGGCTCCTCCGATAGTAAACCCTCTCAAACCCGCATCCTCTATGAGCTTGCCTGCGAAGTAACCCTCAGGCCTCTTGAAGGTGCTGCCTGCGCTGGGCAAATGCAGCGGCTGCTTGCTTTTCCTTTTTTCGGCCAGTTCCGCCATTTTGCTGTCTATCTCATCCTTGTTTCCCTTCTTAAGTCTTATACAGCATCTTAAAACTATGTGCTTTCCCGGTTCTATAATGCTCTTCCTGTACATGAATTTCATTTCATCGTTTTTAAGTCTCTTTAAATTAAGATCCTGATCCAGCAGCTCAACCCACTCAACAATATCCTTCATTTCTCCGCCGTAGGCTCCGGCATTCATTGTCACCGCTCCTCCGAGAGACCCGGGAATGCCGCTTGCAAACTCCATTCCTGTAAGGCCTTCCCTGGCAGCCATTTTGGATAATGTTGAAAGCAGAACACCTGATTCTGCTGTGATTATATCATTATCTATACTGACACTTCCGAACTTCTCCCCGATTTTGATTACTGCTCCTCTCAGCCCCTTGTCAGATACCAGGAGGTTGCTTCCATTGCCTATTATATAGTATGATAAACCCTGCTCCCTAAGGTCTTTAATTGCCTTCACCAGTTCCGTACTGTCATCCGGTTCAATAAATATATCCGCAGGCCCTCCTACCTTGAAGGAGGTATGATTTTTCATCGGCTCATTATATAGTATCTGCATTGCTGCCATGTCCCCTTTCAGTTTCACTGTTCCTCCACGGTTCTTATAATTCCCATAGGTGTCTGCTCGCAGCACTGCCCCAGGGGATTATCCCTCAATATACCAATAAGGGTCTTCCTGTCAAGGGATGATTTTGAAGTTCCAAGTATATTCCCGCCCAAATCGTTAATATCTACTATTGCGACCTCCGCTTTTATGCTGTCGCTGATGCTTTTTGCCACCTGATCCGGGTTCTCGGGCCCCAGTACAACATATTTATTATACGGAGGCAGAGTGTTTGGAGTAGGCCCGTCTATGGAAGAAGCCTTGTAACCGGCTATCCTGTAGAAATCTCCCTTGCGTCCGAACAGTTTTCCAAAAAAACTCACAACAGCTGCAAAAAGTATTCTCAGCACCCCGCATTCCCTTAATGCCATTTCCATGGTCTCAGGTATTCCCAGGCCTATTCCTGAAGGAGTTTTTGTAACGTATTTGGACAGCAGCCTTGCCAGGGGCCTCGGCTTAATTTCTGCCACCGGAAAAGCTCTCCCCTGGGTTATTGCCACAGCTTTTTCGCTAATAAATACTATATCATTCTCCTTCACTATTTCCCGGGCATACATACTGACGACATCGACAATGCTGTCATCCTTCGTTATAACATGAGTCTTTACGGGTATTCGCAGATATTTCTTACCATTGTATTCAATTATCGGCTGTTTTTCCTTCTTCGTGCTTTTAACCTCAGTCATACAATCTCCTCCATTTGGTTTGTTTCTTATGTGAAATCTGTCCATATTCTTGCAGTATTATTCAATGGTTTTTCCTCCGCTGTTCTATCAGCTTTTCCGCTTCCTTAACAGCCTGCTCCGGACTTATATTCCCTTGCACTGCTTCCCTTATTTTTGTCTGCAGAATAAGGTCGATTTCACTCCAGTTGTCCACCTTGGGAAGGTGTTCCGCAAAATATAAGTTCTGCTGTATAGTATACATCTCTTTGTCATTTTCGTACAGATATTTACCTGATTTTCTGACGGGAAAGTAGCCGAAATACTCCAGATCCTTTTGTGCTTCCGCGGAGGTGATGAATTTGATGAAATCAATGCATACTTTCTTCTTAGCGGCATCCTTCTGCTTGAAAACGGCATAAGAGCACGTAGTTGAACATAATGACAGAGGCACATCGGACTTTCCTGCAGGAAACTTGGCCACAGTAAAGTTAATTCCGCTGTTTCCCTGAATATTCCGCAGCAGCGGCACCGTCCATGACCCTCCTATGTACACTGCTGTCTTCCCATTCAGGAAAGCAGACCATGCCTGGTTTTCATTCATTACTCCGAAGTCCGGGTGGGTGACTTTGTATTTATGCTTGAGATCACACAGCTTTGTCAGGCCTGACACAGCTTCGGGAGTATTGAATATATATCTGCCTGTTGCATCGTCAATTATCTGTGCTCCGTCACACATTATGATTCCGAAGGCATTGTAATAACCCGGCTCTATAAAGGAGTTAAAGCCGTATGTCCCATTGTAGGTAAGCTGTTTCAATGCTTCAACGAACTGCTCGTAGGTCCATTCCCCGTTCTCCGGCAGGCTGACATTTCTTTCACTGAAGATGTCGGTATTAAGAAGCATAGTATAGCCTGTCATCATCCATGGTATTCCATATATCTTACCGTTGTGCGTCGCTGTATCAAGTATGCTGTTGATGAAGTCTGCCCTTTCCTCTAAACTGATGTGTCCGTCCAATTCCTCCAGATACCCTCCGGAGATGAAGAAATAATCGCTGCCTATAGGTGCAATATCCGGATTCGCTCCTATTTTGGCTGCTGCCTTAAGAAAGCCCGGGCCTTCATTCCAATCAAGCTCCCTTAACTCAATATATACTCCTGGGTTCTGCTTTTCAAACTGCCTTATTTTGCTTTTGATCCAGCCAAACCGTGTTCCGCTTCTGATATCCAGCCGCGGGTAATCCCATAAGGTTATAACCCCTGTCCACTCTGTTTTCTCATGAACCGGCTCCAGGCTTTTCTTGTAGTCCTCCTTCACATGCTTTAATAATACTGGTCCCGAAAATATATAAAGTGTAAGAATCGCACATAAAAAAAGAGTAAACGCTTTCCTAAGGGTCATTTGTATCCCTCCATACCGGCTTTTACTCTATGTATATTCATTTATACCGTCAGGGTATTCCTCGCTGCCAAAGTAACGTATTACACTGAATACACTGGTTTCCCGCCAATACACCCTGACCTAGAGATTTACTTCCTTACCTTTCCTGTTCAGATAGTCAATAAGCTTTAAGGGATCGGTATTTATCACCAGAGCCTCAGGCATTTCCAGTTCCTCAAATATCTCTTCGATCTTGTTGAACTTCCCTACATCATAACAGATATGACAGTCACTTCCTGCAGCCAGTACAACACCCGTCTCCTTTGCCTTAGCTGCAATAATCCTGCAATTCTCCGAGCTTCCCTTACGGCTCCCCAAAAAGGAGCTGTTGTTTATTTCTATCAGTGTTCCCGTATCCCTGGCACATTGAAGAAGCCTGTCTATGTCAATAGGATAGTACGGGTTACCGGGATGGGCTATGATATCCACATAGGGATTTGACATTGCCCCCACCAGTGCCCTTGTATTCTCTTCAACAGTTCCTGAGTCAATGCAGGCTTCATGAAGAGAAGCAATAACTATATCCAGTTTTTTTAAGTATTTTTCGGGTACATCAAGTCTGCCCTCAAAATCCATTATGTTGGCCTCTACACCCTTCAGCACCCTCACGCCCTTGATGTATTCAGGTATAACCCTCATATTTCCGAAATGGAATAAATCGGGGCCCCCCTGCATTGCCAGTCCGTGGTCTGTCATTGCTATCAGCTTCAAGCCCAATTCTGCCGCTTCTTCCGCAATTTCCTTAATGGTACTGTAAGCATGGCCGCTTGATATGGTATGGCAGTGAGTATCAAGTAATAATTTCAAGAAAACACCCTCTTTGTTATTGTTCGTCCTTTTCCACCTTATATTCCGGGTTGTACCCTGTCGGTTCATCCGGAATAATAAGCGCAGCAGCTACATAGGCAAATATCCCGGGGAAAAATCCCGTTGCTATTGTAAGGGCAACCCATATAAGCCTGATTATCGTAACATCAATGTTGAAATAGTCCTCCAGGCCTCCGCATACGCCTGATATTGTTCTTACAGTTCTGGATTTATATAATTTCTTATACATACTTCTTTACCTCCCGGTTTTAATTTATCAAACATATTTCCATTTGTCCCTTCATTGAAGCATTTCCCCGGTGCCGGCAATCAAGTACTGCCCGGAATGGACATGTTTGATTTTTAGTTTTCATAATATATTACGAAACATTTTTGAAAAAGTTTTATGAATTAAAAAAATTATATACAACTTCTGCAACTTTCCTGTTCATCCCCTGTACTTTCTCAAGCTCTTCCAAGGATGCCTTTTTGATATTCTTCAGACTGCCAAAACTCTTCAGCAGTGCTTTTCTTCTGGCAGGCCCTATTCCCGGTATGTCGTCCAGAGCAGATTTTACAGTAGTCTTGCTTCTAAGGCTCTTATGATAGCTTATGGCAAACCTGTGTGCCTCTTCCTGGATTGCGGATATCAGCCGGAAAGCCTTGGAGGCTTTAGGCAGCTCAATTTCCCTGCCATTATATATCAGCCCTCTTGTTCTGTGCTTATCGTCCTTTACCATTCCGCAAACAGGTATATTTATGTCCAGCTCCCGGAGAACCGGCAGCACTGCATTGACTTGTCCAATGCCCCCATCCAGCAATATCATGTCCGGGAACACCGAGAATCTGCCCAATTCAAAATCTTTTCCCTCCGCTTCAAGCTCTTCTCTCTCCTTTAGGCCATGGACAAATCTTCTCTCCACAATCTCCCTCATGCTTTCATAATCGTTGGCGCCTTCAACGGATTTTATCCTGAATCTCCTGTAGTTTCTATTATTAGGCTTTCCCTGCTCAAAAACTATCATTGAACCGACATTCAATACTCCCTGGATATTTGAAATATCAAAGGCTTCGATCCTTACGGGTACAGCATTGAGCTCCAGAATATCCTTAAGTTCCCTGCATGCTC
>DAOLPD010000071.1:0-13726 GCA_035417425.1 Bacillota bacterium
CACCTTCCCGGCAACAACGGTTCCCGCTGTCCGTCCGGTGTCTTTCGTAAATTCTAAGACTGTTCCGATATCAGCAATAAATATATTCTCCTTGCTCACACCCATTTTCTCTGCCAATTGTGCATGCTGTGTAAGATGTCTGTATTCACCATGCACCGGGACGAAATATTTTGGTTTTACAAGGGCTTGAAGAAGTTTCAGTTCTTCCTGGTATGCATGGCCTGAAACATGAATATCTACCAGTGACTCATATATAACATCGGCACCCTTCTTAAAGAGTTGATTTATAACCCTTGATACAAGCTTCTCATTTCCGGGTATCGGAGTTGCCGAAATAACAACCCTGTCTCCCGGTATTATTGTAACCTTCCGGTGTTCTGCAGTAGACATCCTGGCTAAAGCTGACAAAGGCTCTCCCTGGCTCCCTGTTGTAAGTATCATTATTCTGTCATTTGGATACTTGTCTATATTGTCAACCTCTATCATGACTCCCTCGGGGATATTAATATAGCCTAATTCTGTAGCTACTCCTATTACATTGACCATGCTCCTGCCGACAACCGCCACCTTCCTGTTGAACATTACAGCCGCATTTATTGCCTGCTGTATCCTGTGGATGTTTGATGCAAAGGTGGCTAATATTACTCTTCCGCCTGCATTTCTGAAAAGTTCTATGAAGGTAGCTCCCACAGTGCTTTCAGACATTGTATATCCCGGGCGCTCAACGTTTGTACTGTCAGCCATAAGCACCAGCACTCCCTGCTTCCCAAGTTCCGCAAATCTGTGCAGGTCAATCAGCTCACCGTCTATCGGCTGATAATCGATTTTAAAATCCCCTGAGTGAACTATAATGCCAACCGGTGTGTGAATGGCAATGGCAACTGAATCAGCTATGCTATGACTCGTTTTTATAAACTCTACCTCCAGTTCGCCGAATTTCACTATGTCCTTTGGCTTAACGGTTATCCTCTCAACCAACGAAAGCAGTCCGAACTCCTTAAGCTTATTCTCCACCAGCCCCAGGGTCAGCTTAGTTCCATATACGGGAACATTTATCTGAGGAAGCACATAGGGCAAAGCACCTATATGATCCTCATGGCCGTGAGTAAGCAGTATAGCTTTGACCTTTTCCTTGTTTTTCACCAGATATGTTACATCAGGTATTACAAGATCAATTCCCAGCATCTCCTCATCCGGAAACATCAGCCCACAGTCGATTACAACTATGGTATCCTTGTACTCGATGGCTGTCATGTTTTTTCCGATCTCATTCAGCCCTCCGAGCGGTATTAATTTTAATTTTGCCTTACTTTTTGCCACTTTCCATATCAGTCCTTTCTATTTTTTCCGATCTATATATTTCGCACTTAACAACAATATTTAGTTGATATAGTGCTAAATATTTTCACGATATATATATAATTAATAATACATTTATTTTTTTCTTTAGGCTATAAGCTATTATTAGTCAATAGAATATCATTTATTACTTTCAAAAAATACGGGCAGGGATTTTTCATATAATTAAAATGGTGTTGCATATGCTATGCAATACCGTAAGTCACTTTCTGCACTTTTCACAGTATCCGAAAAACTTAACGTTATGATTACTTATCTCAAAATTATATTTCTTTTCTATACCGGACTCCAATTGCTCCAGCAAATCCTCCTCAACCTCGATTACCCTGCTGCACCCAACACAGATGAGATGATGATGCTGATGGTACTCATTGTGGTGATTAATCTCATACCTGCTTCTTACCTCATCAAAATTATGTTTATATACAAGCCCTACCTCTTCAAACATCTGCATGGTTCTATACACTGTGGCCAAACCTATATCGGGGCACTTTACCTTGACCAGGTCATAGATTTCTTCCGCACTTAAGTGCTTGCCTTCAGTCTCCAATATGATGTCAAGTATAGCTCTTCTTTGAGGAGTCAGTTTAAACCCCTTCTCCTTAAGCTTTTCCCTTAAGTACTCAAACTCTCGTATCAAAGCTTTCAACTTCCTTTATTTATTGATTCAGTAATTCACATAATGCACACCTATATTTTGATAAACTAGTGTTTTGTCCAATATTCCTTCCATTTTATATTATTATTTATTCTGCATTTTTGTCAACTAATTTTTGTTTTTGGCCTTTGCAGCTTCTGCAAAGCATTTCAGGCAATTGCCCGAGCATGACAGGCTGCACTGTACAACAGTCCCGCATCTGGGGCATTTACTCTGTTCCTTCAACGTATATCCGCATTTGCTGCATTTCAAACCATTCTTCATATCAACCATGCAATTATCCCTCCTGTGATGAATGCTGCTGCAAAGCTTCCCAGCCATATTGCCAGAGCATCCTTTGTGCCTCTTTCTTTAAAAATAACCATAATTGCTGCTATACACGGCACAAACAACGTCATTACTATCAGAGAAACAAGCAGCTGCTGCTGTGTCATTGCGATTGAAGTAAGCCCTGCGGCTCCGAAATCCCTCCTGATAATGCCCATAATAAATGCTGTTGCCGTTTCAGGCGGAAGCTTAAGCAAGCCTTCCGTTATTGGTGTCATCCACTGCTGTATATATGACAATGCACCTGTATGCCCCAAAACACTTATAAGCAATGCCCCGTATATGAACAGCGGGACTGCCTCCTTCAGGAACATCACCGTCTTCTGAAAAGTCTTCTTCACAACATTTCCCGGCATCGGCAACCTGATTGTAGGAAGGTCTATAAGAAGATGAGAGCTTTCTCCGGGCATCAGCTTATTCAGCACCGTACCGACAAGTATAAATATTGCAGCAATAACTGTGATATACGTGATTATATAAAATACATCCAATCCTGAAACCAGCCCCATTATTACCCCAAGCTGTGCGGAGCATGGTATTGCGAGTCCCAAAAGTACCGTAGCGATAATCTTTTCCCTCTTTGTGCCCAATATCCTTGTAGTCATGGTTGCCATTGTAACACAACCAAAGCCAAGTATGATAGGTATAATTGCCTTACCGTTGAGTCCAAGTGATATTAGCATCCTGTCTACCAGTGCCGCAATTCTTGGCAGGTAACCGCTGTCCTCCAGAACTGCCATCAGGACATAAAAACCAATGATAAGGGGCAGTAAAAGGCCTATTATATATACAGGCACCATTGTAAGTATTCCGAATTCTCCAATCAGCATGCTGCCTATAAAGCTGCCTTCACTGATAAAAGGTGACAATACTGATATAATAAATGGCCTGTACATACCTTCCATGATTACTTCCTCTGTAAAGCCTACGACTGTTCCTGCAACAAAAATCCCAATTATTTTATACATAGCATATAAAGTCAGTAAAAGCATTGGAATTCCGGTAACAGGCCTCAGCATCCACCTGCCCAGCAGAATTCCGAAGGAAGCACCCTTACTTGTTTCCTTCAGCACTTTATCTACTATATCTTCAACCGCCCTGCGCCTTTCCATATAAATATCATCACGCAAGCAGGAGGTTTCAACGCCAGATCTTTCGGCGACTATCTCGTCATCCTCAAGTATCATTAAAGCTTCCGCTTCGCTGCATGTATTCCCGAACTTCTTCATCATTTCTGTAAGCCTGGGATCTCTATTTCCCTGCCTCGCCTGTTCCAATGATGCCAACACATCCGATACTCCGATATTTTTAACCGCAGAAGTCGGAATAACAGGGACTCCCAGCAGTTCTTCCAGCAGCTTTACATCAATGGTCATGCCATTCTTTTGCAATTCATCAATCATATTCAATGCCACCAATATCGGTTTTCCCATATCTATCAGCTGTTTTGTCAGGAACAAGTCTCTGCCCAGATGAACACTGTCAACCACATTCAATATAATATCGGCTTCAAGTATTACATCCCTTGCGACTGTTTCTTCCTCATTAAAGGAAGAAACCCCATAAACCCCCGGTGTGTCCACTACCGTGTAATCCTTGTATTTGCCCGTACTTATATCGACCGTTGTCCCAGGGAAATTTGAAACATCAACGTAAATTCCGGTCAAATGATTGAAAAAAACAGATTTGCCTGAATTCGGATTGCCGGCAAGAACCAGCTTTTTATCCTTTATACCTTCAATGCTATTTTTATTGTTATTATTGCAGCAATTCATAATACCTTTTCCCTTCCAGTGACCTATTTATTTATTCTTTCTACTTCTATGCCCTCTGCCAGCCTTCTGCCTATGGCAACCTCCTGCATCCTGTTCTGCAGTATTACAGGCCCACCTGCAAGCCTCTCACTGCAAAGAAAATCCGCGCCTTCATATATCCCAATCCTGATTGCCTGAGTTTTTATATCCTTATTATTTATCTTAGTAATTCTAACCTTATTTCCTCTCGAAACCTTATCCAGTGTCATATTCATCATCTCCCTCTAATTGATATTGATTCTCATTTCCATTAATTAAATAGTACCATCACTGATATTGATTGTCAATATCATTTAGAAAATAAAAAATAAAAAGAAGCCGGAGAATTTTTAACCGGCTTCTTTCAGCTTAACAATTAATTTGATTCTTCTCTTACAAGTTCCTCATATGCTTCTATTACGGTATTAAGTTCTTCTTCATCATCTATACCTATGAGTATGTCTTCTCCATTTTCGTCCTGTTCTATCCTCAATACATATGCCTCGTCCACTTCCTCAGCATCGGGATCTCTTGTGTCGTCTCTCGGCAGCAGTATAGCGTATTCATTTTCATCCACTTCCAAAGTAGCGACCACTTCAAACTCGGTCTCATTGTCGTTTTCATCATAAAGAAGAATTATGTCCATTTCATCACTCATTCTAAAATCACCTCAATCTTTCTCGTAAACCTATTTTATACTACTGACAATACTGTGTCAATAAAACCTGAATATTTCAAGAATTATCATTTTTCATATTGTCCAGGTAACATTGCAATATCAATACTGCAGCAAGCTTATCTATGACTTTCTTTCTGTCCTTCCTTCTTACATCAGCTTCAAGCAGAGTTCTTTCGGCTGCGCAGGTAGTGAGCCTTTCATCCCACATCTCCACTTCAATGTCCGGAAAATTCTCCTTCAGTATTCTCACAAACTCTATGGTCTTTTCTCCCCTTGGCCCGATAGTGTTATTCATATTTTTGGGCAATCCGACTATAATTCTTTTTATATCTTTCTCACAAATAATGTTTTTTAAACAATCAATATCATAATTTATACTCTTTCTTCTTATTGTGGTTATTCCATGAGCAATCATTCCAAGCTCGTCACTGACAGCGACACCGATAGTGGCATCTCCCAAATCCAATCCCATAATCCTCATAAATGTTCCCTTTCATTCGTATAATTTTGTTACACAACCTTAATGCAAAAATCAGGGCAATAAGCGCTGCAATATCCGCAAAGCACACATTTTGACGGATCGACCACTGCCTTGCCTTTTTCCACACTAATAGCTTTCTGTGCACATTTCCCGCTGCAGCTTCCACAGCCGCTGCACCAGTAATCAATGAGCAGCCTTCTTTTTTTCTTCTCAAGCTTCTGCCTGATATCTTCCGGTACCTGTTTTCCCTCAAAAATCATCACGTTGCTTGCTACCTCTTCATAACTCTGCATTCCAACGGCTATTGAATGCAGGTTGTCGTTTGAAAGAACAAAGTCAAAGCATTGGATGCTGTCCTTTATCATATTCCCTCCGCCTAAGGGCTTCATTGAATATATGCCCTTTCCTGCATTGTATGCCTCAGCCACTGCTTCAAGCATTCCGTTTACGTCTCCGTCAATTATCCCCAGGCCCCTTTTATTCAATATCGGGTGAATTACCTCAATATCTTTGTATTTTAATGAAGCCCTTACTGCTGCAATGGCATGGGTAGATATGCCGATGCTCCTGATATATCCCTTTTCCTTTGCCTTAATAAAATATTCAATGGCTTCCTGATGCCCTTTTAATGTATGCTCGCTTTCCTGCTCATGAAGCGAAAAAATATCTATATAATCCGTATTTAATTCATCCAGTGCTTTTCTAAGGCTTTTTTCAGCACCTTCCCTGGTATAGGCATAGCACTTTGTTGATATTATTATATCCTTTCTTCTTCCTTCTGCAGCTTTTCTTATATAATCATATGTTCTATAAAGCTCCGCTGTGTCTATAAAGTTAACTCCCATATCAAAGGCGGCTCTTATCACTGATGCCCCTTCTTCAAGATCAAGTCCCGCCTGCAGGGGCCCGATGGTGAGGCTTCCAAAACAGAGCCTGGATACTCTCAGCCCTGAACTTCCTAAAATCCTGTAATCCATCTTCAGACCACCTTTCCTTCTCCTATACACATAATCAACATGGTAAATGCCATAAATATCATCGCTGTTGCAGCTACTACAATTCCTGAATCATTTACTGCGAAGCCCACGGCGGCTGAAGCTGCAATACTCATCCATGAGTATCTCAGATATTTATACCTGTTGAATATATAGAACATCTGTTTTACGGGCTTGTAAAACATGATGGATATTGCTCCTATTATGCAAAGCAGCACTTTTGTCCATATGGTATATCTCATCAGCCTGATATTCATTGATATTTTCCTGCTTATCACAGAGGCAATAACTCCGGCGCCATTGGCACGGGTGTCCTTTATAAGGCCTCCCATGTGGGATTGCCTTGTCAATCCCAGGCTGTCCGCGATTATCAATGCGGCTGCAGTTGAACCCAGAATCAATACTCCCGTAAAAATACTTCTTCTGTTAAATTTTATATCAAAAACCAGAAAATAAGCAAGTAAATAACCAAAAACCCCTGCCAATGCCCCTCCGAAATTTGCGCCCAAAGACGTCAATCCAAGAAGAAGTGTGCAGGATGAAAAATAAGCTGCTGCGGCAGCCTTGCCGCATCTCCTTCCCCTAAGCTCCAAAACACAGCCAAAGACCATTAGAGAAATGCCGATGAACATCCCTGCATATTCATTTCCAATGCCGTAAAACCTTGCACCGATTATGGGATCATACCCCAGCACAGACTTTTTTATCAATTCGCTGCCTGTAAGTATATCAACAGCAAGCCCTGCCTGCAGAAGCAGGCAGATTACCAGAATAGTCTTCAGCCTGTTCCTTAAGCTTAGGTGAAGTAATATTGACAATACAAAAGAAACAGCGGCAGTCAGTATTGCATATCCGACAGGCCCCCAATCCTGGCAAGATGCGGGTATTAAAAGAAATGCAATTGGAATCAGAAGCATTGTATATGCAATTATAATCCCGGTACCAAACCAAAAATGTCCACATTTCTTTCCAAAAAAAACAGCCGCGGCAAACAGCATCCCGAGTGCCGCAATCACTGACACCGCATAATAAGTAAGAACAGGAGCCCTCAGGACGGAGGTCCTTAAAATACTCATATTCATATCCTCTAAAGCATTTAACGAAGCTTTTTCATCCAATTCGAGAACGGCACATTCAGTTAAGTATCCCAGCTTATAGAGCACATAATCTGCAATGTCCGTATTCAAAATTATGCCGTTCCGTCTTGTATTGTTTGAGTGCAGCACTCCCCCCCTTCCCTCATAAACCACAATCGGAGTCAGTTTATTGCCGGCTTCCGCGTTTGATTTTGAAGGGTAGGTTGATATGAATATAAAAGTTTTCAAACCCCCGTAACCGACTATCTCCTTTACAAATCCGTCAATCCTTTCCATCACATCCTGTTTATATGATTGGTAGGCTTCCTCGGACATGGAGCCTTTAAAGGCTTCCAGCCTTTCCATATCCCCTGTCTCTATCACAATAAATGAAGAAGCCGGCAGATATTGCTTGTACAATTCCGCCAGCCTGTCATAATCAGTTCTCTTTCCGCCCGGGAAAGCAGCATCTTCTATAATGACATCCTCTGTCTCCCCTGAATCAATCTCACCGCTGCTATCCGCCGCAATTAACATAGAGCTTCTGTTCTTCTTCTCTGCATCTGCATTTCCAATATAGCAGGCAGTTCCATCCTTCTTATTGATTGCATCGCCTATGTATCCGATGTATTTTTTATATTCACTGTTGGCATTTCTGTCTTTGATCCTGTTGATATCATTTCTGTCTCCCAAAACCATATCGGCATCCAATTCAAGCCTTTTTCCGGAACCGATTATGAGTTTTGATTTGGCCGCATCGGCTTTCCCCGGCTGCCTGTTGTTTATTAGGGCAACATGGCTGCGTCCTGCCAGTCTGCAAAGATTCTCCATCCTGCTGATATCCTTAATATCCAGGTAATCTCCGACTATCATCACTACTTTGCCGTATTCCTCTTCTCGAGATGCAGAAATCTCATAAGCCTTTACATCCTGCAAAGCAGTAATTGCTGCACTTAATGCAGCAATAGAAAAAAAAGCGATTAAGCTTTTATTCAAACTAATCTCTCCTGAACCGTATTGCAGCTACTTCCCATCTACATAAGCCCTTACGAGCTCTTCAAGGAGTTCATCTCTTTCAAGCTTTTTAATCAGGCTTCTTGCGTTGTTGTGGCTTGTAATGTATGTAGGATCTCCGGAAAGTATGTATCCCACTATCTGATTGATGGGGTTGTAGCCTTTCTCCTTAAGTGCGCTGTACACAGACAGAAGTATATCCGATGCTTCATACTTCTTATCTGTCTCAACCTTGAATTTCATTGTGTCTTCGAATCTATCGCTCATTATTACACCCCCAGGTTCACATATATATATATAATAATATAGATAATACTTCATTTCAAGGAAATGTTTACATATGTAACAGTAATGTCATGTTAGGATGACCTCTGCGGTATGCTCCGCGCCGTCTTCGGCAAGCCGGATCTCATTTCCTTCAAGCTTCCTTCCGTCCAGTATGATTTCTGCTTTTGCATTGCCGCTCCTGTTCTGATTTCTTACTATTATATTATATATAGTATTCTTGTTGTGCCTGTACCTAATATTGTACTCAGGCCAATCCCTCGGTATACATGGTTCTATCACAATCCTGTCTGCTTTTTTCTTAAATCCCAGTATTTGCTGCATTCCTACATTGTACATCCACCCCGAAGCGCCTGTGTACCAGGTCCAGCCCCCTCTTCCCGTGTGGGGAGGAACGGCATATACGTCTGCGGCCATTACATATGGCTCAACCTTGTACCTTGAGGCTTCCATCATGGTATTTGCATGATTGATGGGGTTCAGCATATTAAACAGCTTCCAGGCCATATCAGAGTTTTTCATTATGGAATAGGCCATAATCACCCAAGTTGCCGCATGGGTATACTGGCCTCCGTTTTCCCTTACACCGGGGGGATAGCCTTTTATATACCCCGGCTCCAAATCTCCTTCATCAAAGGGAGGTGTAAGCAGCTTGATAATTCCTTCATCATACTTTACAAGGTACTGTTCTACTGCCTGCATGGCTTCCCTTGCCCTGTCAGGATTTGCAGCTCCCGATATCACTGACCAGGACTGTGCTATGGAATCGATTTTGCATTCCGTATTTTCTGCCGAGCCAAGCGCCGCACCATTATCAAAATATGCCCTTCTATACCAATTTCCGTCCCAAGCATTTTCCTCCTGAGCCTTTGCAATCTCTTTTGCTATGTTTATGTATCGGTCTGCTTTGTTAAAATCCCTTCTCAGCCTGCACAGCTCCGCAAAATTCATAAGTATGTCATACAGGAACCAGCCCAGCCATACGCTTTCACCCTTGCCCTTGTTGCCTACCGTGCTCATACCGTCATTCCAATCTCCCGACCCCATCAGGGGTATACCGTGATGCCCGAATTTCAATGCTCTTTCAATTGCCCTTACGCAGTGGTCATATAGTGAAGAACTGACATCGGATACGCTAGGTATTTTGTATTTTTCATCTTCTCCTTCCCTCAGCGGTTCATCCTCAAGGAATTCAACCCTTTCCTCAAGTATTTGCATATCTCCCGTCCTATTAATGTAGTTTACCGTTACATATGGAAGCCATAAAAGATCATCCGAGAATCTTGTACGTATACCTTTATTGGAGCCGGGATGCCACCAATGCTGCACATCTCCTTCAATAAACTGATGGGAAGCGTGCAGCAGAATCTGATTTCTCGCAATATCAGGCAGCACATCAATTACTGCCATTGCATCCTGAAGCTGGTCTCTGAAGCCAAAAGCTCCTCCCGACTGATAGAATGCCGTTCTTGCCCATATCCTGCAGCTTAATGTCTGATAAAGCAGCCATCCGTTCAGCAGTATATTCATATTTTCATCGGGAGTCAAAACCGTCACTTTTCTTAAAACATCTTCCCAGAAAGCTTTTGCCTCATCCAAAGCTTTATACACCTTCTTCACATTTCTGTACCTTTCACTGTATACACTCACAGCTTCAAGGCTCTCCCCCTGGCCCAGCATGAATACCACTTCTGTCTGTTCCCGGGGCTTCAGCTCTAAGACTGTTTGAAGGCACATACAGGGATCAAAACCTGCTCCCAATGTGTTTGAGAGCTTATCCTTCCGCAATGCTTCCGGATGCTTAAGCCATCCGAAATTGCCCAAAAACTCCCTCCTGTCTCCCGTGTAATACCTTTCCTTTGCATTAGTATCCAGGAAAACTATCCTTCCCGGGAAATCGGTATTATAGTTGTTTCTGGCAAGAATGGCGCCATTACTGTGCATTTCGGTATAAACGTGCTGAACCGTACCTTGTTCATATACACCCAATACAGTTCTTGCATAGTATATAGCCGACAGCTTTCTTTTTGAATTAGTGCCGTTCCTGAGTTTCAATATGCACAGTTTTACACTGTCGGACACCGGAACAAATTCAGTCAGTTCATGCTCGATTCCGTTCCAGCTGTGCTCGAAAACCGAATAGCCGAAGCCGTGCCTTATGATATAAGGAGTTTTCGTCCTTATGGGATGAGGGGTAACCGACCATATTTCACCCGTTTCCTCATCTCTCATATATATTATCTCCCCTGATGGGTCAATAACAGGATCATTGGACCAGGTGGTCAGCCTATTCTCTCTGCTGTTTTCCGCCCAGGTTGTAGAGGCACCGGATTCAGTAATCAGGAAGCCGAATCTTTGATTGGCTATAATATTGCACCAGGGTACAGGAGTATTCATACCTTCGGTAAGCTTGATTACATATTCCCTGCCTTCTTTGTCAAACCCTCCGAAACCATTGAAGTTCTTAAGCTCGAGTTTCTTCACATCGTACTTATTATGCTTTTTCCCTCTGCTCTTCCATATCTTGTACTCAAAAGCGTTTTTGCCGTTTCGCACTTTTGTCTGTACCGAAAGAGGCCCGTATTTACCCTTCAATACTATCCTTGACGCTGCCGCAATAAGCTGCTTATCCTCTTCAGGCATATAGTACCCCTGCTTTATTGTCACTCCTCCTGCTTTATCCCTCATATCTCTGGCATGACTTACAGAAATAATATCCTGGAGCATATTATACAGGGGCCTCGAATAGCTGATCTCCTCTTCATTGATAATAACAACATCAACTATCAAGCCCTTTAATCTCCAGTATTCATGCGCCTTTATAAGCTCTTTTACAAGATCCAGCTCTTCTGCTTTGCTGATAAATACCGCCACTATCGGAAAATCTCCTGAAATGCCATATGCCCAAAGCCCCGGCTGGCCTTTCCTGTTTCCCTTTATAGAGCTTTCCAGCTTCCTTCTAAGCGGACTCAGGTACAATATCTGGGACATCATATGCCTGAAGACTTCTATCTCCTCTTTCTTGAGGCCCAGATACCGCATCTCTACCTGGCTTCTGGTCCATGCAAGCTCAAATGCCCTGTCGATGGATGAACAGTCATGATATTTTTCTGTCATCAGCAATATTTTTTCTTTGCTGTCGGATACACCCGTAATATAATTCAGTTTGACAGTCTGACCCGGCTGCAGCCTTAACCTGCATCTCAGACTCATTATGGGATCCAGCACCGGTCCTACGGAATTGGAAAGAGGATGGCTCCCTCCGACAACCGCCGGCTTATCCAGCATATTACCTCTTCCTATGAATTTTGCCCTGTCGGTTTCGTATTGTATTCCCCCAAGAACCTCCTCCTGAACCGTCAGCTCATGAAATGCCCACATGCGTATTCCCTTTTCCTCCCTGGGCCTTCTAACTGACAACAGCGCGTTGTATTTATGCAAATACTCCGTGTTAACAAACAGGTTGTTGAAGGCCGGATGTGCCAAGTCGGCAGACTGATGGGCAATAGAAACCTCCAGGTAGCTTGTTACTTCTAATGTTCTTACCTGCTGACCGTGATTTGTAAGGGTAAGCCTCCTGACTTCCGCGTCATCCTCCGGTGATACAATTATCTCAGTGTTAGTGTCAATATCGTCATCAGACCTGGAAATACATATCTTGTCCTGAGAAAATACTACCTTGTACTTGTTGGGCAGTATACTGCAAGGAGCCAGGGAATTTGACCAAACCGAACCGGAGTCGATATCCTGTAAATAGAAGAACATGCCGGAATAGTTCAGAACACTGTCCTCTCTCCATCTGGTAACAGCCAAGTCCCTGTATTTACTGAATCCCGAACCATTGTCCGTTACCATTACGGAATAATCCCCGTTTGACAGCATGTGCACTTCCGGAAGTATGTTGTTGTTCAGTCCGAGAACTTTGGTGTATTCAACGTCTTCTTTCACAACCACTTCAAAGGGTTCGATTTTTTCCTTGTAATCCTTTGCAAAAATCACCTTTGAGGGTATCTTCTCCTGCATGAGTATTTCCGCTGCTTTTATGACAGGTTCCCTGTGGAACCTTTCCTGCAGGATATAATCATTGATGACATTATTCAGCGCCATAAAGCTCATACCTTGATGATGAGCCATAAAGCTTCTCACTATGCTGCTTCTTTTTCCCCTTTTTAATCTTTCGGGGGTATAATCTATAGCTTCATAAAAGCCATAAGGACTGTCCAGCCCTTCCTCCTTCAGCTTTATGATATTTTTGTATGACTCTTTCGGATCTACCATCAAGGCCAGAACCGTAGCATAGGGCGCTACTACCGTATCATTAATAAGTCCCCTTTTCAGTCCCAGGCTCGGTATTCCAAAGGCCTTATACTGATAGCTCAGCCTGAAGTCAAAGCTATAGTAGCCGGACTCCGAAACACCCCAGGGCACTTTCCTTTTATATCCGTAATCTTTCTGGCACCTTATTACAAAATCATATGTCTCATGCAGCAGTGTGTCTGAATAGTCCTTCATAATAAGAAGCGGCATAAGATACTCAAACATTGTACCTGTCCATGAAATCAAGCCCTTGTATCCGTCTACCTCAGTCAGTGTCCTGTTGAGCATGAACCAATGCTCCTTCCTGACCTCACCCCTGGCTATGGAAATCAGGCTTGCCTGTCTTGCTTCCGAAGCAAGAAGGTCATAGTAGGACTTTGTAAGCTGTTCCTCCTCCTCATTATAGCCTATTGAAAACAATTTTCTTTTGTTATCGAAGAGAGGAATGAAGGATGTTTCTTCAATAAGCTTGTCAATCCTTTCAATCAGCTCTTCCGATTTGATTTTCAGCTCCTCATTGTTTCCCTGCGCGCTTCCGCTGTTTATTTCCTTGAGCAGTGTGATTGCGGACTTATAGAGCTTGATGCCCCAGTTGAATCTCTTCAGATCATTCTTTCCGATTATTGCTGTCAGCAGCTCAATAAAACCTTGCTGCTCAAGCATATCCCCTTCCAAAGCCCTGTCAAAGATCTCATCAGGCAGGCTCAATTGTTCAGCTTCGAGCTTTACAAGTTCAGAGGTG
>DAOLPD010000072.1:0-13398 GCA_035417425.1 Bacillota bacterium
TGCCGGTGAAGGTCACCGTTACAGAGCTTAAGAGATACTTTGATACTGAGGCGGCTGACGAGTTTCGTATTCAGGCTGCCCCGGGAATTAGAAAGAGGCCCCGGTTCCTGGAGGAAACATCAGGAATGACTGCTGCGGAAAGAGGTTCTTTAATGCATTTTGTTCTGCAGCATATGGATTTTGGCGGAGAAGTATCGGAGGCCGGCATAAAAAGGCAGCTTGAAGACATGATTAGGCTGGAGCTTCTGACGGAGGTTCAAGCCCGGAATGTGAACATTAACGGAATAATCGGATTTTTAAATTCAAGCCTGGGCAGAAGGATGACAGAAGCCGGCGGGCTTTACAGGGAGATGCCTTTTACAATGGAAGTGGAATGCAGTGAGGTATTCGGAAGTAAAGCAGGCTGCGGCCATGAAGGTGAGACTGTTGTACTCCAGGGAATAATTGACTGCTGGTTTGAAGAAGAGGGAAAGCTGGTGCTGGTTGATTACAAGACTGATTACGTGCCCGAAGGAGAAGTAAGCAATATAAAAGAAAAATACAGGACACAGATCGAATACTATGCACGGGCTCTGAGTCAAATAACCGGCAAAGAGATATCAGGAAAATACATATACCTTTTTTGGAATGGAAAAATATTGGAATATTAGTCTTTTACCAATATATGTTCCGTGAAGGGCTAGTCCAAATAATGTATAATTGTACAGAGACACTTATGGGACGTATGCATGCGTTCTTCTGTTGAGGTGTGCCATGTTTTATAAATCCATAAATGAAAGAGTAATAGGTATAAAACTTAATAGAGATGAAAAGGATGCTTTCATAGAGGAATACAAGCCCTTTATAGCTGCCGCTGTTGAAAAGGCTACGGGCAGGTATGTCTCTTACGGATATGATGAGGAACTCAGTATAGGGCTCATGGCTTTTGACGAAGCCATAATTCATTATGACCAGGAGAAGGGGCACTTTTTAAGCTTTGCCCAGGGCATAATTCGAAAAAGACTGATTGATTACTACAGGAAAGAAAAAAAGCATCAGGCAGTTACATATATCAGTGAATACTCCACCGATGAAGCTGATGGAGAAGAAGTTTTCGAGTACGTTATTGCAGCTCCCGAAGCTCAAAATAAATACTACCTGGAGGAGGTAAACCAGCTTAGAAGGCAGGAGCTTGTACAACTGAAGGAAGAGCTTCATAATTGGGGACTTGAATTTTCAGATGTGGCAAAAAGCTCTCCCAAGCATACGAATACAAAGAGTTCATACCTGGATATAGTGAAGTACATAATCGACAGGCCGGAGCTTGTGGCAAAAATAAAAGAAAAAAAATATCTTCCGATAGCAGGTATTGAAGAAGGACTAAAATTACCCCGGAAAACCATAGAACGCTCACGAAATTATGTAATAGCAGCAATGATAATATTAACGGGAGATTATTATTGTATAAGGGAGTTCATAGACTGGGGGTGGAAAAAGTGAAAGCTATAATAGCAGAAATAGATAAGAAACATATGATAGTGATAACCGACAAGGGAGACTTCGTTAAAGTTAAAAGACAGATGTCGGCTGCAATAGGAGATGAAATTGAGATCAAGCAGCGCAAGATATATCCCATAAGCAAACGCCTGGCCGGATTGGCTGCCTGTTTTATGGCATGCATATTCCTGTCAACGGGAGTATATGCATATTACACTCCGTGCAGCTATGTAAGTGTAGATATCAACCCCAGTTTGTCCTTGTCCCTGAACAGGTTTGAAAGGGTAATATCAGTGAATCCCCTGACTGAAGATGCAGTTGATTTAATTAAGGATGCAAAAAGCCTGAAGAACCAGAATATTGATACTGCACTGTCCGAGATTATAAAGACTGCTTCTGACAAGGGCTATATAGACGAAGAGACGGAAGATGAAATCGTCGTAATTGTTTCCGCGAAGAACCCGAAGCAGGAGAAGAAGCTTGAGGAAACGGTCGCCAAAACTGCAGAAAAGGAACTGTCCAAGGTTAATAAAACCAGCGGAGTAACGGTTGAAAAGACCAATATAGAGAATCATAAGACTGCAATATCCCAGAAGGTTTCTCCTGGCAGAAAGGTCCTTGAAGAAAACCTGAAAAAGGTAATGCCGGAAATCAGGAATGAAGAAATAAAGGACATGTCCGTAAAAGAAGTTGCAAATCTTATAAAGGAAAAAAGAAAAGAAGCGGAGAAAGCCGAAAAAGCTGCAAATGAAGCGAAAAAGGCAGCAGAGAAAGCTGAGAGGGAAGCTAAAAAGGAAGCTGAAAAAAAAGCTAAGGAAGCAGAAAAAGAAAACAGGAAAAGGAACGAAGGCTTCGATAACCGTGAAGACAGGGAAGAGGGCGGCAAGTGGAACGATAGAAACCTGAAAGAAGATAACAGGAAAAACCGGGACGATGAGGACCGGAATGGTGATAAGAACCGGGACAAAGATAGAGACAGAGATGATAACAAGGAAAAAGACGATAAGAAGAAAGATGATAAGATAACCATACCTTCAAATTCATCAGATAAACGCAATAATGACAATAACAAGGACAACCGCAAGGAAAATAATGAGGAACTGAATAAAGACAAGAAAAGAAACAATGGTATAGGTAATGACGATAGGGATGGCAGCGAAGACGAAAGAGAAAGCAGCAAAAGGAAAAAAGATGATAGTGAGACAAATAAGAATGATGGCCAGATGATAGACAAAGATAAAGATAAAAGCAGCAATAAGGATGATTCCCAAAAGAAAACAAACAACAGCAACAGTAGCGATGATTATCAAAAGAATATAAATAACAGTAAGAACAGTAATATGAATAAAACAGGTCCCGGAAATATCAATAGCAAGAATGGAAACAGCAAGATTGACAACAACAGTAAGATTGATTGGAATAACTGGATTTACAATTTCAATTGGTTAAACAATAAAAACAACAGCGATAAAAATTCAAGCAGCAGAGGGAAATGAAAGAGTACTGGTGGGGTACACGGGGACGTTTCTCTTGTCTCCTTTTGGTGAGACAAGAGAAACGTCCCCATGTCCTTTTTATAATTGTTTTGGAACACAAACAATAGTATAATAAATATTTAGAAATAGACATGGTGGGTAGGAAGTTCAATAAATAACAGTAGCAAGGAGTGCATTAATTTGAAGTCTGACGAAGAGATGAAAAAAGAGATATACTCATGGATAAAAACGATTATTTTTGCAATAGTGCTTGCAGTGATTTTCAGAACGTACATATTCAGAACAGCTTATGCAATGAGCGTATCAATGGAACCTACGCTGCATGAAGGGCAGATACTCATTGTATCAAGGATAAATTATTTGGTGGGCAAGCCTGAAAGAGGAGATATCGTAGTAATAGACAGCGAACAGGATAAGCTGGAGCATCTGAATCTTATAAAGAGGGTTGTGGGTTTACCGGGCGAAACTGTTGAGATAAAGAACAACAGGGTATACATTGATGGAAAGATGCTGGAACCTGATTTTACACAATCCCCGACACCCGACTTTGGATTTGAAAAGACAACCATCCCTGAAGGCAAGTATATGGTAATGGGTGACAACAGAGAGAACAGCAGGGACAGCAGGTTTAAATCAGTTGGGTTCATTGAGGAAGAGTATCTTATAGGCAAGGCTGTATTCAGATTATGGCCGCTTAATGAAATAGGAAAATTGAAATAGATTGTACAGCCCGGCAAGAGGACACGGGGACGTTTCTCCTGTCTCACTTTCTTTCAGTGAGACAGGAGAAACGTCCCCATGTCCTTTTGTTATGTTAACAATATATTAAATTGTATTTTGGCAAATAATTCGATAGAATAAAGATAATGGAATAAGTCAGACACAAGGGGGAATGGCCATGCGCATACTTCATACCTCAGACTGGCACTTAGGCAAGACTCTCGACAATATTAACAGATTGGACGAGCAGAGGCAGTTCATAGACGAGCTTTGCGGAATCGCAGAAAGTGAATCGGTAGACCTGGTGCTTATAGCCGGGGATATTTTTGATGCATATAATCCGTCTTCCGCCGCTGAGGAATTATTTTACGATGCGGTTGACAGACTGAACAATAAAGGCAGACGGGCTGTTGTCGTAATTGCGGGAAACCATGACAGCCCTGACCGGCTGTGCGCCGCCAGCCCTTTGGCATATAAGAACGGTATTATCCTTCTCGGATATCCGGGAAGCGATGCAGGGGTGTTTGGAAGCAGTTCCATACTGCAGTCAGGACCCGGATGGTTCGAGATAAAGCCCGGTGCTTCCGAGCATAGCGCTGTGATAATAACCCTGCCCTATCCTTCGGAATCCAGGCTTGAGCAGCTCATATCGGTTGATTCCCGTGAAGAAACACTTCAGGAGGCTTATTCCGACAAGATATCAGAGCTGATGCATAATTTGAGCGGCAATTTCAGGAATGATACTGTGAACCTCATTGTAAGCCATTTGTATCTTAGGGACGGAAGGACTTCGGACTCCGAAAGACAGCTTGGAGGCGCTTTGGTTGTAGATCCTTGCCGGCTTCCTGATAATGCTCATTTTATTGCTTTGGGACATCTTCACAGGCCTCAGAGGATAAAAAGCGCGCCTTCACCGGCATATTACTCCGGTTCGCCTCTTGCATACAGCTTTTCGGAGACGGACTACAGCAAAGTGGTATATATAGTGGATGCAGTACCCGGAAGAGAGTCTGAGGTAAAGGAGGTTTATCTGAATTCCGGGAAGCCGCTGAAGCAGTGGAAGGCTAAGAACGGAATAATGGAAGCACTGAGATGGTGTGAAGAAGGAAGGGACATGAACGCCTGGATAGACTTAGAGGTATATACCGACAGGGCTCTGACCTTGGAGGAACAAAAACTACTTAGGGAGCTTAACCCCGGGATTATAAACATAAGGCCGGTGGTAACCGATGAAAAGGAAAGCATAATAGGTTTTGAAAGCAGGGAAGGGAAAAAGATAGAGGAGCTGTTCAGGGATTATTATAGATTTAAGACAGGAATGGAAGCAGCCGAAGACATGATGGAATCCTTCCTTGAGGTTATAAATGATAATCAGGAAGATGACCTGGAAGAAATACAGCAGGGGGGTGAGGTAAGTGAGGCCCAGGTATCTTGAATTAGAAGGGCTGCAGAGCTTTAAGGAGCTCCAGTCAATAGATTTTGACCGGCTTGGGGAGACAGGCCTTTTTGGGATATTCGGCCCTACAGGCAGCGGAAAGTCAACCATATTGGATGCTATAACCCTGGCTTTGTATGGAAATGTCCAGAGAGCAAACAGAGGCACCCAGGGTATAATAAACATGTCTTCAGCCAATGTGCGGGTTTCATTTACCTTTGATCTGGTGAAAGAAAAGAAGAGAAAGTCATACAGGGTGGAAAGGGAGTACAGGCGGAAGAAGGACTCTGAGAACTCCATAGAATCAAGGGTATCCAGGCTGATAGAGCTGAATCCCTCAGGGGATGTGGTTATTGCCGACAAGCTGGGAGAAGTCAACGAGGCTGTCATAGAACTCATAGGGCTGCAGTTTGACGATTTTACACGTTCTGTAGTGCTTCCTCAGAATAAATTTCATGAATTCCTTTTATCTGCCAAGGGTGACAAGACAAAAATGCTGGAGCGTATATTCTACCTTGAAGAGTATGGACGGGAGCTTACCGAAAAAGTCAACAGAAGGCTGGGAAGAATCCGTAACAAGCTTTCGGGAGTTGAGAGGGCACTATCCGTATTGGGGGATATTTCAGATTCTTCATTAAAGGATTCGGAAGCCGGTTTAATAGCGGCGGAAAAACATAAGAAAAGCATGGCTGAGGCCTTGAGGGCGGCAGAAGATGAATACTACGGTGCGAAAGAGGTCTGGGAGCTTACTGCGGAATATCGTGAAGCAGAGGAAAAGTATAAAGAACTGCTTGCAGACAGAGATGAAATAGACTTAATGAGGATTAGCTGCAAGGGAGCAGAAGCGGCACGGAGCCTTATGGACAGGATCAATGATATTAAGAAAACCGGCAGGGAACTGGAGAGTGTGACAGAAGCACTGGAAAAACTTAATACAAGCCTTTGTGAATTGGAAGGACAGCTGAATAAAGGACAGGCAGAGCTTGAAGCCGCAACTAAGGCAAGGAAGGATAAGCTACCCGTTCTCATAGAGCATAAGACTAAGCTTGAAGAGGTTCTTAAGACAAAGAGTGAACTGGAAAAAATCGAGGAAGTTCTTAAGAAGCTCAGGGGTGAGCATGTAATTCTGAAGAAAAAAGTTGATAATTGGAATGATACCATTGCTAAACAAAAGTCCGGGCTTGAAGGGCTCCTAAAGGAAGCAGCCGGAAAGAAAGCCCGCACTGAAGCCCTTAAGGTTGAAGCAGGCTACAGGGATAAAATTCAGTATGGAGCAGCCCTTGAAGAGGATTTGGAGCGACTGCAGAAGGAAAAGGAGAAGCAGAAAGCCAAATATGAAGAAATGGCAGACATAATAAACAGGCAGGAGCAGGAGATTGAATCCTTTAAAGAAGCAGGCCTGAAACTTCTCAAAGAGAAAGAAGCAATTCAAAGCTCCTATGAACAGCACAAGAAAAGCAAGAAGTGGGACAGGAATGATATACACAAAGAAGAGACAAAATACTATAATATCAGGTCGACTGTTGATGCACTTAAGCTTAAGCACAAGGATATGGAACAATTGAAGCAGAAAGAGCTTGAGAACAGCAAACAATTTGAAGCCCTGGATGCTCAGCTTGAGGAACTTTCAGATATTGAAAACCTTAGGCTGCTCCTTGAGGAAAAGAAAAAGGAGCAGGAAGGCCACGCAGCCTTCCTGCTGGCTCAGAACCTGAAGGAAAATGAGCCCTGCCCCGTATGCGGAGCTGTAACCCATCCCAATCCTGCCGCCCATCCTGAATGCGGCCACGGAACAGAAGCTGAAGCAGCAAAGGAGCTTCAAAATAAAATCAACAGGCTTGAGACGGAATTAAGAGCTCTGGAAAACAAGTACATCAAGCTTGAGGAGCAGCGTAATAATCTGAAGAAGCAGAAGGAAGAGCTATTGTCAGATATCATGAACAAGCAGGAAGAGCAGGCTGACCTTATAGACAGGCTGCCTGAGGATTATAAAGGATTGTCCATCCCGGAAATAGAGAGGGCTTTGGTTAAAATCGGGGAAGAGAAACAGGAAAAGCTGAAAGACATTGAGTTATGGGAGAAAAAGCTGACAGAGCTTGAAGAAAGCCAGAAGAAGGCAGCGGAAGAATATAACCGGTACCAGGTGGAAAGCAGCAGCATGGCGTCCCGGCTTGAAGCAAACAGGAAGCTCCTTAAGGAACTGGAGAAGGCTTATGCTGAGGTAAAAGAAGCATGGGAAGAAAAAGAAAGAGCCTATGCTGCCGCTGTGAAAGCCATGGGGATTGACAGCATGAGGGATGAGCTTCGGAGGATACAGGAGAAAGACAAAGAAGCAGAAGATGCATATAAGGAACTGCAAATAATTGAGAATAGTATTTCAGAGCTTAGAAAGGAAATTGATAAGGCGGAAGAAGCAAGGAAGCTTGATATGGAGAAGCTTTCCGAAAACACTGCTGAAGGAAGGGGCTTCAAATATCAGAAGGAAGAGAAGGAAAAAGAGATTTATGACTTTATAGGAGATAAGGATATAAAGGATGAAATATTAAAGACGGAGGATGAGATTTCTTTTTTAACAAAAGGGGAACAAAAAGCGCAGGAAAACGTCAATACATTGAGAGAAAGATACGAAAAAGAAATCAAGGATAAGAAGGTCCTTGAGAAGCAAAGTGAGATATACCGGAATAAGCTGGCTGACGATGGCAGGAAACTGGATAAGGAGCTTATCGATAAAGGTTTTTCTTCTTTGGAGGAAGTGGAGGAAGCCTTTATGACAAAGGAGGAGCTGGAGGATAAGGTAAAAATAATTAAAGAGTATGAAAAGGCCGAGAGCAGTATAGCAGCACATAAGGCACTGATAGAAAAGAAGCTTTCCGGGCGGAGCATAACAGAAGAGGTGTGGCAGGAAATTAACCGCAGATATGAGGAGCTTAAGCTTGAAAAAGAGAATAGTATTGCAAGATATGAGAGTGCAAAAAACAGGCTCGAAACTATAAAATCCAACTATGAGAACTGGCTTTTGCTGAAAAAGGAGCTGAAGGAGTACTCAAAGAAAAAGGAGCACCTTGAACTTATAAAGAGCCTGCTTAAAGGGAATAGCTTCATAGAATACATATCGGAAGAACGGCTCAGATACATTGCCAAGGAAGCCTCCGAAACCCTGGGCATTCTGACCAGGCATAAATACGGACTGGAGCTGGATACCGAAAACGGTTTTGTTATCCGGGACAATGCCAACGGAGGTATACACAGGCCGGTTACAACCCTGTCGGGAGGAGAGACATTTCTGACATCTTTAGCCCTTGCCCTTGCATTATCCTCTCAGATACAGCTTAAAGGGCAGAGCCCCCTTGAGTTCTTTTTCCTTGACGAGGGCTTCGGGACTCTGGACAGCAGCCTTCTGGATACAGTCATTGATGCTCTGGAAAGGTTAAGTACCAGGGAAAGGGTCATAGGACTGATAAGCCATGTACCTGAATTGAAGAGCAGGATAACAAGGCGCCTTGTGGTGGAGGCTCCGGTGGTCAATGGCTCAGGGAGCAGGGTTATTATGGAAAAGGCATAGGATTGATTTTCACAATGACAGAATGTCGAAAAATATATATTTCCTGGGAAATATAAGAGAAAAAATATTAAATAAAGGGGGTTAAATAATGAATCAGGAAAACAAGAAAAGCATTGCTCTTATTCTGGTGGCGCTTATCTTATCAGCAGGCTTGATACTGTCAACCTATATAGTTACCGATGGTATAGTGGAGATAAAGGGCAACAGATCCATAACGGTTACCGGTTCTGCAAAGCAGCAGATTAAATCTGATCTTATTGAATGGACAGGGAGCTTTTCCTGCGAGTCGAAACTTATGCCTGAAGCGTATACAAAGCTTAAGTCGGATTCGGAGAAGGTAAAGAAATACTTGAAGGAAAAGGGTATAAATGAAGAGGATATGGTTTTCTCGTCCATTGATACAAATCCTATACATGAAGTAAACTACAACGGACAATATACCAATAACATTATAGCCTATCGGTTGTATCAGCGGGTGCAGATCAGCTCCACGGATGTTGACAAGCTGAGCCGGATAGCAAGGGAAGCAACGGAGCTTATTAACGAAGGTATAGAGTTTCAGTCATATCCTCCCCAGTACTACTATACAAAAATTGCAGACCTGAAGGTCAGCATGCTTGGAGAGGCAACAAAGGATGCAAAAAACAGGGCCGAGCAGATATCCCAGAACACGGGCAGCAGCATTGGCGCATTAAAATCAGCAAAGATGGGCGTGTTCCAAATCACACCATTATACTCCACAGAAGTATCGGATTATGGAATAAACGATACATCTTCACTGGAAAAGGAGATTACGGCAGTAGTAACCTGTACCTTTGAAATAAAATAAGAGTTATTTCAATGAGGGGGGCAGATTAATGATTAAAGAGTTTAATGATGCGAAAAACGGTTTTTTTGAACTGGTAAAAAGGATAAAATATTATAATGATGCCATTGGTGTGCTATATTGGGACCTCAGAACAGGAGCTCCAAGAAAAGGCGTGCCCTACAGGGCAGAGGTAATAGGCATGCTTTCTGAGGAAGCCTTCAGGCTTTCTACCTCTGATGCGATGGGAGAATACCTGGCGTATTTTGATGAGCCGGATAATAGCAGCAGTCTGGATCCAATCATGAAAGCATTGGTGAGGGAGTGCAGGAAGGAATATGACAGATATAAGAAGATACCGGAAGCAAAATATAAGGAATATGTGATATTGACCTCTGAAGCGGAATCGGTTTGGGAGGATGCAAAAAAGAATAATGACTTTGAGATGTTCAAGCCCTATCTGGAAAAGATAGTCGGTTATAATTTGCAGTTCATTGAGCTGTGGGGGTATAAGGAGAATAAATACGATACACTGCTGGATTTGTATGAGCCTGGAATGACGATTGAAAAACTGGATGCAATATTCAGCGAATTGCGAAGCAGAATAGTACCCCTGGTTGCAAAGATAAAGGAATCGGCTTATCAACCGGAAGATCAGTTTTTGAAGAAGTATTTCGACATTGGGAAGCAGGAGGAATTCGGCCTGTATATCTTGGGAAAGATGGGTTATGACTTTGATGCAGGCAGGCTGGATGAAAGTGAGCACCCCTTTACTACGGGAATAAATCCCGCAGATGTGAGAATAACTACCCATTACTATCCCAATGACTTAATAAGCGCTGTCATGAGCTCAATGCATGAAGGAGGGCATGCCTTATATGAGCAGAATATTTCTTCAGACCTGCACGGCACTCCCCTTTGCGACGGGGCCTCCATGGGACTGCATGAATCACAATCAAGATTTTGGGAAAACATCATAGGAAGGAGCCGCAGCTTCTGGGGAAAATACTACAGCCGGCTGCAGGAATTCTTCCCGGAGCAGTTGAAGGATGTGCCGGCCGATGATTTTTACAAGGCTATAAACAAGGTAGAGCCGTCACTGATCAGAATAGAGGCTGATGAAGTCACATATAACCTTCATATCATGATAAGGTATGAAATAGAGAAGGCTCTTATTAACGAAGAGATTAAGGTGGCAGACCTTCCTGAGGTATGGAAGGAGAAGATGAAGGAATACCTCGGCATAGTACCCCCGGACGATTCAAAGGGAGTGCTGCAGGATGTCCATTGGGCCGGCGGAAGCTTCGGGTATTTTCCATCCTATACTCTGGGGAATATATACTCTGCCCAGATTTACAATGCAGCAAAAAAAGAAATCAAGGATTTTGAGGAAATGGTTGAGAAGGGTGAACTGATTAAGATAAAAGACTGGCTGGCAGAAAAGATACATAAGCACGGCAAGGTGCTGAAGCCTGAAGAAATCCTTCTGCAGGTTACCGGCGAGGGAATAAATCCCAAATACTTGATTGATTATCTTGAAAAAAAATACAAGGAAATTTATAAACTTGAGTTTTAGTATTGACAACAGGGCTTGATTTATATTATAGTATATGAAAACCAGTTTTACATAAAAATTACGGAGCTGATTTTTTATGAGTTTCTTCAATTACTTGGTTAACAGACTGCATCATCATAGGCAGAGCACTTAAGCCTTTAGGAAATTTCCCGTAGGCATAAGTGCTATTTGTGCTTGTGCCTATGGGATGCAATAATAAAACCCCGTAGGTAAAATTATTACCTGCGGGGTTTTGTTATTTTCATGAACAAATATGTGAGGCGAGGAGAGATATTACACTATGCAAAGCTTTGAGATCCCACAAGGCATGAGGGATATTCTTACTGAAGAAAGCGGCAGAAGAACCATACTTCAGGAAAGGCTGCAGCACTACATGCATTCCTGCGGCTTCGGCCGTGTAGAAACACCTCTTTTTGAGTATTATGAGCTGTTTTCCGGGGGCATATCCCCGGTGGATGATGAAAGCCTTGTAAAAACAATAGACAGGGATGGAAGAGTTGTGGTTCTGCGGCCGGATATGACAATTCCTACAGCCAGAGTCGCATCCACCAAACTGAAGGGGCAGCGGAAGCCCTTGAAGCTGTTTTATGCGGGGAATGTATACAGGGCGGACAAGAAGAACCGGGGAGCAGGCAGAGAATTTTGCCAGGTAGGGGCGGAGATATACGGATGCCCAAGCAAGTGGCTGGACATAGAGACCTTGACCATGGCAAAGGAAAGCTTCAGGGTTGCGGGAATTGCGGATTATAAAATAGATATTGGGCATGTGGGCATAATCAAGGGTATTTTTGAAGAGATAGACTTACCGGAGGAAAAGAAATCACATATTATCTCACTGATAAGTGAAAAGAATCTGGTGGAGCTTGAAAACGAGGTATCCGCCCTGCCCATTGACAGCGGCAGTAAGGAAATAATCTGCAGGCTGCCGTGCCTGTTCGGAAAACCTGAGGATGTGTTCAAAGGTATGGATGAAATTACAGTCAACAAGACGGTAAAGGAATCCGTTGAGTATCTGCTGCAGATATACGGGAAGTGCAAGGACCTTGGCCTTGGCCCCAATATTATAATAGATGCGGGAATGACGGGGAATATGAAGTATTACACCGGACTGATTTTCAAGGCATATGCCCGGGGAGCCGGTGATGTGGTTATTTCGGGAGGCAGATATGACGGTTTGCTGAAGGAAATGGGCTCGGATGCGGCTGCATCAGGATTTGCCATATATATTGACAACATGCTGGAAGCTGTCACGGAGGAATTTCAGGAACATAGGGAGCGCAAAATACTGGTTATATTCAGCGAAAGCAGGTTTATTGAGGCTCTTAGGTATTCCGAAGGCCGCAGAAAAACCGGTGCTGCAGTAAATATGGTAAACAACGGAGAAATATCGGATCCGGAGCAATACCGCAGGCAGTATGACTGCAGCGAAGTAGTAATATTTGATTAAGGAGTGTAGAAAATGTTGAAAATAGCCGTCGCAAAAGGCAGGATCGCTGAAAAGGTAAGTGAACTGCTGCTTTATACAAGTGATTACAGGGATATTATCGATCTGAATTCCAGGAAGCTTGTTTTTGCTGATAAAGCTAACGGAGTAGTATTTTTCCTGGTAAAGCCCTCCGATGTTCCGGTGTATGTGGGAAGCGGAGCGGCAGATATAGGAATAGTAGGCAAGGATGTACTTATGGAAACCAAAGATTCAGCCTATGAAATAATGGACTTGAAGGTATGCAGATGCAGGGTAGTGCTGGCAGGCCCTTCTGATAAAAGCGGTGTGAGGCCTATAGTCAGAAAAGTCGCTACTAAATATCCGAGAATAGCATCGGAATATTTCAACAGGAAGTCGGAATCTGTAGAGATAATCAAGCTGGACGGTTCAATAGAGCTTGCTCCCATTGTAGGACTGTCCGATGCAATAGTTGACATAGTCGAAACCGGAAACACCCTGAGGGAAAACGGACTTATCGTATATGAGGATATTTGTGATATAACTGCAAGGATGATAGTCAACAGAGTCAGCTATAAGATGAAAAACAAGAGCATAAATATCTTTGCATCGGCTGTCAGTGAAGCTATAGAGGGGGGTGAGGCCAATGCTCAGAGTGTTGTCATGGGATGAAAAAAGCAGTATTGAGGTTTTTTTGAGGCAAAAGGATAATGGTTTTATTCCGGAGGAAGTGACAGAGACAGTAAAAAAAATAGTCCGGGATGTCAGGGACCGGGGAGACAGTGCAGTCCTTGAATACAGCAGAAAATTCGATAACATTTACGATATAAAAGGCTTCAGAGTAAGCAGCCAGGCCCTGGAGAAACTGGCCGGGGAAGCGGAGG
>DAOLPD010000073.1:0-13350 GCA_035417425.1 Bacillota bacterium
ACGTTTCGCGTGTCTCACTCTCGTGAGACAGGAGAAACGTCCCCGTGTCTCTGTGAAGTAAAAATGCTCTTGCTGTTTATATGGCAAGAGCCTATTTTTATATATTATTTATTGTATAAGTTTACAAATTATGATATAGCTGTATATATTTTGCATAAGGAGGTTACGCTTTGAAAGGAAACAAGATAAGAGTTTTCACTTTGCTGGTTGTATTATCTGTGGTCTTTTCCCTTTTGTTCAGCAGTGTAACATGCTATGCGGAAGTTGAGAAGCGATATAAGGATAAGGCGGCTTCGCAGGAACAGGAAGATTCTCAGGACCGGCCGGCATATAAAGCGGGAGAGCTGCTGATTAAATTCAAGGATGGGACAAGCAGTCACGGTATGTCTGCATTTTCTACGGAAAATGGCTTGAATGAGATAAAGTCCTTTGATTCCCTGAATATCGGGCTGTATTCCGTCAAGGGCGGCAAAAGTGCAAATAAAGCTATCAGGGCTTTGGAGGATAATGATGAAATAGAATATATTCAACCTAATTATCTGTATTATCCGACATTGGTTCCTAACGATTACTATTTTGATTTGCTTGATGGATTGGACTATATTGATGCTCCCGAGGCCTGGGACATTACTCAGGGCAATGGTGTTGTAGTTGCGGTTATTGACACTGGGATAGACCACAATCATCCTGAACTGTCAGGCAGAATGTGGGTGAATCCGGGAGAAATAGCCGGTAATGGCGCGGATGACGATGGCAATAGATATATAGATGATATATACGGCTGGGATTTTTATTCGGATGACAATTCCGTATTTGATGATGAATATGATGACGAGCATGGAACCCATGTTGCAGGGATCATTGCCGCGGAAGAAAACGATGATGGGGTAATCGGCGTAGCCCCCGAGGCAAAGATAATGTCTTTGAAATTTATCGGACCGGACGACGGGACAACGGCTGATGCAATTGAAGCAATAGAATATGCCAGGGAAATGGGAGTAAAGGTAGTCAATTGTTCCTGGGGAGGAAATTCTGATGATTCGGCATTGAAGCAGGCTATTGAAGACTCAGATATGCTTTTCGTTGTTGCGGCGGGGAATAACGGCAGAAATATTGATGTATCACCTGTATATCCGGCCGCTTATGACAGCAGCAATATTCTAACGGTAGCCAATGTCAGCAACGGTGAAAGACTTGACCCCAGCTCCAATTATGGAGCGGTATCGGTAGACGTTGGCGCCCCGGGACGTAGAATATTAAGCACCGTCAGCGGAGCAGTATACGGTATCGCAGCCGTGGGTGCATCTGGCATAGGGGCAGCAGGCACAGGGTATGCCTTTGTGGCACCCTTTGGGCTTGAAGATATGGATCAGGCTGATGCCGAAGATTTACTCTTAAGAGCTCTGACCGAGGCCGGTATAGATAATGATGCTTCGATACTACTGGTGGATGATGACGGGAATGACGAGGATAAATACTATAATGCACATGAAGTATACGCTGATGCTCTTCAAAACAATGGCTATACAAATATCACGCCGGAAGAAGTGCCTTCGGATGCCGACAGCTTGCCTGACAGTGTTGATATGATGTCCTACGATGCTGTATTATGGTTTACAGGGTACACCTATGGTACGTTTGATGAATTTGATAATTGGGTCACTACTTTGACGGATGACGATCAGGAAAAGCTGATGGATTATCTCGACGCAGGGGGAAAACTGATACTGTTCGGAGAAGATGCTTTGGAGGAAATTGAAGACAGTACTCTGGTAAGAAACTACTTCGGCGTTGATGTGTCAGAGTTGGATTACGGGCGCAATCAAATTATGGCAGGCGTTGCGGGTACTGTATTCGAAGCTGTGTATTATGACATTCCGTCAGGGCCTTACTATTACAGGGATCATTTGGAGATTACAGGCATAGACACTGAACCCTTGTTATACTATCCTGAGGACCATGGGGCATTTTATGACTATTTGACCGGTACTTCAATGGCAGCGCCCCATGTCAGCGGAATTGCGGCATTGCTTTTGAGCAAGAATCCGAATCTCACAGTTAATGAGCTGAAGTATGCTATTATGGACAGCGGTACATACTTGGAAGCATTGGACGGAAAGACTGTTTCACGCAATATGGTTAACGCTTTTAATGCCTTGAATGCTGTTCCGGCTGATACCCCTGGTGATCCGCCTCCTGTAGATCCTCCTGTTGACCCTCCTGTAGATCCCCCGGTTAATCCACCTTCGACCGGAAGCAAGAAAGGCGGCGGCGGAGGTGGAGGCGGAGGCGGCGGTGGCAGCAGCGCACCGGCTCCCCCTAATCCTTCTATAGACAGTCTGATCGCTGTGGCGTTAAAGAATGCAAAAGACAAAGCAAATGTTGAAATTGCTATGGTAAAAATAGATGATTATGAATCTGTATCAATGAAGGGAAAGACCCTTGAGGATTTAAGCAAATCAGGAAGGCCTATGACTTTAAAGGGCTTAAATGCAGAAGTAGATATTCCTGCTGACGCATTTATGACTGAAGAGGTCAGGAAGTATTTAAGTGACAGCACCGCTAAGCTGAGTTTCAATATTAAGGAACTGACGGGGGAAGATGCGAAAGCCCTTTCCGGCGATGCTTCGTCGGGTATATACAGAATTGGCGATAGGGTGTTTCAGTTTACCGTTGAGTTGAAAACTGATAAGGAAACACTGAACATCAATCAATTCAGCAATAATCTTGCTGTCACAATAAAGCTGAGCCCGGAAGAGACAGACAGTATCGATACCGACAAGCTTGGGGTTTACCACTATAATGAAGAGAAGAAAACCTGGGAGTATGTCGGTGGTGTGTTTAATGCCAAGACCGGCACAATAACCTTCGATACCGGTCACTTTAGCAAATTCACTGTTATGAGGACGGAGAGCATCTATACGGATATTGCAAAGCACTGGGCAAAGCCGGAGATAGAGTTAATGGCTTCAAAGCATATTATAGAAGCCGATGCAAGTAAGAAATTCGGCCCCGATGTGAATATCACAAGGGCGGAAATAGTCAAAATGCTTGTTAATGTACTAAGGTATGATCCCGATAAGAATGTGGACTTGATTACCCCCCAAACAGCCTCTTTTAAGGATGTAAGCATAGGAAGCCTTTATTTCCCTTATATTGAGACAGCTGCCAAGTACGGCATAACAAAAGGGAATCCCGATGGAACCTTCGGCCCCGATGACACGGTAACGAGAGAACAGCTTACGACAATGATCATAAGGGCTATGGGTATCGGGGCTGACTCCGATATGTCCATACTGTCTTTTGAAGATAAGGAGGACATTCCGGAATGGGCGGCGGGAAGCATAATAGCTGCCTATGAGAGAGGCCTTGTAATGGGTATAGGCGGGAATAAGTTCGGAGTGGGCAGTACTGCCACAAGAGCACAGGCTGCGGTAATAATAAAGCGAGTCATGGAGAACTTCGGCTTGATCACATCCCCTGAGAAGCTTACAGGCAAGCTCGTTATCAACGAAATAGAGGGTAAGCATTTTGAGCTGGAAACAGCGGAGGGCATATATGTGATTATACATGACAAGGACAACAAATACCTGGCGAAGCTGCTGAATAAAATGGTTGGGAAAGAGATTGAGGTCAGCGGATACGAACAAAGCGGCTTCAATATTTACCAGAGAGGCAAGATGTTCAAGGCCATTTCAGTGAAATTGAAGTAAAGAATAGAAATAGCGCAAAAAAATATATATCAGCGAGTATAGTACTCGCTGATATATATTTTTTTTACTCATATCTCAATGCTTCTATCGGATCAAGCTTAGCGGCCTTATTTGCCGGGTACAGCCCGAAGAATATACCTACCGCTGAGGAGAAGGTAAAAGCCAGAAGTATTACCAAAGGTGATACCCCCAGGGGTATATTGATAATCTTACCGGCAACCAATCCCAAGGTTATTCCAAGGCTCATCCCGATTGTTCCCCCAATGAGGCACAATATAATTGATTCTGTGAGGAACTGGAGCATTATATCCTTGTTCTTGGCTCCCAGTGCTTTTCTTATGCCTATTTCCCTTGTTCTTTCGGTTACCGATACCAGCATTATATTCATAACGCCTATACCGCCTACTACAAGGGATATGCCTGCAATAGCCCCTATGACCATTGTGAATATATTAAGCACGTTATTGAGCATATCCAGCTCCTTGAAGCCTTCCTCGGCGGCATACTTCCCTTTATTTCTGTGGGACTGCTCCAATAAACGCACGATTTTTGTAGCCACTTCCTTTGAGTTGTCCATACTTTCCAGCAGTACGGAAAACCAGGATATCTGCACTTTTGGCATTATCCTTTCTCTTAAGGTAATCGGTACATAACCCAGGCCGGGGTAGTTGTCTCCGAACATGGCCGCCATACTGCCCCCTGTGGTCTCTGAAACTCCTATTATGGTAAAGTTGGTATTATTGTCATTTATTGTGACCTTTATCCTTTGGCCTACGGCATCCTTGGGCCCTTTAAAAAGTTTATTCGCCGTTATTTCATCAATTACTATCACATTTCTTGCTGCTTCTATGTCACCTTCGCTGAGGAATCTGCCTGCCAGTATTTCCACCTTCATCAGCTTGTTGAATTCATGGGTTATGCAGTCAATTTCTGCGAACTTCTTTTCCTTATCCGTCTTCATATATCCCATGGTGCCTGCTGCCGGTACCACTGCGGTAACCTCAGGAATCTTATCCTTGATAAGCTGGGCGTCCTTCAGGGTAAGGTAATCTCTTTCCTCAATCTCATTATCCAGGGATTTGACGCTTATGTTTATCACATTGGTGCCCAAATCGTCAAATTCGCCCATTATGGCTTCCTTGCCGCCTTGTCCTATTGATACAATGGTTATGACCGATGAAATGCCTATTATTATACCGAGCATGGTGAGGAAGGAGCGCATTTTATTCGCTTTTATGCTTTGGAGGGCAGATATGAAGCTTTCAGCTATATTCATACATTATTCCCCCCTCGTATTATTCTGTTTTCTACTTGTTTATCGGATATGATCTCGCCGTCTCTGAATACCACCGCTCTTTTGGTATGCTGTGCTATGTCCCGTTCGTGGGTTACCATAATAATGGTAACACCTTCATTGTTCAAGCTTTCAAATATATCCATTATTTCTTCGCTGGATTTTGTATCAAGGTTGCCGGTAGGTTCATCCGCAAGTATTATGGCGGGATTGTTCACAAGAGCCCTTGCTATAGCCACTCTTTGCTTCTGGCCCCCTGAAAGCTCATTTGGCCTGTGGTGCATTCTGTCTCCGAGGCCAACCTTTTCAAGGGCGGCTTTGGCTTTTATCTGCCTTTCGCTTTTTGACAAGCCCGCATAAACCATGGGAAGCTCTACGTTACCCAGGGCCGACAGCCTTGGAAGGAGATTGAAGGCCTGAAACACAAAGCCTATCTTTTTATTCCTTATTACTGCCAGTTCATTGTCATTGAGAGTGGATACGTCTACACCATCAAGGATGTATTTCCCGTCAGTAAGCCTGTCAAGGCATCCCAGTATGTTCATCAGCGTTGATTTGCCGGAGCCGGAGGCCCCCATTATTGCAACATACTCATTCTTTTCTATGGAAAGAGATACGTTCCTTAAGGCTTCCACCTGTATTGCACCTGTATCATACACCTTTGTAAGGTACTCAACTTTTATTATCACTGTTCTTACCCCCTGACTGCTTCACCGGGTCCCCGTCCTTCAGGGTTGCAGGAGGATTCTTCACATAGGAATCACCTGCTTTTAAGCCTTTAAGTATCTCTATCTCAAAATCTGTCTCTATGCCCGTTTCAACAAAGGTTTTTACCGCTTTATTGCCATTGACGGTAAATACATATTTTTTACCGTCCTCATCCTCCCGGACCGCCTCAAAGTTTACTGCCATTGAATCATTGCTCTCTTTCAGGGTAATATCTATGTCTGCTTCATAGCCCACCTTTATCCTGTCGTCAGGATTGTCAAGAGTGACTTCAATTTCCACCTTCGGTTCCTTGTTTGCTCCATCCATGGTAATGACCGCCGCATCACCGACAGCTGATACTGTACCCTTGTATTCCGTGTCTATTCCCTTCACCCTTATGGTTGATTTCTGGCCAAGGCTTATACTCACTGCATCATATTGGCTTACCGGAATTGTCACCTTATATTTGGAAAGGTCATATATTACTATGGTATTGTTTTCCGCCGTGGGATACTGGTCCGGTTTTGCGTCAAGCTGTACTATGGTGCCGTTGATGCTGGACTTTATCGTGCTTTTTTCAATTTTATCCTTTATATTTTCAATATCTGCCTTTGAGCTTTCCACTTGATTTCTCTGGTCTGTTATCTGATCATTCCTGTTTATGTCAAAATCATTAAGGGAATTCAAGGCATCGCTCAGCTGTATCACCGATAATTCATGCTGGTTTTTTGCATCATTCATTGCTTTAAGGGCGATTTCATATTCATTCCCGGAAGCTGCACCGTTTTCATAAAGCACCTTGATCTGTTCATATTTTCTTTTTGCTTCATTGTAGTTTGCCTCCGAGCTTTTAACACTCAGCTCGGCTTGTTTTACTGCGTTTTCCAGGACTTTTTTATCGCTGTTCCTGCTGCCGTCCTGAAGCCTGTTGAGGTTTGAAGCTGCAAGGCTGAGTGCCAGCTCATACTTCTTAAGCTGATATTCATAGTCTGTGGTATCTATTTTCAGGATCGGATCTCCCGAATTGACTTTCTGTCCTTTTTTGGCATAGATCTCTATTACCTTTTGCTGCGTCGGCAGCATTATTTCTTCTTTATTTCCGGCCTCTATATTGCCGGTTACCGGAATAACCTGGGTGAGATTTTTTATTTCGGCCTTTCCTATATCTACCTCTTTGACTCTGTCCTGACCGGATGTTATTATCCTTATAACTGCTATAATAATTGCAATCAGTAAAACAGACCCGATGATAATGAGTTTTTTCCTGTCCCTCATCGTTTTTCCCCCTTAAAAATCAATGCACTTAATTATATTTGTCATACATATTTCTATACGTAATAAAAGTAAAAAAGTTTACAAGATTAGTATATAATCATCATATTATTGGGCGCAAGCTGTATTATGTAAATAATTGCGGGTTTTACATTTTTATAATACAATAATAGCAAGGGTGGTGAGTGTGTGTTCAAGCTTAATTTTGAAAAAACTGCAGTATTCGTATTGATATTGATTATATGCATTTCTGCGGCTGATATTTTCAGACAGTTTTTCAGCATGTCCAATAATGACAGAGAGCCTATAAAAATAGACAGCAACATTACGAAGAATATCGGTTTTCCGGCAAGCCTCCTGAAGGCTGATCAGTTGTTTAAGCAGGGGCTTTATGAGGATGCACAGGAGGAATACTTCAAGCTTACAAACATGCCGAGCCTGAGCCCGCAACAGAAGGCCCTGGTTCATTTCAAGCTGGGAGTAAGTAATTTCAGGCTTAAAAAATATGACATGGCCAGGAACAGCTTTCTAAAATCCGCCGAATTCAATGTCAATGACCCGGTTGCATATAATAATGCCGCGGTATGTTCTTTTTACATGAATGATATGGAAGAGGCCGAAAAGCTTCAGTATAAGGCTGTTGAAAACCTTCCCGCCATTGAATACTACTATAATCTTGCCAGGATCTATGAGGCCTGGGGCAGATACGGGGATTCGGTTAAATACTTTACTGCAGTAACAAGAGCAGAAGAGAATATTACCATGGATGACAGAATAGATCCGGTCCGCATTAAAAACAAAGTGATAAGGCTTACAGAAGGTTCGGACAGCATCGGCAAGCTGGCCGATGAGCTGATGATTGCCCTCAGGCTTAAAGATACGCGGGAGGTATTTATCATAGAAGATGCGGATATGGATATCAAGGGGAAAAATTTCAGATGGGATATAGTCAGGGAAAACGGAACCAACAGGCTTTCCTGCACTTATGACCGGGAAAAGAACGATCCCTATAATCTGATTGATTCACTGGAATGGACTGTGCAAAGCGGCGGAAAAACCGTATTCAGCAGCAAAAAAGATAGTTTTTCAATTAAAATAAATCAGGACAGTGACTATATAGTACATCTTGATATCAATTATGACTCAAACAAAACCGCAACCAGTTATTATAATGTTCAGAGGGGAACCAGCGCTTATTCCAATGGAGGTCATGAGACTGTCACTCCTGTAAATGCAAAAACCAAATACTATCCGTATGCAATATATGAACAGGTATTTGAAAAGAATTATGTCATGAGTGAAAAGGGTTATGTAGACAGGTTCAATACCGTTTGGGGCAAGGATGAGATAACTACAAGCATGTCGGATAAGGATTTTATAGATGCACAGAATGCAATATATATCAAGAATACCGCCGACAGAAGGGCCGGCATATGGGCTGACCTGTCATCCCTGATAAATGACAAGAAGCTGAAAAACAAAACATTAAAAGTCATGTTTTATGCAAAAAAGGTATCCGAAGAAGCAATGCTGTATGTCAATATTAAGGTGAAGACAGGGAATAAATATGATAATAGATTAAAAAGATATCAGCTTGGTGACAAATGGCAGCAATATGACTTCAATCTGTCTTTGCCTTCAAATGCGGAGGGCCTGACAATGAGCTTCAAGACGGGAGTCGGAGAAGAGATAAAAATGGACGGATTCATAATTACTGCAGCAAATTAGGACATGTTAATACCGGCTGCTTGAGTAAAAAAGAAGGATGAGCAGGTCGCTCATCCTTTAATTTGTTTACAGTTCAATTATTTTGCAAGGTTTGTACCGTCGAAGTAGAATATATCTTCATCTTCGTTTGCAATGCCTACGAAATCCTTGAATGCTCCTGCTGCTACTGTCAGTTCATATTCGTATCTTGCTTCCATTGGCTTTCCAACTTTTACTCTTATAACATTATCACCATCGTTGTCGCTTAAGTTGTCAGCTTCAAGAGATAATGAAATATTGCTGTCCAGATCATAGTTTTTGAGGTTGAGGCCGCTTATGAAAGCTGTCTTTGCACTATCATTCATTACTTCAATATCTTCGCTGAATGTTATTTCAATAGTTTCTCTGTTTATAGCAACAACTGATTCAATTTCAGGTGCATCTGTATCTGTATATTCACCTATCAGGATTGTTGAATCGTCATCATCTGCATTTTCAACAGCGTTGCCGTGTACATCTGTAAAGAAGCTTGCGAAATTGATGTCGTATTCTGCATCTTCTTCAATTTTGCCATCTTCTATAACAAGTGTGATTACGTTATCCTTGATTGAAGCTGTGAAGTCGCCTATATCTGCTTTACCGCCAGTAACTGTCACGCCTGTTTTGAATTTAACGTCCTTTGACATTGTAACTTCAAAAGTTTTTCCGTTAACCTGTTCGTAGGTATCTACTTCTGTTAAATCAAGTGCGTCATCGATTCCTTCAAATGTGAAGTCGCCGAATTTGATTGATTCTTTCAGTACTCTGTTGCCCTTAAGGTCTTTTATTCCGCCGTCTGTGTCACTGCCGCCGTATACGATTCCAACTACTGTGTAGTTTTCGCCATCGACTAATGGTGTTTCAGATGAGAATTCTACAACTGTGTTGTTTTCGGCATATCCCTTTGCATCCAGCTTAACGCTTGCTGTTGCGGCAGTTTCGCTTCCTTTTGCCAATACTAATTTTGCACCATCTTCATATTCTACTCTTTCGTCGAAGGTAAGAGCTACAACTTTGCTGCTTACTGCGTCTGCCTCTTCAAGCTTTGGAGCTGTTTTATCCCACTGTTCAGTAGCTGTATCAAGGTCCATCTTGTAGTACAGTTCATTTCCTGCAAGGTCTTCAACACCGTCAACGATTATATCGTATTTGTCATAACCGTTTATAAGGTTGTTGACTTCCAGAATAACTGTTACGCCGTCAGCCTGAAGTGTTGCTTTTGTCGGTGCGCCGACTCCTTCAGTTATAGTGTAGTAGGCAATGTTTTCAGCTGTTTTTTCGTCAACTTCTTTTGTGAACTTCAATTCAACTGTATTTTTGCCTGTAGCTTTTGCTGTATCAAGTTTTGCTGCAGCAAGGCTGCTTGCTATTGCTTTAGCAGGTTTTGATGCTTCTTCCATAGAATTGCCGAATTCGTCAAGTATATCAGCAATTGTCAGGTCATAAGTCTTGCCTGTTTCCATTTCTTCTACTGTAAGAATGGCTCTGAATACTTTCCATTCATTCTTTATTGTTCTTATTGATTCGATATCCAGGTCTTCCAGCTCATAGTTGCTGAGGTTTGTTGCACTTTCTTCATCGATTTTGCTGCCATCGCTGAATTCTACCAATATTGTAGTAGGTGAAAGAACTGTAAGAGATTCCCACTTAGGAGCTTTGTCGTCTTCAGCTATAGCTTCAAATACCTTAGTTGCAGGTCTTGTCATTACATTGGCTGCTTTTCTCTGGTCAGCTATATTGACAACTGAAAGCTTGTAATCTTCTCTTTTTTCCATTGGCTCTGTAACGATTTCCACGCTGTTCTGATCGTCAGAGTCAGAATCCCAAGTGATTGATAATATATCAAGTTCTGCACCGTTTGTTTCATCTACTTTGATTGAGTAGTTGGCAAGGTTTTCTGCTGATTCTTTTGTTACTTTTTCGTTGAACTTAACAACTATTCTGTCATTAGTCTGTACTTCTATTTCTCCGTCAATTTTCGGAGCACTTGTATCAAATTTTACAGTAAAGGTTTCAGTATTGGATTTTTTTGCTACGCCGTCAACTGACTTGATGTTGTTTGCCTTAACTGTGTATTTTGTCTTGTTCTGGAGTCCTTTTGTAGTTAATGTAACTTCATCACCGTCAACTTCAGCTTTTACAACTTCTACTCCGTTGATTGAGTAATTAGCAACGTCTGTAGCTGATGCATATTCAACGTTCTTATTGAAGTCTATAACAACTTCTTCAACGTCTTCACTCTTAACGCTGTCTATTTCAGGACCGCCTGATACTTTTGCAATACCTGTAAACTGAACAGTCTTTTCACCAACTGTCAATTTATAGACTTTACCTGATGTCATAGCTGCTGTTTCGAGTATTGCTTTATTATCAGCAGAAACAACTGCTGATTTTACTGCAAGGCCTTCGATAGTGTAATTGTCCGCATTTGCTGCTGCTGCGTCAACATCATCTTCGAATGTAACTTCAACTGTTGAGTTACCAAGAGCTTTTGCTGATTTTACCGCTGCTGCGATATCTTCTGCATAAAGACCGGCTTCTACAGCTGCCGCCTTGCTGATCATTCCTTCATCAACAAGCTTAACTGCAAGAGTTTTAGTCATGCCTTTGTAGTTTATCTTTAATGCTTCCATTGTTGCTGTTGCCAGGTCATTGTTTGTGAATTTTGCAACATCGGCAACCTTTGTCAGGCCTTTTCCTGCTGCGAAAGCCATAACTTCTGTCCAGCTGAAATCGCCTTCTGCTTCTGCAGTTGTCTGTTTGTAGCCGAGAGCTTCAAGCATTACCTTGTAGTATTCCTGAGCTGTGATTGTATTAAACGGATTGAATCTTCCGCCGTCTCCGCCGATCCAGCCAAGCTGCGGATTAGCTTTGAGGTAAGCCATCATTGCTTTGCCTTCGCCCCATACCATTGTGCCGGCATCCGCGAAGTTAGCTGTTCCTGTGAATGCTATAGCTTCGTCTTCAAGACCTTTAAGTCTGAGGTACATTATAGCTGCCTGCATTCTTGTTGTTTCTTTTACAAGGTATTCAGGTGTTACTGTTCCTGTATCACCTTTGAGCACTCCCATAATTTCGAGCGCTTTTGCATCAGCGCCTATAGCCGCTGATTCATCGGCGAATGCAACTGTCATAGTTGAGAATACCATCGCAAACGCCAGAAGAAGAGCAAGTATCTTCTTATTCATACGTGTTATTTCCTCCTTAAAATTGTTATTGATTTTGTTTTTGCTGCTTGTGCATTTTCTAAAACCTATACCATGCACCCCCTTTCCAGGTTGTAAGAAAAAATTGATAAAATTCGTCTAATGGTTTACATAATTCTATACAATCTGCGCTATTCCTTCCCGTGTAACAGTATTGTAAACAAGTGTAATAAATGTGTAACAGGAATATACGTAGTATTGAAAAGAAGAATTATGTATAATAACTATGTCAACCATAAGGTTGAAGTTATGTCCTGCAAATATGACGCAGGGGTTATGTGTTATGTTTCATTACAATTTTGTAACATACCGTTTCCTCTTTCCGCATGGCTTGTACATTATATTTTTATTACAATTTCCTTACCAGGCAGGATTTACCCAACTTCTACAGAATATATTCTGTAAGAATGAAGATAATAGGAGGATACAGATGAAAAAAATTAAAATTCTTAAAGCAGCAGTCATTTCCTTCGCACTTCTGATTGCTTTTACCGGTGTTGCTTATGCAGATAATGGCGCTTCAAAGTTTACCGATATAGATAACAGTTGGGCGAAGCAGCATATTATAAATGTTTTCAATAAAGGCTTGATGAGCGGTTCGACCGAAACCGAGTTCAAGCCCGGTGATTATGTCAAGAACTACGATGCATTAGTAAGTATATCACGGATGATTAATCGGGAAAAGGATATAAATTTGGAACAATTGGTGGAAGAATACAAAGCTGATGTTCTGGATAAGTTCAAAGTTCCCGAATATGCAAGACAGGCTGTGGCTCTTTGTCTGGAGAAGGGAATAGTAAAGGATTCCGATGTAAGCGCCTATTCGGCGAATCCTTATGTTAAGAAGCAGGAGGTCTGCAATTACCTCGGCCGGGCTTTCGGTGTTGCCGTAGACAGCTCAGCGGCGGTAGTGCTTCCTTTTAAGGATTCCATGTTTATTGCCTCCCAATATAAGGCTTATGTAAGTTATCTCATGAAAATAGGCGTAATAAGCGAAACCAGCGATAACTTTAATCCCAATGAACTGTTAAGAAGGGAAACCTATGCAAAAATGCTGGACATTGCCAGCACTGCATATGAAAAGAAAGAGGGCGGGGAGGATATTACCGCAGGCGGCGGAAGTCCTGAAATAATATGGACGGATTATTCTGAGCCGGTCAGTACCGGTACCGATACTGACACGGATACGGACACCGATACGGAACCTGCGGTTGTGATTGAAGATGATGAACCGGCGGATGTGACTGCCTATGTGGATCAGGTTATTCCTGAGTATGGCAATATTGCGGTATTTGTCGGCACCGAGAGAAGGGTATACAAGCTGGCTGAAAATGTAGTATGCACGATAGACGGTGTTTCCGAAGGGTTCTGGAAGCTTGAGAAAAGTGATATGGTCAAGCTTTATACTGAC
>DAOLPD010000074.1:0-13300 GCA_035417425.1 Bacillota bacterium
CTTGGACCGAAGGGTCCCGGGAGAGTAGATCGCCGCCAGGTAAAAACAAATGACGACAGAGTAATCTGCCGTCTATTTGTTGTTATTGAGAATTTCAACTGGGACACCGTTCTGTGGTGTCTGACACCTTTTCTTCTTTAAAATTAAGTTTTTATGTGTTAGAATCAAAATATACATAATATATGCTTCACAGAAGAAAGGGTGCAGACATATGGCTTCGTGGCTTACACATTTGAGGGTGGCAGAAAAAATAAAGCAAAAAATTCCGGAAATCGATTTTTCCTATTTTATGATCGGCAGCATTGCACCGGATTCCGGGGTGCCTGATGAGAAACAGAGGAACTATACTCCTTCAAAAGAAATAACACATTGCAGATTTCAAAAGGATGACTCCATTTTAGACATGGATGATTCTGTTTTTTTTGACAGTTATTTAAAACCGGAAAAAATCATGACGAGATCCGATAGTACAAGATCTTTTCTATGGGGCTATTATTTTCATTTGATAACAGATAAGCTTTGGCTCGAAGAGTATTTCATGCCTTTAAAGATTCAATATGAAGATGAATCAGACAATAACGACAAAGACTTTGTGGATTTTATACGGGAAGAAATGATTTCACTGGATTTTGAATATCTCAAGGAGAAGGGAACGGAACTTATAAATCAGCTTAAGGACTTTGATGGAAATATCAGCTTTTTCTATGAATTTGATCCTGATTATATATATGAATGTAAAGACCGCATAGCAGATTTTTATAGCGGGGAGCCCATGAATTTGGATAGGGAGTACAAATATCTGACTCAGCAGAAAATAGAAGATTTTGTTGCAAAAGCGGCTGAAAAGTGTATAAGCATATTGATAATTTAACAGAATTATAGGAGAAATAATGAAATATAAAGGTTATATATTATTGTCAGTAACAATATTAATGTTCAGCACATTTGAAGTAGTTACCGGCACAATAAAAAATCTGATAAATCCGCTGCAGCTGACTTTTTTGAGATTTTTTATGGGAGGAGTAGTGATGCTGCCCCTGGTAATCAAAAAAAGAGAAAAGGTGCAAGCTAAGGATTTATTATTTTTTTTAGCCTTGGGGATACTAAATATATTCATAAGTGCGGGCAGCCTTCAATATGCAATAACCATGGGAAAGGCTTCAACAGCGGCTATATTGATAAGTTCAAACCCAATATTTGTTATGTTGTTTTCTGCAATTATTTTAAAGGAAAAGGTGACTTATAACAGGATAGCCTGTATATTGCTTGGGGTTGCAGGTATTACTCTGATTGTTTATAAGGGAAATACAGGGGGGGATACTGCCGCAAGCCTTGTTCTTGCGACATTTGCATCTATTATATTCGGATTTTATACTGTACTTGGAAAGCTCAAGTCAGAAGGGATAAGCAGTATTACGATGATTTGCTATTCTTCCATTTTCGGCAGTCTGATGTATGTGCCGGTATTGTTATTGAATGACATTCCGCTGTTTCATATTCCGGAGGGCACTATTATCAGAATACTGTATACTGGGGTGTTTGTTTCGGGGATAGCCTATGTTACATATATGGAAGCACTGAAAATCCTGACAGCAAGTAAGGGGGCCATGGTATTTTTTTTAAAACCGGTAATTGCTTCAATACTTGCAGCGGTATTTTTGAATGAGAGCATAAGTTTTAAAACAGCGGCAGGTATAATACTTGTACTTGCCGGCGTTTTCATTAATTTTAAGTCCGGGAAAGCAAGGGATAAATTTGAAGAAACAGAAACTTGATGGTATCAATCAATTGCACAGGAAGAAACTGGAGGAGCATTTCAGAGAAGAGATACCTCTGGTTTTCGGCGGCGGAGATATAGAATCGAAAATAGTTCTGGTGGGTGAGGCGCCCGGAAGAACTGAGGTGGAACAGGGGAAACCTTTTGTGGGGCAGGCAGGAAAAAACCTGGAAGAGTTCATAAATATACTGGGTATTTCCCGGGAAGATCTGTACATTACCAATGTTGTAAAGTTCAGACCGGTAAGGTACAATGCGGATACAGGGCGGGAATCCAACAGAACACCGAATAGGGATGAGATAAGGATATCCACGGATTTTATTGAACAGGAGCTGTCAACTATAAAGCCTGAACTTGTAGTTAGCTTGGGAAATATAGCACTTAAGTGCATATTGAAGGATGACAAAGCAACAATAGGCATATTGCACGGTTCACCTATCGATGTTAAGTTTGCCGGCACGGAATTTGTGCTGTTTCCTTTATATCATCCGGCAAGCATTATATATAACAGGGCATTAAAGGATGTGTATTTGCAGGATCTGCACAAGCTCAGGAATTTTATGAAAAAAATAAAACTGATATAGGAGCAGCTATGAATACTGTAAGTATTGTCAAATGTGATGACTATGAATTTAATAATGTGAAAAGAGCTGTTTATGAAGCTCTGGACGGTATTGAAAATATAAAGCTCAAAATAATAAAAGGCTCCAGGGTCCTTATAAAAGCAAACTTAGTACTAAAAAAAAGTCCGGAGGATGCGGTTACGACACATCCGGCGGTAGTTGAAGCGATAGTGAGATACCTTCAGGATATCGGCTGCAAGGTAATAATCGGCGACAGCCCCGGAGGGCCTTTTACCGAGTGGAACCTTAAATCTGTCTATAAAGCTGCCGGTATGTTTGGGGTGGCGGAGAGGACAGGCTGTGAGCTGAATTTTGATACATCCGTGCTGGAAATATCAAATTCCGGTGCTAAAAGGCTGAAAAGCATGCAAATTATCAGGATAGCTAAAGAAGTTGATTTCGTGGTATCAGCCGCCAAGCTGAAGACTCATGGAATGATGACATACACCGGAGCTGTAAAGAATCTCTTTGGTGTTATACCCGGGCTTGTAAAACAGGATTACCATATGCGGCTCAACAATGCTGATAATTTTGCCGACCACCTGGTGGACATTTGTGAAACTGTAAAACCGGTTTTTTCAATCATTGATGGAATTGACGGGATGGAAGGGGACGGGCCTACTGCCGGTGAAAAAAGGCATGCAGGGTTGATCCTAGCCTCAGAAAATCCCTATGCTCTTGATACAGCGGCTTTAAGCATAATAGGTATAGAACCTATGACAGTACCTACAATCAGGGCAGCTTCAGTGCGGAACTTGTTCAGCGGAGATTTGAAGGATATTGATATAAAAGGAGTACGGCTTGATGAAATAAAAATTAAACCCTTTAAGCTTCCAAAATCACGTGATGCTAATTTCATAGGAGGAAAGGTACCAAAGGCTTTTGAAAGAATGATCTTAAACACTTTGAGGCCCAAGCCGGTATTTAATCATGAAATGTGTATATCCTGCGGAGACTGTAAGAGAAGCTGTCCTCCGGGAATTATAGACATGAGCAGCGGCAAGCCTGTGCCGGATTTAAGCAAGTGCATAAGATGCTTCTGCTGCCACGAGCTGTGCCCAAAGAAGGCTGTAGATATAAGGAGACATTGGATTTATGATAAAGTGCTGAAAAAGTAAAAGCAGTGAAAGAATATTCACGGTGTATTGAAGGGAGGTTTATACAATGCTGCTGAAGGAGCTTCGGGAGAAGGTAATAGAAATTGCTTTGAAAGCGCAGAAGGAAAGATTGATTTCCCTGACAATGGGTAATTTCAGTGCAAGGGACAAGGAGACAGGATATATCTGCATTACTCCAAGCGGTATGGAGTATGACAAATTAGCAGCTGAAGATATAGTGGTATTGGATGTGGAAGGCAATAAACTGGATGGAGACAGGAAGCCTTCGATAGAACATCCTTTGCACTGTGCTGTGTACAGGAGTCGGAAGGATGTATTTGGAGTATCCCATACTCATTCGGTTTTTGCTACAGCCTGGGCAGCCTGCAATGAGAATATACCGGTAGTTGTTGCGGAATTGGCAGCACTTGTAGGAGGACCGGTAGAGTGTGCACCGTATAAGCCAATGGGTTCTTTTGAGCTTGCCGAAACAGCCGCTGCCCACCTTAAGGACAGACATGCCATTCTTCTGGCAAACCACGGCGTGCTTGCAGTGGGACATGATATAGAAACGGCTTTTGCGAACTCAGTTGTAGTTGAAGAGGGGGCAAAGATAGCCTACTATGCAAGGCAGATAGGTGTAATGAGGGTTATTCCGGAAGATGAATGCAGGTCCTTAAGGAAAAGTACCTTGGAGAAATATGGGCAAAAGTAGTTACAGTATACTTAAGTCTATGTTTTCAAAACCGGGAATCACCGCATCAGCTTCAGAAAGCTCAGAGCTTATACCTACCCCTACACACTTCATGCCCGCCTTTTTTGCGGCCTCTACCCCTGCTTTGGCATCTTCGAAAACCACACAGCCTGCCGGGGGTAACCCAAGCTCTTGTGCTGCGAGCAGAAATATTTCCGGATCGGGTTTTGCCCTGGATACCTTTGTGCCGTCTATGACGACGTCGAAATAACCTGCAAGCCTGAGCCTGTTTAATATAGTCAGTGCATTTTTGCTTGCAGAGCCCAAAGCAATTTTCAGACCGGCAGCTTTTAACCTTTCTATGAATTCCTTTGCCCCGGGGAGTACCTCATCCTCTTCCATGGCGTTTATATAATCGACATACCACTGATTTTTCTTAGCAGCCAGTGCAAGCTTGGTTTCATCATCAAAGGACAGCCCTCCAGCCTTGAGGAGGATTTCAAGGGATTCCATCCTGCTTACGCCCTTGAGACTTTCGTTATATTTTTCCGAGAAGTCAAAGCCCAGCTCATTGGCAAGCTTTTTCCATGCAAGATAGTGATACCTTGCGGTATTGACAATTACCCCATCCAAATCAAATATGCAGCCTTTTATTTTACTCATACAGCCTCCTGAACAGAGAATATACCGGAATTATCAGTAAGATTATATAAAAGTTTCCTTTAGGATGCAATTGTGAATATTTACAATTATTCATTCTGTTGATTATACTTTTCTCTATACTCATTTGGTGTACAGCCTGCAAATTTCCTGAAAACCTGTGTATAGTAGCTTTGGTTGCAGAACTGATAAAATGCAGCTATATCAGATATCTTGGTATTTGTATATCTAATATAGTATTTTGATTCATCGACCCTTGTCTTCATAATGTAATCAGGAAGGCTCATTCCCACTTCCCTTTTGAATAAGCCGGATAAGTAATTGGGGTGGACATATATGGCATCTGATATCTTCTGAAGCGTCAGCTTATTGGTAAGATTCTTATATATATAGGAAATGGCTTGTTGAATTATATTCGAATATTTAATCCTGGATAAGTCCTGAACGATCTGAACATATTGCTTTGCGGCAGTATACTCATATTCCATCAGTTCAGGCATATTGTTTATTTCTTCAATGGCAAGTATTATAGAATCGCTGAGGGTAAAGGCAGCTTCGGGGGTTACCCCTCCTTCAATAGCAGCTCTGGTGAACAAAGTAACTGAGCAAATGAGAGAGTTTTTCACCGATCTCAGGACATCCTTCGACAGTCTCGTCCTTTTAAGGGAGTTGATCTCCTTTAATACAGCCAGAGTATCGTTGAGATTGCCGGACTTTATTTTTGAAAGCAGCTCCTGCTCCAGGAAATAAGGAGGGTGATGGAAAAGCTTCTCTCTATTCTTGATCATTTCGGTAAAATAGTCATCTGAGATGAAAATATGTTCCCGGGAGGCATCTCCAACCAGGTTATCGGCCGCCGCACTGCCGAACAGGTATTCCAAAAGTTTTCCGCAGTAGTAGCATCTGGTTGTGTTTATAACAAGCAGATTATCAAAATAATTCACAAGCTTGCCCTTAACTTTTATTGGCAATTTGTTTAGTCTTATTATATTATTAATAATACCTTCATGTTTTTTTTCGTTGAGAACAGGGCCGGCAACTAATTGGTAATTTTCTTTTATATGCAGTACAATGAAGCATTCATCATAATCGCTCTTTAAGTAATAGGATTTGATGCTGTCAGAATAGCCGGAGGGAGAAAGGCCGGGTATATCTTCAATTGTATATGCATCTTTTATTATGCTGCTTATATAACTGATACTTTCCGGCAGGCAATATACGCTCTTATTGTCTTTAAGCAGGTTAATGGGCACCAGAGTTGCATGGTGAAAGGTTCGGAGCTTATTTATAATACTCTTAAGATCACCCACGATTACCCTCCTTTGCACATTTGTTAATATTAATATTTTAACATAAATGTTAATATATTGGTATAATTAATACCCGGCTTCCTTTAGAATGAAATTAGTAAATTATACGAGGAGGGTAATAAATGAAGAAAAGAGTGTCTTTATTATTGGCTATCGTAATGGTTTTCATGGCTTTCTGCGGTTTTGGCATGAGCGTTAATGCTGACACCAGGACAGTTATCAAATTCGCAGCTCAGGATGACTCAACCCCTGCTACTCAGGTACTTATTGATGAGTTCAACAAATCCCAAAACAAATACAAAGTGGAATGGGTTAAGATGACAAATGATTCGGGGCAAATGCATGATCAGCTGATGACTTCATTATCCTCAGGCTCCAGCGAGTATGATGTTATCTCGATGGATGTTGTTTGGGCAGGTGAATTTGCAGCCGCCGGATTTATAAGCCCGATTGATATGAACATGTATAAGGACGGTTTGCAGAAGAATCTGTACAATGCAGGCTCAATGACAGCCGGAAGCTATATGGGAAAGCAGTATACACTTCCATACTTCCCTGATCTGGGACTGCTTTTTTTCCGCTCGGACATAGTAAGCGCAACTGATGCAGCAAAGCTTGTGACAGGGAACTATACATATAATGACCTGTACAATATGGCTAAGAGCTATAAAGGAAAACGCGGAACTACAGACGGTTTTGTCTTCCAGGCGAAGCAGTATGAAGGGCTTACCTGCAATGTAACTGAGTTTACAGGCGGTCTCACTGATTTAAAAGCCGGCCTTGAGACAATGAAAAAGTTTGTTACCTCAGATTTTGTTCCAAAGGACATATTGAATTACACTGAAGCAGAAACCCACAATTCATTTATAAACGGGAAGTCTGTATTTGCCAGGAACTGGCCGTACCAATACGGTATGCTGGCAGATGCACCTGTAAAGACTTACCAGGTTGGAATAGCTCCCCTTCCTAAAGGGAGCACAGTAGGCGGATGGCTGCTTGGCATAAACAAAAATTCAAAAAATGCTGAGGGTGCATGGGAATTCATAAAATACACATCAGGCTGGACAGGACAAATGATCATGTCCAGAAAGGGCGCATACCTGCCCGGCTATAACTATCTGCTGACTGACGAAAGAGTTGAAAACCCGCTTCTTTCATATGAAGGGCTTCAGAATGCGATGAAGGCGACAATATCAAGGCCGATTTCAGCAAGTTATTCCAAGGTCTCTGATACGATACAGGTAAATGTGCATAAGTATCTGTCCGGAGGACAGGACCTGAACACCACTGTAACAAATATAAATAATGCCCTGAAGTAATATATTCTGTTGACAGAACTTAAAGAAATTGGGCTCCAGTTATACTTGAGCCCAATTTCTTTGAAATTCCTTCTTGGGGGGTGGTCACATGAAAAGGATGGGGTTTAAGGAATTGCTCTTTATACTGCCTGCAATAATTATTATTGCAGTCTTCTCACTTTGGCCCATACTAAAGGTAATCAATTATTCCGTTTTTGATTATCAGTTGAACAATCAGCAAAAATCCAAGCTCTCTCTGGATGAAAAGTTTAATGTGGACCTTTTCAACGAAAATGCGGATTATGTGATTATGTTTATTGATATGAACAGGTTTAGTTTCCCAGAAGATACTCAGGGAAAAGTGGATGAAGTGATAAATAATGTCAATGAGTTTAAAGAAATATTGTCTGGTAAATCAGGTTTTATTGAGCTTAGCGGTGATCTTAAAGGACAAGTCAGGGCCAGTTATAATAAGCTTATAGAGGATGTGGACTTTTTTATTAATAATTTTGATTTTCCGGACAGGGAAAATCTTAAACTGGTAATGGAGGATACAAAAAAGTGCTTTGTCCAGTCAAATTTTATAGGGTTTGCCGGATACAGCAATGCACTGAAGGATGAGAGAATGCACGATGCACTTTGGCATACTGTAGTATTCACAATAATATCTGTCGCCCTTGAGCTTGTACTTGGCCTCGGACTGGCAATAATCATGAATAAAGCCATGAAAGGGCAGGGTATTGTACGTGCCGTTTCCCTTATCCCTTGGGCAATACCGACCACCGTCGCCGCCCTAATGTGGAGCTATCTGTATGATGGAAGCAACGGTATAGTGGCGAATATTCTGCAAAACCTTCATATTATAAGCGATTCGAGGGATCTGCTGCTGTCCGGCGGAGGAGCCATGGCATCTGCAATACTTGCAGACGTATGGAAGACCACACCCTATATGGCTCTGCTCATACTTGCGGGCTTTCAGACCATACCGGGAACGGTATATGAAAGTGCAAAGGTTGACGGATCAGGGGTATTCAATACCTTCTTTAAAATAACCCTTCCTCTGCTGAAGCCTTCTATACTTGTGGCCCTTCTTATGAGGACCCTGGATGCTTTCAGGGTATTTGACCTTATCTATGTGCTTACCGGCGGAGGCCCCGGGGGTTCAACCGAGACCATGTCCATCTATGCATACAAGACCATGTTCCAGCAGACTAATTTCGGCTATGGCTCAGTTATAGTCCTGCTTATGGTTGTTTGCGTTGCAATAATTGCGACCTTTTATATTAAGATACTTGGTGCAAATGCCATGGAAAGGGATTAGGGGGTGGTGTAATGGATAAGAAATCAAATAAATTCAAGGCAATGCTGTTTACATTCATATCGTTGTATCTGATAGTAATAATTTTTCCGTTTATCTGGGTTTTCCTGACCTCTTTCAAGCCTACGCAGGAAATATTCGGGGAAGGCGCTTTTAGACTGATATCTGAAAACCCTACTATGGAAAACTATGCCAATGTCTTGCAAAACGGGATACTGCAGTCTATGTGGAACAGTTTTGTGGTTGCAAGCATAACTTCAATTTATGTAGTTATGGTAGCAACCCTGGCTGCATATGCGATAACAAGGTTCAAGTTCTGGGGGAAGAACCTGCTTCTTGGGATTATACTTGCGGTTTCAATGTTTCCGCAGATGATAATAGTAGGGCCTATATACAACCTTTTCATGAATTTGAATCTGACAAACAGCTATTTTGTTGTACTGCCGTACTCCACCATAACTTTACCCGTCGCGGTGTTTATTCTGGTTACGCACTTCAACAAGATTCCAATTGCCTTGGAGGAAGCTGCTACCATTGATGGAGCCACATCCATGCAGATATTGTCGAAAATTGTGTTCAGATTGGCGGCTCCGGGGATATTCACTACGGCAATAATTGTATTTATTACGGCATGGAATGAATTCCTTCTTACGGTAACATTAAATACAAATAAAGCCTATCATACTGTCCCGGTGGCAATTTCCTTCTTAAGGACACAGTTCACAATACTATGGGGTGATGTTACTGCGGCTACCGTTATTGTTACTATACCTACATTAATTATTGTACTTTTATTCCAGAAGCAGATAGTATCCGGCCTGACCTCCGGAGCAGTCAAGGAGTAGAGAACGCTGCAAAATCAGAAAGGGGCATACAACATGAGATTAAAGGCTGTACACACAAAGCCATACTACAGGATTGATGAATGGGAGATTATAGAAGATAGTTTTGACCCTGACAGGAATTTACATAGTGAAACGATTTTTTCCGTTGGGAATGGATTCATAGGAATAAGGGGGACTTTTGAAGAGGGGCTGGAGGACGATTCAAAGCCTGGGTCGGAAGGAACCTTCTTGAACGGCGTATATGAAGAGGGAACTATAAGATATGGTGAAATGGCACACGGTTTTCCTGAGAAAAGACAGACTATGATTAATGCTGCCAATGGCAAGAAAATTATGCTCCAACTCAATGATGAAATATTTAACATGCAGGCTGGAAATATAATTGATTATAAGCGTTTCATCAATATGAAGGAAGGAATATTGAAGCGCAATCTTACATGGCAGTCACCCATGGGTAAGCAGATCAGGCTTGAGACGGAGAGAATGGTAAGCTTTCAAAGAAGGAACCTGGCAGCTGTAAGGTATAAAATTACTCCCCTCAATTTTGACGGTATGATTAAAATCATCTCAGAGATTGATGGAGATACAAAATACGCTCTTGGAGAAAAGGATCCGAGGATAGGTTCAGGGCTTGAGGAAGGTGCATTTTATACCGTTCAAACCATGGCCGATTCTGAGACAGCGGCTCTTTTCCAAAGGACAAAGAGGACAGGGATAACCGTTGCATGTGTTGCAAAAGGTGCTTTAAGAACAGAATGCTCATATACATCCGACAAATACATAAGAGGAGACAGGGTTGGATATGAATACACTATAGCCGGACAAAAGGGAAAAGCTATTGAATATACCAAGTTTATAGTATATGAAGCTTCTGAAGAAAGCTGCAGCAGCCTGATGAGCTACGCTCTTAAGGTGCTGGAAAGTGCATTGGAGACGGGATTTGACGAATTGGCGAGAGAACAGTATGAATTCCTGTCGGATTACTGGTATAGGTCTGATATTGAAATTATAGGTGACGTGGCTTTACAGCAGGCAATAAGATTCAACCTTTTCCACCTTCTCCAATCGGTAGGCAGAGACGGAAAGACAAATATCTGTGCCAAAGGACTTACCGGAGAAGGTTATGAAGGCCACTATTTCTGGGATACAGAGATGTATATCATACCCGCCTTTTTATATAGTAATCCTGATATAAGCAGGAAGCTGCTTGAATACAGATATGGTACTCTGGATAAGGCAAGAGAAAGGGCAAGGGAAATGTCTCATAAGAAGGGAGCTCTCTTTCCATGGAGGACAATAAACGGGGAGGAGTGCTCAGGATATTTTCCGGCAGGAACTGCACAGTACCATATTAATGCTGCAATTGCCCATGCAATAAAGAACTACATGGAAGCAACGCAGGATGAAGGGTTTCTGCTTAGCTTTGGGGCGGAAATACTCTTTGAAACAGCCAGGCTGTGGGCAGACCTGGGTTATTTTAACGCCGATAAGAATGGCAAGTTCTGCATAAACTGCGTTACAGGGCCTGATGAATATACTGCAATTGTCAACAACAATTTCTACACCAATATTATGGCAAAGGATAATCTTGAATATGCTCATAATACAGCTGTATGGATGAGGGAATACCACAGACCGGAGTATGACAAGCTTGCTGCAGAGATAGGTCTTGAACCGGAAGAGACAGAGCTATGGAAGCTTGCGGCCGACAATATGTATCTGCCATATAGTGAGAAGCATGGAATACATATGCAGGATGATACATTTCTGGATAAAAAGGTATGGGATTTTGAGAATGTACCAAAGGAGAACTATCCTTTACTATTGCATTATCATCCTCTGGTCATATATAGGCATCAGGTGTGCAAACAGGCGGATGTAGTGCTGGCGCTTTTCCTGCTTGGGCATAAGTTCAGCCTGGAGCAGAAAAGGAGGGATTATGAATACTACGAACAGGTCACTACTCATGATTCTTCCCTGTCAGCATGCATATTCAGCATAGTGGCCAATGACATAGGCTATCATGAAGAGGCTTATGACTATTTCATAAAAACAGCAAGAATGGATTTAGACGATTACCAGGGCAACACCCATCATGGAGTTCATACGGCCAATATGGCAGGCAGCTGGATGTGCATAGTGAACGGGTTTGCAGGAATGAGGGTATATGATGATATATTGAGCTTCAAACCTTATATTCATCCGGACTGGAAGTCGTACAGCTTCAAAATAACCTACAGGGGAAGACTGATAAAGCTGACAATAAGCAGCAGTGAGGTCTCTTATGAGCTGCTTGAGGGTAACGAACTGGAGATTACTCACAGGGATAAGAAATATAGACTAAAGGATAGACTAATACTGAAATAGACTATTGAATAAATAGTCTATTTTTATACTCAAAAAACCAGTTGTATTTTTATTGAAAAATAATATATGCCGTGAAAAGGATTTATCAATAAAAATGTAAAATGTTTGGCACAAAATATATAGTATATTATAATTACCATAAGAATATACATATTAAGAGGAGTATGACTATGCATACGATGGATGAACTCTCAAGGGTAATTGCCGGATGTACAAGATGCCGGCTGCACCTGAGTAGGACAAATACTGTTCCGGGTGAAGGGAATCCAAACTCAAGAATTATGTTTGTAGGAGAAGCTCCGGGAGCGGATGAGGATAGGCTGGGAAGACCCTTTGTGGGAAAGGCAGGACAGCTTTTGGACAAAGCTCTGAATGCTTTGGATTTCTATAGGGATAAAAATTTTTATATATGCAATATCTGTAAATGCAGGCCGGAAAATAACCGGACCCCTTCAGATGACGAGGCCGAGGCATGCCTTCCTTATCTTCGCAGGCAGGTTGCAATAGTGAAGCCTCGAATAATAGTGTGCCTGGGAGCTACTTCCGCAAAACACATTATTGATAAAGAAGCAAGAATTACATCAATTAGAGGACAGTGGCTTGAAAGAAAGGGATATCATATAACGGCAACCTTTCATCCTGCAGCTTTATTCAGAGATGAAAGCAAAAAAAGACTTTTTTGGGAAGACCTAAAAAAGATAAAAGAAAAGTATGATGAAATTGTATCTTCTGATTTATAAGGGGATATATATTTAGGAAAGTGTGAAATAATAAGATTGAGGCAAAGCTTAATCGAAAGGACAAAATTAAGGTACATTATCTGATAAATTTGAAGAAATTGCATGTTGAAATTTATCAGATAATGTGATAAACTATAATTCCTTCTTCAGGAATGCAGAATGAAGCAGAGAATACAGCCGGGACAGGAAGACGCGAATTACCACGAAAAACCAGCAAAATCAGTATTGACAATAGAAAAGTGGTGTGATAACATAGTAAAGGTCGGCGGCTGATTCGCCGGCAGGATATGAGAAGAATCGCAAGATCTTCCATCAAGGATTTGTACCTTGAAAACTAAACAGTGTAAAATGAATGAAACCAAGAATTCTTTTGAGTTAGGGCAAATGAAAAAGTTAGAATTCGCGAAAGCGAATGATATATTAACTTAAGAGTTTGATCCTGGCTCAGGACGAACGCTGGCGGCGTGCCTAACACATGCAAGTCGAGCGGAGATAGGCGGAAGGTAACTGAAGCTTATCTTAGCGGCGGACGGGTGAGTAACACGTGGGCAACCTGCCTTGAAGTGGGGGA
>DAOLPD010000075.1:0-13112 GCA_035417425.1 Bacillota bacterium
GTGTCAGGCGTCTACTTTTTCAAAGTTCATTGTTTTTCTTTACAGGAATGCTCCTAAAAAATTGTTTTATTGTTCAGCAAGCTTTGATATCATTATATCAGCTACTATTACCATAACAAGTATGCAGTATTTTCTGTCCAGGAAAGGAAAAACTGAGTAAGGGAGTGATACTATGAATGACCAGGCGTTATATAAAAGCAATTTTGATAACTGCCCCTTAACATATGCATTGAACTTTATCGGGGGAAAGTGGAGGCTGCCTATTATCTGGGCACTAAGTAAAAATGGAACTATGCGGTATAATGAATTAAAAAGGAGCATTGAAGGAATTACCAATATGATGCTGACTCAATCATTAAAGGAACTGGAATTGAACGGAATTATCAACAGGAAGCAGTATATTGAAATACCTCCCAGAGTGGAGTATTCACTTACTGAAAATGGGGAAGAGCTTATTCCGGCTCTTAAGGCACTGGCCAGTTGGGGCAAAAAAATGAAAAGCATTGCTGAATAATGATTGGCACTTCCGGAGGAGGACTAATTTGAAAAACAAATGGAAAAAAGATATTGTACTGTTTATAGCAAGCCAGACCATATCGCTTCTGGGCTCATCTCTGGTTCAATACGCAATAATGTGGCATATTACACTAAATACCAAGTCTGGTGTTATGATGACTGTTTTCATTATTTGCGGATTCTTGCCCACGTTTTTTCTTTCACCCTTCGCAGGGGTTTGGGCGGACCGATATAACAGAAAGACAATCATTATTCTGGCTGATTTGTTTATTGCGGTAACAACGCTGTTTATGGCGATATTGTTCAAGCTGGGGTATCAATCCATGGGACTGCTTTTTGTAATGTCTGCTTTCAGGGCGATAGGCAGCGGTATACAGAATCCGGCTGTAGGGGCATTCATTCCGCAGATAGTACCCGAAGATAAGCTGACAAAGGTCAATGGAGCCAACGGAAGCATTCAGGCTGTTATAACCCTTGTCTCTCCGATGGTCGGCGGGGCGCTTCTTACCATGTCCACTTTGGAGGCAATTTTCCTTATTGACGTCTTTACAGCTGCCGCGGCCGTGCTTACTCTGCTCCTGTTCCTGAAGGTGCCGGCTCACGCCAAGGCGCAGGAGGTGCAGGAATCAAGCTATTTCAAGGACTTGCATGAAGGCATTGTATACATTTGGAATCACAGTTATGTGAAGAAGTATTTCATATTCTGTGCCGTCTTCTTTTTCATGCTGGCTCCCATAGCATTTTTGACTCCCCTTCAGGTTACCAGGAGCTTCGGAAGTGATGTATGGCGATTGACTGCCATAGAAGTCGCCTTTTCTATCGGGATGATACTGGGGGGAATTGTTATTTCGTCCTGGGGAGGATTCGGCAACAGAATTTATACCATGGCTCTTGCAAGCTTTATCACGGGTATATGTACTCTTGCCCTTGGAGTTATACCGATATTCTGGATTTATTTATCCATAATGGGCATAGTCGGGACTACCATACCCCTTTTTAATACTCCTTCAACGGTACTGCTTCAGGAAAAGGTGGAAGCGGATTTCCTCGGAAGGATATTCGGAGTATTGAATATGATTGCAAGCTCAATGATGCCTCTGGGAATGCTGGTGTTCGGCCCCGTTGCCGATGTGGTGAAAATCGAATGGCTGCTTTTTGGAACGGGTTTTGTGCTGTTCATCCAGGGCTTTTTCCTGATTGGCAGTAAGGATCTTGTTGAAGCGGGAAGGGCAAAGGATAAAACCGGTGTATGATTCGTTGTCATTTATTGTAGGGCGGCTTATATAAGTGCTATAATAATTGCAATACATATAATTATTATTGATTAAGCATTCGCTGTTAATTTGAGCTATTAAATACAGAGGGGGAGTAGTAAGTGACTGCAGGTACTAAAGAAAAAACTTTTGATGAGCATATAGAGGATTATCTTAATAACATTATTAAATTGCCTGATTTCTTTGCACTGCTTCCGGATGAAACGAAAAGAGAGTATGAGCTTTATATCGGCGATATTATTAAAAAGGACAAAGGTATTGACGAGAAGGCAATTGAAATACTGACAGATAAGAAATACAGTGAAGATATTCTGTACTCGGCGTTTTACTGCTTATGCATCTATTACAGGAGATATAAGGAGTATAGAAAATACAGCGAACTTCTCACAAAATACAGATCGCTATTCTATGAGCATCCTACTTTTGATTATTTGGAGTCAATGTTTGAGCAGGAGTTCGGTGATATCAGGAAAGCCATAGACTTAAGCTTATCAGCCATAGGAAAGGTTAATGACAATGCCGGGATACTCCATAGTCATGCAATAATCCTGGCAGAAGCCTTCGAGGATAATAAGCTGGATATAAGGACTAATCCGCAGGAACTTGATAATGCTATAATAGCAGTTAAGAAGGCCATAAGGCTGACAAATAACTATCCCAAATTTTATTGTACTCTCGGGAGGCTGCAGGCAATAAAAGGGGACTTTGATAATGCAAAGAAAAGCATCTATCAAGCCATTGATATGGAAAAACCGGAAAGATTGGATTATTCACTGGTCATAGCCGATTACCAGAGGCATATTACAAGAATAGAATTTATAAGAAACTTTAAAAGCTTGGATGAATATAAAGAAAGGCTCGAAAAGGATCTTACGGATATAAAGGAAAAGACTGAAAAGAGATTCTCGGATATTAATGAAACAATAAATGGGTATATGACCAGGAATCTTGAATTCTTAGGCTTTTTTACTGCACTTATCAGCTTTACGATAGGGTCAATTCAGATAGCCGCCAGCAACTATGAAAATGCCGCAAGATTGATAATAACATTATGCGGCGGATTGCTCCTGGCTTTAGGGGGATTTGGAATAATATTAAACGGCAGGAAGGGAATAAGCAGAACCTTGTTGGTTATTACCCTCGGTATTATCATGTTAGTCCTTGCAATACTGTTTCCAACGGTACTCCAAATGTTTGGGCTGACTGAATTTTAGAATGGGAGGTGATCGGTATTTTTATATCAGAAGCTGCTTATATTTCCGAACCGGGCAGTGAAGTAAATGAAGACATAGTATATACGAACAGAAAATATGGATGGATTATGGACGGGGCTACCGGACTCAGGGAAGCAAACTTTACTTCGGATAAGACCGACGCCAGGTGGTTTGTGAAGGCATGGAGCGAATACTTGAAAAAAGCCTTGGAGAATTCCGATGATAGTTTAAAACATATTGTTAAGAATGGAATTGGTTCTGTTAAAGAGCTGTACCTTTATGAAGCTAATAGAGATAATATAGATAAACTTGACTTGCCCTCGGCATCAGCCGGAATTTATAGAATCGGGGAAGGCATTTTTGAGTATTTACTGATTGGTGATATATGCCTGGTCATCGAGGATATTGAGGGCAATATCAAAGTAATTAAGGATACAAGGCTGGAAGCGCTGGATAATATAGCTGTTAATGAGCTGAGACGGCTGATTGTAAGCGAAGGGCTAAGCTTTAATGAGGCCAGGGAGGGCATTCAGGAGATTCTTCTTAAGAACAGGCTGCTAAAAAACACTGATAAAGGATATTGGACCCTTGAATTTGAGTCAAGTGCCCTTGACTATTGCATCTATGACAAGCTGCCTTTGGAGTCCATAAGCAAAGTTTTGTTCATGACCGATGGATTTTTTGCCATTCATTCAAGCTATAATTATTTCAGCATAAATGATTTATTATCATTCGTAGACAAGAAAGGGCTGGAGGAAGCATATAAAATCCTGAGGGATATTGAGGAAGAAGATAAAGAGTGCTATAGGTATCCCAGATTTAAAAAAAGCGATGATGCCTCAGCAATATACATTAAATATGAGGATGTGCAGGCTGTTTTTTAAATTGCTATATAATGCCTGATATAGTAATATTGCCATATTGGATTTTATTTTTTTTGAGTGGTTGAAATTTTGAGTAGGGGGTTGGATAGAGTGAGTTTTTTCAGTTCCTACAGAGGGCTTCCCAAGAGTGTTTATATAATATTTTTTGCTCAGATAATCAATCGTTTTGGTGATTTTGTACTGCCGTTTCTGAGTCTGTTTCTGGTTAAAAAGCTTGGACTGAGCTATCAAGATGCAGGAATTGCAGTTATGCTGACTTCCTTGTCAACAATTCCGGGCTCTTTTGCAGGGGGGAAGATTGCGGATCATATCGGACGCAAAAAGTCATATGCATTCTTCCAGCTAAGTGCGGCGGCATGTTTGCTCTCCTGTGCCTTCCTGGAAAAGCCGCAATTCATTATAATACTTATTTGTATGGCTTCTTTTTTTAATGGGGCGGTCCGCCCGATCATATCGGCCATAATCACTGATGTTTTGCCTGCGGAAAAGAGAAAGATGGGATTTTCATTATCCTATCTGGGAATAAATCTTGGAGTGTCCCTGGGGCCTCTTGTTGCAGGCTTTCTGTTCAACCGCTATATTCCTCTGATATTCATAGGTGATGCGATAACTTCATTGATAGCCGTTATTCTGGTTTTGACGAATATCAAGGAGACCTTACCTGATTATTCTGACGATAAATGCTTAAATACTGAAGAAAGAAGCGAAGAAGGCAATGTTTTTTCCGTTTTGATCAGAAGGCCCAAAATCCTGGTCTTTCTTACCATTAATATAGTTTTTAATGTTGTGTATACGCAGCACTCTTTTTCTCTGCCTATGATGCTGGATAATATTTTTGGCAGCAGCGGGGCAGGCAACTTTGGAGTTGTTATGAGCTGTAATGCTTTGACAGTAATTATACTGACTATGTCCATAACTCATGCTACAAGGAAGTGGAAGCCTTTAAGCGCTATCTCCATAGCAGGGCTGCTGTATGCCATAGGCTTCGGGATGATAACCTTTATCAGCTCAATGCCGTTGTTCATACTTTCCACCATTATCTGGACAATAGGTGAGATAATGATGGTGACAAACTTTGGAGTATATATTGCAAACAATACTCCGCAAAATTTCAGGGCAAGGTTCAATGCGATATCCTCTTTAAGCTGGGCTGTCGGGGCTGCCCTGGGCACATCAGTAATGGGCAGGTATATGGACTTCTTTGGCGCAAAAGCCGTATGGCCTTTGGCTTTCTGCTTGGGGCTTGCAGGTGCAGCGGGTATGTATCTGCTTGAATCTCACAGCAATTTTAAAACGAGCAGGGCAAAGGAACTCAATTAATGATATAATAATTTCGTTGGACCATATGACGCATTTTTTCTTGGGGGATTTTTATGAACGGTGATATGACGCAAGGAAGCTCGTCAAGAGTACTCATTACATTTGCCATACCTATGATACTGGAGAACATATTGCAGCAGTTGTACAATATAACCGATGCCGTGATACTGGGGCGGTTTGTGGGGAAGAATGCATTGGCGGCGGTAGGTGTTGCCAATCCGATCATGTCTACTGCAATTTTCTTTATATTTGGCATATGTGTAGGGGCTTCAATATATATGTCCCAGATTTTCGGAGCAGCAAAATATGAAACCTTAAAGAAAGAAATTTCTACTTCTTTAATCGCAGGTACGATACTAACAGCCGCTTTGTCCATAATATGCATATTCTCGGCAAGGTATATTCTCAATGCTATCGGCACCCCGGAAGAGATCATGAAGGATGCGGAGATATACCTGAAGATTATATTCGCGGGACTGATATTTTCTTTCCTGTACAATTTTTACTCTTTTTCATTGAAATCCATAGGAGACTCAAAAACTCCATTTGTTTTTTTAAGTATATCCTGTGTCCTTAATGGGATTTTATGCTTCTTCTTCGTTGCAGTGCTTGAGCTTGGAGTGGCCGGATCGGCAGCTGCGACGATAATTGCACAGGCCGTATCCTCTATATTGTGCATAGCATATATATACATGAAAATTCCGTTGATCAGCCTGAAACCTCATGAACTGATCCTGGACAAGCCCTTGCTTAGAAAAACCATAAAATACAGCAGTATTACGTCATTGCAGCAAATCAGCCTGTATATAGGTAAACTGCTGGTTCAGGGAATTGTCAATCCCTTTGGTACAAATACCATAGCAGCTTATAATGCTGCAGTAAGAATTGATGGCTTTGTGCTCTCCCCGGGTGAAAGTTTTGTAGTATCAGTCTCCACTTATACTGCTCAGAATCTTGGAGCAAAGAAGTGGAGGAGAATAATAGAGGGCTATAATATCGGCAATATTATTATTACGGTATATAATCTTGCCATTGCCGCAATTGTATTTTTCGGGGCTGAGAAGATCATGCACTTGTTTATTTCCGGTTCCGAAAATGAGGTTATCCTGATAGGGGTGGAATATTTAAAAATAATGTCTTTACTATATGTACTTACCGGCTTCTGTAATATTTTTCAGGGCATATTCAGAGGGATCGGAAAGCTTCATATAACATTTATCGCGACAGTTATGCAGGTATCTGTAAGGGTTATTCTGGCCTTAATATTTGCTCCTTATTTCGGTATTTCGGGCATATGTTATGCAGTTGGTATAGGGTGGGTAATAATGATTATATATGAGGGATTAATATATAGAAAAGAGTATTTGAGGATTAAGGCGCTTGATACTGCACAAGATGTTCCTGATGCGGCATGATAAGTATGAGGGAGGTATAAAAGTGATTAATTATGAAGGACAATACCCCGTATATGAGATTTCGGCCTCAAAAATAAAAAGCAATGCCCGTAAAATATATGAGATGTGCAAAGCTAACGGAATTGAGCCGGCAGGCGTTGTAAAAGGCTTCAGCGCAATACCGGAGGTGGCGGAATTATTTATAGAGGCAGGCTTTAAGACTTTAGGGGATTCGAGGATGAAGGAGATCATTAAGCTCCGAAGGGCTGGTATCAAAGGGGAGCTTATGCTCATCCGGATACCTATGCCATGTGAAGTACCGGAGCTTGTAAGCTTTGCAGATTCAAGCCTGAACTCCGAAATGGATACAATCAGGCTTATCAATAAAGAGGCAGGCCTGCAGGGAAAAGTCCACGGAATTATACTGATGATTGATCTGGGAGACCTGAGAGAAGGCTTTTTTGACAAAGAAGAGGCAGTTGAAGCCGCGAAGGAAGTTGAAATGCTGGAGAATGTCAAGCTGTTGGGAATCGGAACAAATTTAGGCTGCTATGGTTCCATCAGACCTTCTGAGAAAAACCTGGGAGAGTTGTGCCGGCTGGCAGGGGCAATAGAAAGAGAAATCGGAAGAAGCCTTGAGATAATATCAGGCGGAGCCAGCACCTCGTTATCATTATTAGTTAATGGTAAGATGCCGGAACGAATCAACCACTTGAGAATAGGCGAGGCAATTATTACGGCAAAGGATTTCCCCTATGTGTGGGGTATAGAAATGCCGGGGATTTACCGGGACCCAATGGTACTGAAGGCACAGGTGGTGGAAGTCAAAGTGAAGCCGAGCTATCCGATAGGGGAAATATTTGTGGACGCTTTTGGCAACAGGCCGGTATATACCGACAGGGGAATGCGGAAAAGAGCAGTACTGGCGGTAGGGAACAAGGACTTCGGCGACTTTTCAAAGCTTAAGCCAAGGCATGAAGGAATTGAGATAATCGGGAGCAGCAGCGACCATCTGATATTGGATATTGAAGATTATGCGGGAGAAATCAAAGTGGGGGATGTATTGGAATTTGATACCTTTTATGCGGCAATGGTCTTTTTGTGCTCCAGCGACTGTGTGAAAAAGGTAGTTGTTGAGTAAACCCATTCTGATATGGTGCGTGAAAGATAATGACCGGTGTATTATTCATTAGTAATAAGAGGAGCGGGTTCATTATGAAAATCGGACAATTTGCCAGGGAAAGCAATGTAAGTATAGATACCCTACGGTATTACATAGAGCTGGGGCTGATTGTTCCCTGTAAAAAAGGCGGACACTATGAATTCGATGACAACTGCAAAGAAGATTTGCACGAAATTCTCCAATTGAAAGAAATAGGTTTTTCACTGCAGGAAATAAAGATGTTTTTCTATTACAAACAGTTTGTCAAGGTTGAGAACAAAGTAAGCAGCAAGTACTACAGCACTTTTTTTGAAAGAAAGATTAAGGATACCAGAAAAACCATCGAAAATTTGCGCAGAAACCTTGAGATACTGGAAGACAAGCTTGCCGGCTTCAATATTGAGGATGGATATTCTTCAGTGAAAAGCGGCATAGAGCTGAGTTCACTGAATGTGTTATGCTGTCCCGGCTGCGGAGGCAGGCTGGCGCTGCATAAAGGCAGAATAGAAGACAATCAGATAATGGAAGGGTACCTGGTTTGCAGTTGTGAAGAAAAATATGAGATCAATGAGGGGATTCTTATTATCGAAAAGAAGCTCGAAGGCGTGAGTGACAATATTGGCAGCAGCTTAAACACGGATGCGGAGCTGCTGTTTAAATATATCGACAGCACTGATTCCGTATTTCTGGATAAGGTTTATAAAAGCCTGAATTGGTATGAATATAATACGAAGAAGAATGACTTTGCCGGAAAGGTAGTACTGGATCTGGGCGTCGGTTTTGGATTTTTCCTGAGAGCGGTTTTCGACAAGCTGGCAGAGGATACCCTTTATATTGCCATTGATCATGATATTAATGGGTTGAACCTTATTAAAAATATAATAGAGTCTTCAGGCAGCAAAAAGAATATAATATATATATGCACCGATTTCAAGAGACTGCCCATAAAAAAGGAAACCATAGACGTGCTTGTCGATTATTCCGGTTCAACGAATTACAACTTTAACCACAAGGATTTTCTGCTGGATAGCACGATAAAATACCTTAAGAATAATTCAAAGCTGTACGGGGGATATGTACTGTTTGATAAATTCGGCAGGCGTAATATTCTGAAGGAGGAATACAGAAAAAACTATACCCTTGAATTTGTGAAGGAAAAATTGGACTCCCTGAACTTCAAGCTGCTTCATGAGGCATATTCTGAGAAGTATTACTGTAAAGAGGATAATAAATACGAATCATATCAGCAGCTTGGAGATGTGATATTTTCATACCTGTGCATCAGGAACTTATTAAAGCCTGAATAATGATTCAAAGGTGGAGTGTACTCCATCTTTTTCTTTTATTTTGAAGTCAAGTCAAAAAAACGGCTATTGAACCGGAGCCTCCTCCATATTTTATACTTTGATTATCAAGTATGATTATGTGACTCAGGAGGTTTTGTATGAAAAACCTGGGTGTCTTTTTTGCAAAAGGTGAAAGGACAAATATAATATTGTTTTCCATGGGAGAGATGGTATCACTTTTAGGTTCTGCCATATATTCATTTGCCATCAGCCTTTATGTACTAAAATTAACAGGTTCGGGAATTTCCTTCGCCATCACCCTGATCCAGGGAGTGATACCGACGGTGCTTATAGGCTCCTTCGCAGGGGTCCTTGCAGACAAGCTCAATAAAAAGCTCCTGATAGTCTCAATGGATATCGCAAATGCAATTCTGTTTGTGATGCTGTTTTTGATCAGCAGACGCTTTGGCCTGACCCTTCCAATAATCTATATAACAACATTTCTGATGAATGCAATCTCGGTTATATTCGGTATAAGCATGGAATCAGCCAAGCCAAATCTTGTTACAGATGATAATCTTATCAGAATCAACTTAATCAGCCGTATTATAAATTCCTTATCAACCATCCTTGGCCCGGCGATAGGAGGGATGATATTTGTATTTGCCGACATAAAGTGTCTCATGCTGATAAACGGATTTTCGTTCTTTTGTTCCGGAATATCAGAACTGTTTATAGACTATGGTTTCAATAACAGGGAGGGAAATGAAAGATGTTTTGAGACCGGAAGTTTTACATTGAAAAGTATTCTCCCTGATTTCAAAGAAGGATTTCTATACACATATAGGCAAAAAGAGCTGAAAGAAGTTCTTAATACTTTTATAGTATTGAATATTGTACTGGGATTCTCAATTATGGTGCCCCTGCCATATGCGGTAAATAATGTTTTGGAACTGGATCCCTCAGATTATGGCTTTATCCAGGGCTTCCTTCCGGTTGGAACGATAATGGGTGCAATTGCTTCCGGTAAGGCTTGCAAGAAGTTGTCCTATGGCAGAATAATAAATATGTCTGTATTTATCTTCGGTATTGTTATTATTGCAATGGGAATCCCGCTGCTAACCTTTACGGAATTTTCGAAGGAATTCTGCGTAATATACTACAGTATCCTTATGATTGCGACGGGCGGCGCCATATCTTTTGCAGATGTGCCGTTAATCCAGAAGCTTCAGACTGATGCGGCCGGGATGTACCGGGGGCGTGTTATCAGTACATCGGTTTGTATATGCAAAATTGCTTTGCCGGTGGCACTTGTGCTGGCAGGAATACTTGCAGAGATTATCCCTGTGTTATGGATATTCTTCGGAATAGGGATCTTATCGATGTTTTATGCACTGAGTATGTGAAATACAAGTAAATGCTATATCCGGGCTTGGAGCAAAATAAGCAGGAGTTGAACAGTTTAGTGTATTGGATCCTGCTTATTTTTTACTTCAATTAATGTTCCACCAGGCTGGTTACAGGTACCTCAAGCTTATTTGAAGGTTGATCAAGGGGATGAATATCAGCAATTCCGGTTTCTTCGTCCACATTTTCAATATATATCGGTACTCCGTTATAGGTCACATGAGTCATAACTGGCGAAGCGGTTATGGCTTTTGCACGTCTTTGATCCATAGAATAAACCTCCTGTACTTTTTTATTAAATATAGTTTTTACATTAAAAATTCAATTATTCCTTCTGTAGAAATAAGTTCATCAGGGAATAACAAATGTGATTACAGGCAAGCAGAAAGTGCTGCCAGGCATTGAAATTACTGGATTCTTTATTGCGCAAAAGAAATATTTCGCGCAATGCGACAAGGTATTACAAAAATTGCATTGTTTTTACTCAGTCACATTTTTCCTCACAATTTCATTACAATATCGTAATTTAGCTTGATTTTTATTAGCAAGTATGACATTATTAATAATATCTTAAATAATTAGTAAATAATGTAACACATATATATTTCAATAAGTACTAAAAATATAGTAAACGAATATTTGAAATTTTGTGGTGAGTTATAGCAAAGTATTTGAGAAATAAGATTTTGGAGGTACACAAGAATGGTTGGTACAGTAAAATGGTTCAATGGTGAAAAAGGTTATGGATTTATTACAGGAGAAGATGGCACGGATGTCTTTGCGCATTTTTCCCAGATAAATGCAGAGGGTTACAAGTCACTTCAGGAAGGACAGAAAGTATCTTATGACGTAACAAACGGACCCAAAGGGCCTCAGGCAGAAAATATCACTATTATATAAGGTTGATATTTTGCCCCTTGACAGCATGGCTGTCAAGGGGTTTTTAACTGTCATTCAATAGTTTATTTAATTTTCTGGAGATCCATGTAAACAATTTATCACTATTATGCTGCGTTATGGGCTGTGAACAAAAAATGAAATAACGAATATTGTTTAAAAAGTGATTAAGTCTTGCGAACCCTATTGCCAATGATAGAAAAGCTGCTGTCATAAAACCTAATCCATAATAGTTTTCACCCATTAAAATTGTCATTCTTGTTAATTGAGCATTAGCAAGAATGAAAAAACATACTATCATCAAAGCACCTTTTCTGTCATCAAAGTATAACAGAACAGTAAAACATATGAACATAATGATAAAAGCATAGTTTCCTATTACAAGTACGTTGAATATATCAATGCATTTATTCTCCAAACCTGCCAAAGGTAAAAAAATCATTCCGATATCCAGGAAGAAAATAGTAAAAAGCAGTTGAATACCCATTATATTCCTTAGATTACGGGATACCACATCTATCATCTCATTTTGCAATTGGTCGATATCCTCTATAAGACCACCATTGCAAATTGCATTATAATAGACCTTACACTTCTCATAAAAAGATGTTTCAAATGATACAACAAAAATAACCATTGCCGGAGTAACGGTCAAAAAAGCCCAGAAGGCCGGCACATCATAAAACGGTGCAAAAATGTAAGTGTCATATAGTATTGTTCTATATCCGCTTGCCCAGAACAGGAAATTATGAACATACAAACCAAATGCATAAAAAATACCTATAAAAAACAGTGACGGATATCGATCGAAGTACTCCAGGAAATCGAAAAATTTCCTGCTCTCATGACAGAAAAAACTTTGTATGCCGTTTGCAAAAAAAAGTATAATGATGAAGAAACCTATATCTATCGATGCAAGTACTCCTGTAACTGCATCTATATTCATCAGATTTACTAAAATATATGAAAATAAGAAGACAAAGGAAACACCGGTAAAAAAACCTTTAACCAGCTTCATATAATCTTTGAGTGCTGATACATATAGCGTTTGAAGCCATAAAATATTCAGTTCTATAAAAAGGGTATATGCTGCCAATTTAAATAACAAGTTCAAGGGTGACCGCCAGTAAAATGCAATACCGATAATACATCCTATAAGAATACATACGGTTATAGCGCCTTTTAAGGAAGGAAGAATATCTTTATATTCCTTTTTATATATTTTATCTGATATATACCTTGATAAGATCATAGTAAATGCACTGGTCAGAATCAAAGAAAATGTAAATGAATAAATTACAGTCGCCATAAAGAGTTCTCTTTGCAAAACAGAGGCTCCCCAATTATATAAAAGCTTCTGTAATACTGTCATCATAAGTATACAAAGTAATGTAGGTCCTATGGCAACAAGCATGGAAAGGAAACAAGCTCTTATACCTTGAATCAAGCCTTTGCCATTGAACAACTTCTTTAATTCGAACCCTATTCCGGCCATAAGCTTAACCTCCATATGAACTATAGACTTCTTTATATGCTGTAACAAATCTTTCCTTAGAGTAAAATTCTGCGACTCGTTTAAAAGCACTTCTTCCCATAGAAGTTCTTAATTCCTTATCCTTGCATAGCTGTACAATTGCTTGACCAATCTTTTCAGATTCCATCACAGGTACAATTAGCCCCGCTTCCCCATAGTTATCTCCGTTTCCGTAAAGTAAATCTCTGCAGCTTCCAACATCTGTTGCAATAAATGGCTTGCTG
>DAOLPD010000076.1:0-13020 GCA_035417425.1 Bacillota bacterium
CCGTCGACCTCCAGCGTGACAGGCTGGCATTCTAACCAACTGAACTACTGGGCCACTTTTAATTTTGCACTCTGCGGGTCATAAATTGCTCCGCAAGTGCTACGCATTAAATCAACGAATGTTTGTCTTTTTCCGCAAAGCGGAAAAAGTTGGTGGGGACAATAGGGCTCGAACCTATGACCCTCTGCTTGTAAGGCAGATGCTCTCCCAGCTGAGCTATGCCCCCGTTGAACTTGCGACATCATTTAGTATAACCTACAGATAATCTAAAGTCAAAACTTAAATTTTAATATTTCTTACATTTATCATTTTATAGCACTGAATTCCTTTGATAATCTTTAGCATACTATATTATCTGCTTGATGATGCTTTTTCAAACATCTCAATCAGTTCATTCTTCTCAAAGAAATACTTTTTATTGCAAAAATGGCATACAATTTCCGCGCATCCCTGCTCCTGTATAAGTTCCTCCAAATCATTCCTCCCAATACTTATCAGTGCCCTTTCCATCCTTTCCCTGCTGCAGTTGCATTTGTAACCTACCTGTTTCTTTTCTAGTATCTTATGTTCAATATCGCCTAAAATATTCTTTATCATACCTTCAGCATCCAACCCTGAGCTGATCATTTCCGTTACCGAGCTGATTTTTCCAAGCCGTTCTTCAAGCTTTGCTATGGTATCGGGATCTGCTTCCGGCATAAGCTGGATTATGAATCCTCCTGATGCGGCTACGCTGCCGTCTATCCCAATCAGAACTCCCAAGCCCACAGCTGTAGGTATCTGTTCGGATACGGCAAAGTACGACGATATATCATCGCCTATTTCCCCTGTTGCAATTGGTATTTGCCCCACATAGGGCTCTTTCATGCCCATATCTTTAATAACTGTTAAGACACCGTCAACTCCCACTGCCCTTCCTACGTCAAGCTTGCCGTTCTCCCGATGCATTAATTCAACATCGGGATTTGTGATATATCCTCTTGTAATTCCTGTGTTATCTGATATAACCACTATGCTTCCGGCCGGCCCTTTGCCATTTATCTGCAGAGTTAAGGTTTCCTCATCCGATTTAAGCATGACTCCCATCATACTTCCCGCAGTCAGCATCCTTCCCAGAGCGGCAATTGAAACCGGACTGCAGTTATGGATTTTTCTTGCTTCTTCCGTCATTTCCGTGGTAATACAGCTGAAAAACCTGACGCTGTCGTCAATACTCGCTCCTCTTACAACATAATCCTTCATTATTTCCTCCAATTATCAATCAAAATCTATTTCTTTAAAGCAGCAAAAAAGATTCTTTCGCTTTTCTCATCAGGCTTATTAAAGCTAAAACCGTCGAAGCAGTTCACTTCTTTAAATCCTGTACTTTTCAGCAGCTTGACCAGGTATTCGCTCCTGTAAGCTTTCTGTATGTGATATTCACTGAACTTTCTGTAGAGCCCGTTATCAGGAATAAAAAATATCAAGTCCATTTCCACAGTCTCAGATTTTTCGTCAAAACTATTATTCCAAATATAATGCATATTATTTTTTTCTTCGTAAAATGTATTATTACCAATTATATATCTGATCTTATAATAACTGCTTATATCAAAAATGAAAATCCCTCTTTCTTCAAGCCTTTCATAAACCAGCTTAAAATAATTTTTCAGGGCTTCCTCATCATTGATATAATTGACACCGTCACACATACAAAGCACGGCATCGAATTTTTCCTTTAAATTCATCTTTGCCATATCCTGGTTCAAAAATGTTATTTTCTGCTTCTCAGCTCTTGCTTTGCTCTCTGCAACAGTCAGCATATCAGTTGATATGTCAAGCCCCCATACATCATAACCGGATTTTGACATTTGAATTGTAATATTTCCCGTGCCGCATGCAATATCAAGCACTCTTACCGGGCTAGCTCCGCAGCTTTTAAAAATATCCTCCACATATCTGCACCAGGCTTTGTAGTCAATTTCCTCCATAAACATATCGTAAAGTTCAGCCAGCACATTATAACAGCTCATATGAAACCCACAATCCTTTCTAAGGCTGAAGAGATGCTTTCCCTTATTATTAGATCACTCTTCCAGTCATAACTAGTCTCTCCCAGATTTATTATCAGAAGCCTGTTGCACATTTCCGCAAGATAGTTTACCGGAGCCACCGAGAGGCTGGATCCTATTACTATCAGAAGCTCTGCTTCTTCAACTTTCCTGATGCTGTCGTAAAAGCAGTTGGGGAGCATGTCCCCGAAAAGCACCACATCAGGCCGTATTATTCCTTTGCATCTGCATTTGGGCGGAATCTCTCCCGCTCTTATCCGTTTTTCTATTATGCCGGTATCATATGTTTCTCCGCAGCTGTCACAGCTGCAGGTCCTGGCAGTTCCATGAACCTCATATACATTTCTGCTGCCTGCCTTATGATGCAATCCGTCAATGTTTTGCGTCACTACAAGGTTAACCAGCCCTTTCTCCTCCAGTTCCGCAACTAAATAATGAGCCTTATTCGGAACAGCATCCTTCATGGAAGTTATGATTTTAAAACCTAAATCATAGAATTTTTTTGGGTTTTTATACAGTACTTCAGTTGACAGAGCCTCCATGGGGTCTACCTTCTCCCACAGTCCGCTGCCGGGGCTTCTGAAATCGGGGATACCGCTTTCCGTAGAAATTCCGGCTCCTGTCAGCACTACTGAAGGCTTGCATTTTTTTATTAATTCTGCTGCTTTTTTATAAATTTCCATCGGATACCCATCCTTTCATTGATTGCACTCAAGAGCAACAGCCGCATTATGCGGCTGTGATTATACATTTAATCAACTTGATAAGCGCCTTTTCTTCCTGGTGATAAGTCCGCCTATCCTTCCGGTCTCTTCTGCCGTCAGACCTCCCCATCCGACTTGAGACAGCTTCTCTCCAAGACCAAGTTCATTTGCTATTTCATATTTCATTTCATCTTCGGGGGTCAGTTTGATTTGTTTTTTCTTTGCCTTTTTTGACTTCATAATATCACTTCCTCAAGAATTGTTTTTTAATGCATCGGATAGCAATATTATGTGAATTTATTCATGCATTATTCTGTTTTAATCCCTAAAAAGATAAACAGATTTGCTTTTCTTCTTTCTCTTTGTAAGCCTTCCGATGATGAATCCGGCAAGGAAGCCTAATATAACATATGTCCATCGGCTTTCAGTAATAAAAGTGAAAAAACCAATAACCGCCCCAAGCACGTCAAAACCCTTATTTACAGCAGCACCAGCCTGATCCTTCTGAGGTGCTGCATCTTCTGCAGCCGGCTCAGCTTCTTCAAGCTTGTAACCATTTCTTACAAGCCAATGATAAAGAAAAGGATAGATTTGCTCAGTTTCCGGAACCAACTCTTTGAGTATCGTGTTCACCCCTTCGTCATTTCCGGTATTTTTATATGCTATCAGCCTGTCATGAAATATTTTGAACCGTATCCTTCCCGGATAAAGCTGAGATATGTCAAGCTGCTCCACTGTGCTCAAATACTCTTCATAATTTCCTGACAGCCTTATACATTCAGCTCTTATAAACTTTACCTGTTCAAGATTCAAGCTGCTGTCTGAGGGTGAGTTTATATATTCATTGCAAAGAGCAAGTGCTTCCTCATATTTTTTTTCATTGAAGGCTTTGACTATGGATTTCGGCTTTTTGTACGTACTTTTCCCAAGGCTGTCCAATGCCATTTTGTCAATAGGCTGGTATCTCAGGAATATTCCGTTCCCATAGTCTCCGCTGAAGGAAAATACAGCAACTCCGTCATTGGAGATCTGCTCTTCCTTTACTCCTTCAAGCTCATATATATAATAAGGCTTAAAATCTGAAAGATTCAAAGTCATAGAGGTTCTCTCACTATTTATTGCATAGGAATAACCCCTATCCTTGAAGAAACTCAATCCGTATGTATCATTCTCCGCTTTTATCATTTGAGCTTCAAAGCTGACACTTATAGACCTCGTTTGCCCGGGTTTAAATACCATAGTGAATAAATACCATCTGCCGTCAGGAGTCTGAAGATTCTCTGCTCCATAGGTACTCTTGAGGTATGAAGTATTTCTTGTTTTGTAGTTCAGATATTTGCTCCCGTCATAAATACTGAACTTTACAATTCCATTATCGGGTATACCGAAATTAACTGATATGTCCTTATCGGCATTGGACTTTATAGTATATTCGTATACAGCAGTAACTTTTTCTCCGTTTATTGTAATATTGTCTGTTTCATTGGTAATACTGACATCCGACTTATTAAGGTTATAAAGCCCATAGCCTTTCCAGCCGGTGTCAATACTGTCTGCATATGCAGCCGCCGGAAGCATAGTCATTACCAAAACAGCCAAAACAAGAAATTTTACTATCTTACCCATTTCCCAACCTCCTGTTCTTCATATGTACTGCATTCCATGAATCACTGGAATTGCTTACATTTTCTCAATAAATTATAAAACAGCTGTACTCCGGTAATCAGTATTTCATCATTGAAATTGAACTTGTTGCTGTGAAGAGGATGTATATAGCCCTTCTCCCTGTTGCCTGCCCCCAGCATAAAAAACAAACCGGGTATCCTTCTCTGATAATATGAAAAATCCTCTGCAAGCATAAGGGGATTCATATATACAAAATCTTCAGCTCCAATATCCTCCCGAAGTATTTTGTAAAGCCTTTCGTCATTGTGAACAGCTGGATACATATCACGTATTTCATATCTGCAGCTGCATCCGTATGCACCGCTTATGGAATCAGCCATTTTTATCACACGGTTTTTCAAAGTATTATAGGTAGTATCGTTAAAAGCACGCATGGTTCCTTGCAGTAATGCTTCACCTGCGATTACATTCATCCTTTCACCGCAAACCATTTTCCCCACTGTTACAACTGCCGGCTCCAAAGGATCCGTAAATCTGCTGACTATGGTATTAAGAGCCAACAGAACATTTGAAGCCGCAACAAGGGCGTCATTCCCTTTATGAGGCATTGCTCCATGACAGCTCCTGCCTTCTACGTACAAATCGAATTCCCCTGTCTGTGCCATTAGTGCTCCTGGCCGGCAGCCTATCTTGCCTTCTTCAATATCCGGAAATATGTGTAACCCGAATATGCAGCTTACGTTATACTTCTCAAGTACCCCATTGTTTACGATTATTTCCGCTCCTCCGGGGCCTTCTTCCGCAGGCTGGAATACCAGCAGCACATTATTGTCCAATACATTTCCCAGACCAGCCAATAATTTAGCAAAGCCAAGCAGCACAGCAGTATGGCCATCATGACCGCAGGCATGCATAAAGCCCTTATTTTTTGAACAATACTCTGCTCCGGTCTGTTCTTCAATTGATAATGCATCTATATCTGCTCTGAAAGCTATGGTCTTTGATCCGGGCCTGCCTTCAATGTATGCTATTACCCCGGTTCCTGCCGGACTTATTTCAGCATTTATACCCAAATCCTTCAAATATTCATATATGTACCTGGTTGTTTCATGCTCATTGAGTCCCTTTTCCGGAATCTTGTGCAAATATCGTCTTACTGAGATAACCTCATCCATAAGGGCTTCTACTATATCATCAATAAATAGCAAAGTATCACTCCTTGCAAAGTACTTTCGAGTTATTCATATATAATATTGTATATTATATGGTTCTGCATTTCAAATTTTTATCCTGCAATGTTAAGCAGTATGAATACTATTGCATTTATAATCATAGCAATATATGAATAAAAATAAATATTTGCTGTTGACACGTTCTAAACCCTATGATAGTATTATTCTAATTTAAGAAAAGTTTCTATTCTAGGATAGAGGCGCGCTTTTAAATAGTATGGGCATTCAGAATTGGGATGTGGCTTCCCGAATCTCCAGAAAGGTAAAAGCGCCGAAGGCGGAAATATGCCACAGATTTCTGACCTGGTCCTGGCTCAAACAGGGTCCGGACTGTCACCGGTGAGTCTATGCACAATCTCCGGTGGAGAGCTATACATGAATAAGTGTGTTTATTCAGTTTTTTTCCTGAATAGATATCTTTTTCGTGTCAGCTTTTTACCAGGCTGGCACTTTAATTTTAAAGGAGGCAATCAAATGAACAAGTATGATGTAGCAGTTGTTGGTGCAACCGGCATGGTTGGAAGAATGTTTCTCAAGATACTTGAAGAGAGGCAGTTCCCAATAGCTAACTTTTATGCTTTTGCCAGTGCAAAATCTGCAGGCACCAAAATCACTTTCAGCGGAAAGGAATATGTGGTTGAAGAGCTTAACGAAAAATCCTTCGACAGGCATATAGACATTGCGCTGTTCTCGGCAGGCGGGGAAACCAGCAAAAAATATTCCCCCATTGCAGCTTCAAAAGGTGTTGTTGTTGTAGATAACAGCAGTGCTTTCAGAATGGATCCCCATGTTCCCCTTGTAGTTCCGGAAGTGAACCCTCAGGCGGTAAAGGCTCACAACGGTATAATTTCGAATCCTAATTGTTCAACAATACAAGCAGTGGTTGCGTTAAAACCGCTTCATGATAAATATAAGATTAAACGGATTGTATATTCCACATACCAGGCTGTCTCAGGAACCGGTGTAAAAGGAGTTGTCGATCTGGAGGAGGGTATAAAAGGGAATGCTCCAAAAACATATCCCCACCACATCGCCTATAACTGTCTCCCCCATATAGACGTATTCCTGGATAACGGTTATACGAAGGAAGAAATAAAAATGGTCGATGAAACCAAAAAGATTTTTGACGACCAAAGCCTGAGAATCACGGCAACTACTGTCCGTGTACCTGTTTACAACGGACATTCGGAATCAATAAATGTGGAATTTGAAAAGGACTTTGACCTTGATGAGCTTAAAGAACTGTTGAGCAGCAGTCCGGGAATAATTGTGCAGGATGATCCGGCAAACTGCATCTATCCGCTTGCAACTAATGCATCAGGCAGAGATGAAGTATTTGTCGGAAGAATAAGAAGGGATTATTCGGTAGATTACGGAGTAAACCTTTGGGTGGTTGCAGACAATATCCGAAAGGGTGCGGCCACAAACGCAGTACAGATAGCTGAGCTGTTAATCAGCAGCAAGTAATGAATATATGTGAGGAGGATCTGAAATGGCAATATTCAAAGGTTCCGGGGTTGCAATCGTTACCCCGTTCAATGACAATGGAGTAGATTTCAGCAAACTTGGAGAATTATTGGATTGGCATGTTGAAAACGGTACAGATGCAATAATAATATGCGGTACCACCGGTGAAGCACCCACAATGTCGGATGATGAGAAAAAAGCGGCATATAAATTCACCGTGGACAGAATTGCCGGCAGGATTCCGGTTATTGCAGGCACCGGAAGCAACGATACCCATCACTCCATAGAACTGTCGAAATATGCTGAATCTGTCGGATGCAATGGAGTTCTGTGCGTTACTCCTTATTACAATAAAACCACGCAAAAAGGCCTTATTGCACACTACACCGCAATAGCAGACTCCATAAACATTCCGGTTATAATTTACAATGTCCCAGGCAGGACTGGAATCAATACAAACCCAGATACTTTAAAGGCTCTTTCCAGCCACAAGAATATCGACGGCGTAAAGGAAGCAAGCGGAAACATAAGCCAGGTTGTTGAAATAGGAACATTCTGCGATGAGAATTTCTGCATGTATTCCGGAAACGATGACCAGGTGGTCCCTCTTCTCTCGGTCGGCGGAATCGGTGTTATTTCGGTAGTGGCAAATATAGCGCCCAAAATAATGCATGATATGGTTGACAGCTTCCTGAAGGGTGATGTGAAAACTGCCATGAAGCTTCAGCTTGACATAAAGAAGCTGAATGATGCCCTTTTCTGTGAGGTCAATCCGATTCCGGTAAAGACCGCCATGAATCTTCTGGGTATGAATGTCGGCAAATTGAGGCTTCCCCTTGTTGATATGTCAGAAAGCAACCTGAACAGGCTGAAGAACGAACTGATAAACTCCGGATTTGAATTAAGGGGGTAACTTGTTTGATTAAGCTAATTATAAACGGCTGCAATGGTAAAATGGGCCAGGTGATTACAAGGCTTGCCCAGGGATGTGATGACATAAGCATAGCGGCAGGTGTGACAAGAAATCCCTCAAAGCTGCCAAACAGCTATCCTGTATACCGGAGCTTCAAGGAAGCCGAAGTCAACGCTGATGTTGTAGTGGACTTTTCAAATCCCGAAATGATACCCGATACTGTAGACTATTGTGTCAAGAATCACACAGCCCTTGTAACAGGGACAACAGGACTTTCTGAGAAGGATCTGGAAATGCTGAAGCAGGCATCGGAATCCATACCTGTATTTGTATCCGCAAACATGAGCATCGGCATCAGGGTTTTGATTGATTTGGCTTTAAAGGCGGCCGCAACCTTAGGGGATGAATTCGATATTGAAATACTTGAAAAGCACCATAACGAGAAAAAAGATGCTCCCAGCGGCACTGCCATGATGATAGCCAATGAATTGAAAAACCAGATTAGTGACGGCCTTGAGTTTGTTTATGACAGGTCGAAGATCCGGGAAAAGAGAAAGCCCAATGAGATTGGAATATCCGCTATTAGAGGCGGAACCATCCCCGGTGAACATACAGTATTTTTCGCCGGAAAGGATGAAGTAATCGAAATAAAGCATTCTGCCCTTTCCCGTGACATGTTCGGACGCGGTGCGATCAGGGCGGCACGTTATATAGCCTCAAAACCAAAGGGATATTACACCATGAAAACAATGCTTGAGGAGCTGATTTGATGAATCAAAAATTGGATATTACTGATCCATATGAAATTGCCAGATATATTAAAGAATCCAAAAAAGTAACACCTGTCAAGGCTTATGTCAACGGCTGTTTAAAAGGAGTCACAATGAGCGGCATAAGAGCATACGGAACGGATAATTTCTGGGTATTGTTCGGCGATAACGCAGATATTGAAAAATTCCTGTCAGACAATAAAAGCTTAATAAGCAGCTTTGAACTGGAATACGACAGAAGAAATTCAGCTATACCCCTGCTTGACACCAGGCATGTTGATGCCAGGATTGAACCGGGTGCGGTCATAAGGGATAAGGTTCTTATACACAAGAATGCAGTGGTCATGATGGGCGCAGTTATCAATATCGGTGCCGAAATAGGCGAAAACACTATGATTGACATGAACGCAGTACTTGGTGCCAGAGCTACTATAGGCAGCAACTGCCATATAGGAGCAGGTTCAGTGATTGCCGGAGTCCTTGAACCACCAAGTGCCGATCCTGTTATCATTGAGGATAACGTCCTTATTGGTGCAAATGCTGTTGTACTTGAAGGTGTGCGTATAGGAAAGGGAGCAGTTGTTGCAGCAGGTTCAGTGGTAACCAAAAATGTAGAACCCGATACGGTTGTGGCAGGAATACCTGCAAGAATGATAAAAAGTGTTAAGGATATGAACGAGGATAAGAAAAGAATACTGGATGATCTAAGAGGTTAGGATGTGAGCACAAATGGCAGTAATTGTACAAAAGTACGGAGGCACCTCCGTTGAAACAATCGAAAAGATTAATAACGTAGCAGAACGCATAGTAAAAAGAAAATCTGAAGGCAATGATATGGTAATTGTAGTTTCTGCCATGGGCAAGACTACAGACCACCTTATAAATATGGCACATGAAATCAGCCCCGATCCCGATAAAAGGGAACTGGACGTTTTGATGTCGACGGGGGAACAGGTTTCAATGTCACTATTATCTATTGCACTTAACCATTTGGGTGCAGACGCTGTTTCTTTTACTGGTCAGCAGGTTGGGATAAGAACGAACGGCTCTCATACGAAATCCAAAATATCTGATATTAATGAAGAAAAGATTCGTGAAGAGCATAGTAAAGGAAAAATTGTCATAGTTGCAGGTTTTCAAGGGGTAAATGAATACAATGAGATTACTACACTTGGCAGAGGCGGCTCAGATACAACAGCAGTGGCACTTGCAGCAAAGCTTGGGGCCCAGTGTGAAATTTATACTGATGTTGACGGTGTATATACCATTGATCCAAGGCTTTATCCAAGAGCAAGGAAGCTTGACTGTATCAGCTATGAAGAAATGCTTGAAATGGCAAGCTCCGGGGCAAGTGTCATGCATTCAAGATCCATAGAGCTTGCGGAAAAATATAAGGTTCCTGTTCTTGTAGCCCTGAATACGGGTGATATACCAGGCACAATCATAAAGGAGATGGACAATACTATGGAAAATACAGCAATAACCGGCTTGGCAGTTAATAATGACGAAGCAATAATTACCTTAAACGGCGTACCCCATGATATCAAGGTAATTGCAGAAATATTTCAAAGTATCGCTAACAAAGACATAAATATTGATATGATAAGCCAGACCTTCCCGGTCAACAAGCTTGTCAGCATATCCTTCACTCTTCCCAAGACTGACCTTTATCAGGCTTCCATGATACTGGACAGATTCAAGGAAAAAATATTCACCTTCAGTTATGAAGCCTGTGACAACATAACAAAGCTGTCTGTCGTAGGCTTGGGAATGAACACTCAGTCAGGTGTTGCTGCTAAAGTATTCAACCTCCTTGCAGAGAACAACATACCTGTAAGCATTGTAACAACTTCAGAAATCAAGATATCATATGTTATCAGCCCTGATGACCAAAAGAAGGCAATTGAAGCTATCGCAAAGGAATTTGATCTTTAATCAGCGAAGATTCTGCCATCAACAAAAGCATGCATTGGAGCATCTGTCCAATACATGCTTTTCTTTTCGCATCCCGAATCTATTGCTTATATCCCCCTGTTACCGAAGCCGTGGCCCAAAACCTCTGCTGTATCGCTTACCGCCATAAAAGCACTGCTGTCTATCTCGTTAACTATCTGCTTCAGCTTAGCCAGCTGCTTCAGTGCTACTATACAGTATATGACCCTCTTTTTATTCCCTGTGTAGGCTCCTTCCCCCTCCAGATAAGTAACCCCTCTGTCAAGAGTTTTTAGTATTGCATCTGCAACCTGCTGCTCATTGTCGGTAATAATCATGACTGATTTACTGCTTCCAAAGCCCTGCTGTACTTTGTCCAGCACTGTAGATGCCACATACATTGATACCAATGTGTACATTGCAGGCTCCAGTCCGAAAAAGAGTGAGGCAATTCCTATTATTATTATATTTATTATTAATGAAGTTTTTCCAATATTCATGGAATAATACTTCTTGAATATAACTGCGATAATATCAACTCCGCCTTGGGATGCCCTATTTCTAAACACAATGCCCATTCCAATCCCGTTCAGCACACCCCCGTACAGACAGGACAACAACGTATCATCAATATAAACAATTTCTTTCAGAAATGAGAACATATCAATGGAAACGGAAAAAACCGTCATTCCGACAAGGCTTAGCAGCATAAATTCCTTGTCCATAAATTTGTATCCCGCAAGAAATATCGGAATATTGAATATAAATATGAGTACTCCGGGATTCAGCCCAAAAACGTAATTTAATATCAGTGCTACTCCGCTGACGCCTCCGCTTAAAAGCTTATGGGGGATCAAAAATGCATTAAAGGCTATCCCTCCCAACGAAGCGCCCAGTACTATCATAATCAGAATCGGAACATATTTGAATTTGCTTTTATATACTTTATTCATAGAAATCATTCTATCCCCGCTTTTCATTATCTATGATTCGATGCCTTCCCTTGCAGGAATCCCGCTGCTGAAATAATGCTTGATCTCCTTCATTTCTGTTACCAGGTCCGCCGCGTCGATTATTTCCTTCGGAGCTTTCCTTCCGGTGATAATAATTTCCATATTTACAGGCTTTGACTTAAGAAGCTCAAGTACATCATTGACTTCCAGCAGCTTGTTTTCCAGCACACCTAACAATTCATCGATTATAAGTACATCACACAAATTTTCCTGCACCACTTTTTTTATGAATTCAAATCCTTTGTCAATATCCTCCTTCAGTTCGCGCTTTTCATGTTCGGAAAGTGTCCAGAAAAAGCCTCTTTCCTTTTCAAAACGGAATATTTCAAACAAAGGATACAGCTTCTCGACACTATGGAGCTCCCCTGTATCTCCGCCCTTTAAAAACTGAACCATGCATACTTTCAGTCCTCTTCCGCAGGATCTCAACCCTTGGCCTAATGCTGCAGTTGTCTTGCCTTTTCCGTTTCCCATATATACCTGAACAAGCCCCTTTTCAAGCTTCATAGACTCTACCCCTCCGTTCCTTTTTATATGCTTATCCATATAGTTAATTATAACTTCTATATAAAATATTTCAAATATAAATAGAAAATAAAAAAAGCGCATTGTCCCTGCGCTTTTCCTTCTATTCCTCCGGTTCTTCATCTGAATTATCTTTTTTCTCTTCCGTTTCCCCGCCGAACACTTCCATTTTCGAGATTGATACCTCATATGCCGTTCTGGTTATTACCTCATCCTCTGATATTTTTTTCTGATAATCGCGGCTTTGTATCCTGCCCCAAATCCTAATCCGGTCTCCTACCTTCAAGTTTTCCGAATATCTTGCATTTCTGCCCCATGCAATGCACGGTATGTAGTCAGACTTGTTATATGGCCTGTTAACGGCCAGCAGCATATCCGTTATCTCGCGTCCAAAGGGCGTAGTCCTGTATACAGGCTTCTTGCATATATAGCCGTCCAGATAAATCTGGTTTGGATTCTTTACATCCTGGTCAGTTGTCTTCAAATTTCTCGCAAATACAGTAAGTATAAGTTTATTATTCCCTTCATGATATTTATTGTATGATCTAAGCTGCCCTTCAACAAGAAGAGTTGACCCCACATCAATATTGAGCCCTTGCACAAGTCTCTCCGATATCGTTATCGGAAGCGTATCGGAAATATCACTAAGCCTCGGAACCTCTAGATATACCGTATAAAAACCCTCGCCGTACATTTCGTGGCTGAATTCCGGTTTGGAAGTTACCGTCCCGTATACGGTAACATTGTTGCTCTCGATGACTTTATCAGTCATAAGCCCCGCTCCTTT
>DAOLPD010000077.1:0-12994 GCA_035417425.1 Bacillota bacterium
TGCCTCTTCCCTTTATTTTTGCCTTTTATTTTGCCAATGAAAATTATACTCTAAGTATGAATATTGGCAGTGTCAATTTGTTCTCGGTTTTTAAAAAGCAGACTCACCCTTTATGTCTAGGTAACTCATAAAGAAAAAGACATGGGGACGTTTCGCGTGTCTCACTGAAAGTGGGACAGGGGAAACGTCCCCATGTCTTGATTTCCGTTTTTTTATCTTTGTAAATGCTGTCTTACAATTGAATTAACCAATTTGCCGTCAGCCTTGCCCTTTACTTTGGGCATCAGTGCACTCATCACCTTGCCTAAATCCTGCATGCTCTGAGCGCCTACTTCAAAAATCGTATCTGAAACTATTTGGTTGAGCTCTTCCTCGGTAAGCTGCTGCGGCAAATAACCCATCAGTATACCAATTTCTTTATTAATATTTTCAACCAGGTCGGGCCTGTTGCCTTTTTCAAAGTCAGGTATCGAATCCTTCCTCTGTTTAACTCCTTTGGCAATTACCTCTATAATACCCTCATCATCCAGCTCAATTTTCTTGTCCTTTTCAATCTGCAATATACCGGCTCTCACCATGGTAATAACATTTTTCCTTATAACATCTTTTTCTCTCATTGCAGACTTAAGGTCTTCCTGTAATACTTCCTTGAGGGACATTCACATCAACCTTCTTTTATTTTGTTTTTCTTTTTCTTGCAGCTTCAGATTTCTTCCTTCTTTTTACACTTGGGCTCTCATAATGCTCTCTTTTTCTAACCTCTGCCAAAACCCCAGCCCTGGCACATTTCTTTTTGAACCTTCTAAGAGCGCTTTCAAGAGTTTCGTTTTCACCAACTCTAATTTCAGACATACATTTCCCTCCCTCCGCTGGTAACAATCCTTACAGTATATTGCTATACTGCGTTACTAAGTGGGATAAATCAAAACTATTATCATATCCGCCGATTTACTCTGCTGAATACGATAAAATACTCAGTTTATTATACATTACTTGATTAATTAGTGTCAATAACAGGTTTTTGACTTAGGCTACCCCAAAGTGTTTTCAAGCTTGCGGCCGCCCAGTATATGAAAGTGCAGATGCGGTACTGCCTGCCCACCATCTTTTCCGATATTGGTAATTACACGGTAGCCGCTTTCCGCTATACCTAATTCCTTTGCTATGCCCGGAATTTTGCTGAAAATATGTGCCGCAATCTGTGAGTTGCTCTCATTCAAAGCCTGGGCAGACTCAATATGCTGTTTAGAAACAACCAAAACATGAACCGGAGCAAGTGGGTTGATATCCTTGAAAGCTAATACTGTTTCATCCTGATAAACCATGCTGCAGGGAATATCTCCATTTATAATTTTGCAAAAAATGCAATCGCTCATCACTTCACCTCCTTAGTCCAGTCAGGCTTTTTCTTAAATAACACCTTGCAATATCAACAATCTATGACATACTTTTGATATTCAACAAAATTCTCTTAAATCCTGCACAAATGAATAAATTAATATATACTTCCCGTCATATAATCTTCCTTTAATTCCATGAGAACTGTTTCAATTATTTTTCCCTTTATATCTTCCTGTGATTCAGAAACGACCCTTATATAATTATCTGTCAAGCCTTCAAAAAGAGATTTTTGACCATCAAATGGCTGCTCGTACAGAACCGGCTTGCTGCGCCCGATAAAAGCTTTTTTGAATTTTTCTTCATTTTTTTTGGCAATTGCTGTTATTACCTTGCTTCTTGCATCCTTCACCTGCGGCTTCACCTGATGCTCATACTTTGCTGCCGGAGTGCCGGATCTTTGTGAGTATTTGAAAACATGCATCCCGCTGAAGGCAATCTCGTCAACAAAATCAACCGTTTTCTGAAATTCCTCCTCTGTCTCTCCCGGAAATCCTACAATCAAATCCGTTGTAATTGCAACATCGGCAAATACTTCTCTCAGTTTTTCCACTACCCTTCTGTATTCCCCGGTTGTGTACTTTCTGTTCATCCTCTTAAGGGTCTCATCACATCCGCTTTGAAGAGAAAGATGGAAATGTCCGCATATTTTCGGAAGGCGGCTGAGCCTTTCAATGAATCCGTCAGTCATTACATTGGGATCTACGGAACTCATCCGAATACGCCGGATTCCGTCTATTTCATGAACCTTTTCAATTATATCAATCAAAGAAGTATTCCCCAGGTCCTTACCGTAAGAAGCAACATGTATTCCCGTCAGCACTATCTCCCTGAAGCCGTTCTCTGCCAGCTCTTTTACTTCGGCTATTATACTGTCCGGTTTGCGGCTCCTTATATGTCCCCGGGCATATGGAATTATGCAATATGTGCAGTACTGGTCGCAGCCTTCCTGTATTTTAAGAAATGCCCTTGTCCTGCTCTTGTAGCTCTTAATGGGCATCTCTTCAAATTCCCTTACTTTCATAATGTCATTAACCATATTAAGCTTTTCTTCTTTTTTCATTGCGTATTCAACCAATTCTACCATTCTGCTGCGTTCATCCGTGCCGACTACCAGGCTTACTTCCGGTATCTCAAGTACTTCTCCCGGAGCTATCTGTGAATAGCAGCCCACGACAGCAACAAGGGCTTCAGGATTCTTTTCCTTGGCTCTTCTTATTATCTGCCTGGATTTCCTGTCTCCCATATTGGTTACTGTGCAGGTATTAATTATATATACATCCGCAAATTCGGAATAATCTACAATCTCGTAGCCTGCATTCTCAAAGCTCTCTGTCATTGCTTCCGTCTCATACCGGTTAACCTTGCAGCCAAGTGTATAAAATGCCGCTTTTTTCAATGGATTTCCTCCTACTTCATCTGATCATACTCGTACATTATGCTTGTGAGTACCGCAATTCCCGCTGTTTCTGTGCGAAGTATCCTTCTGCCCAACGTTACCGGTACCGCTCCCATCTCTTTTGCTTTTTCCACCTCAGAAGGCTCGAAGCCTCCTTCCGGGCCTATGAAAAAACCTATGCTTCCGGCTTTGTTTTTGCTTAGTGCTTCCTTAACCGGAATACCGGCTTCCAATTCGTAGGGTATGATTACAAGATCCAGCCCGGCTGCATCAGTTAGGGCCTGATGCAGAGCCACAGGCATACCGATATCAGGGATTATCCCTCTGCCGCTTTGTTTTGCGGCTTCCTCCGCTATCTTAGCCCATCTTTCTGCTTTCTTCATTTCATCCTTTTCGGATTCAAGCCTTACTACAGTTCTGGAAGTAATTACGGGAACGATTCTCTTAATACCCATTTCAGTGCACTTCTGAATAATAATATCCATTTTGGCTGACTTGGGTATGCCCTGATACAGTACCACGTCAATATCCGGCTCCCCCTTTGATGCTTCCTTTTCCAGTATCATTGTGCCTATTGAATCCTTAGCCATGCTTTCAATAGCTGCAATATAATCGGTTCCCTCCCCGTCGCACAGCACTATCCTGTCACCGCACTTTAAACGAAGCACTTTAGATATATGTTGAACATCTTCTCCGGAAATGATAATCCTGTCTTTTAAAATACTCTGCTTTTTAACAAAGAATCTATGCATGCTAATCCCCTTCTGCCGCTATGGCGCACCATTCTCCCATTTCCATCACTTCAAGAATATTAAAGCCTTCTTCTCTGAGCTTGCTCAAAACATCATCCCTTCTATCCCTTATGATTCCGGAGGAAATGAATATGCCTCCCCTGGTAAGAAAACTCATTGCGTCTTCACTGAAGGAAATGATTATATCAGCTATTATATTCGCAATTATGACATCAGCCTTGCCGGACACCACATTCAGAAGGTTCCCGCATCTTACATCCACCTTTTCGGCAACCTTGTTCATTTCTGCGTTTTCCCTGCTGACTCTGCAGGAGACCTCGTCAATATCCACACAGACCACTTTCCCGGCGCCAAGCCTGGCAGCCGTTATTCCGAGTATTCCGGAGCCGCAGCCCACGTCAAAAACCGTGCTGCCGTCCTTGACATACTTCTCTAAAAGCTTCATGCACATAATTGTTGTTTCATGTGTTCCTGTACCAAAAGCCATCCCGGGGTCAAGCTCAATTACTACCTCATCGGCCTTTGCCTTATATTCCTCCCAGGTCGGTTTGATTACTACCCGTTCCCCTATCTTCGCCGGCTTGTAATATTTTTTCCACGCGTTTGCCCAGTCTTCGTCACTTACCTCCCGTGTGGAAACAGTGCCTTTCCCCTTATTCAGGCCGAATCCTTCAAGCTTTTCAACGCGGTCAGCTATGGATTTCAGTATGGTTTCGTTAAATTCCCCGGAAGGAAAATATCCCTTTACCCTGGCATCCTTCCCCATCAGCTCTATCAACTCTTCTTCAACATAATCCCAGCTTTTTTCATTCTTATTCAATGCATTGAAGTCATTGGGATCCTCTATGAGCACCCCGCTTGCTCCTTCACTATACAATATCTCGGATACCGCATCCGATGCCTCGGTGGTTGTTATTATCTGCAATTCTATGTACTTCAAACTATCATCCTCTTACAATAAAAATATTCAGGGCTTGTACTCTATGTTACAATTCGTCATCTTTACATTATATATAATAAGATAAATATTTACAATATATGCATAAAAAGCCCGGCATCACCGAGCTTTTCGTTATTTTCCAAAAGCATCCTTGACCTTATCAAAGAAGGATTTCCCCTGGTCCTCAATATCATCTCCGCTTATCGCAGCGTACTGTCTTAGCAGCTCCTTTTGCTTCTCGCTGAGCTTCTTTGGTACACTTACCTTGACTGTGAAGTAGAGATCCCCTCTCACTTTGCTCTTCAGGCTTGGAACACCCTTATTCTTGATCCTGAAAGTAGTACCCGTCTGAGTACCCTCCGGTATTGTGTACTTCACCTTTCCCTCAAGGGTATTCACTTCTATCTCATCCCCCAGAGCTGCCTGAGTAAAGGAAATAGGCATTTCGCTGTACAGGTTTATGCCATCTCTCTTAAACAGCTTATGGGGTTTCACTCTCATATAAATATACAGATCGCCGTTGGAGCCCCCTCTTGAACCCGGTTCTCCTTCTCCTCTAAGCGGCATCACAGAACCGGTATCGACGCCGGCTGGTATATCAATAGTAATCTTTCTGCTCCTTCTTATGCTGCCCCTGCCCTTACACTGGGGACAAGGTTCCTTAATGACCTTGCCTTCCCCATGGCACTCGTCACAAGTCCTTACATTCACAACTCTTCCAAAAACAGTGCTCTGGGTATACCTTACTTCACCGCTTCCTCCGCATGTCTTGCAGGTCTCAGGGCTGGTTCCGGCTTTTGCTCCCGTGCCTTTGCAGTCATTACAGGTTTCATTCCTTGTTACATGTATATCCTTTTTTACTCCAAAGGCTGCTTCTTCAAACTCTATCTCAAGCTCGTACTTAAGATCCGCACCCTTCTGAGGGCCGGATTTCCTCCTGGCGCTTCCAGTGCTGCCAAAGCCTCCGGTTCCGCCGAAGAACATATCGAATATGTCTTCAAAACCGCCGGTACCTGTTGATCCGCCAAAGCCTCCGAAGCCTCCAAAACCTCCTCCGGCTCCTCCGAACCCGTTGGGATCCACTCCCGCATGGCCGAATTGGTCGTATCTGGCTTTTTTGTCCTTATCGCTCAATACTTCATAAGCTTCATTCAGTTCTTTGAATTTACTTTCCGCACTTTTGTCACCCTGGTTCATATCAGGATGGTATTTCTTTGCAAGCTTTCTGTATGCTTTTTTTATATCTTCTTCAGAAGCTGACTTATCTATGCCTAATACTTCATAATAATCTCTTTTTGATGCCATTTCTTCTCCACCTTTACATAAACCAGTCTATGAATAATGACGCCATTCTCGTATCCATAATTATCATAACTGAGCAGGAAACTATAAAAGTATCCTGCTCAGTACCTTTAAACCGCAATAATCGTATCATAAAATCTATTGATTTTATGATATGCACATGTGCGTTTTGCGGAGCAAAAAATCGCACTGGCATCAGATAATCGATATAATATGCGCTCGCGCATATTATATCACTAATTACTTGTCGTCTTCAACCTTATAATCGGCATTTACAGTGTTGTCATCCTGCGGGGCTTCTCCGGCAGGCCCCTGGGCCCCCGCATTAGCCTGATATATTTTGCCCGATATGTCATAGAATACCTTTGTAAGTTCCTCAGAAGCAGTTTTTATTGCTTCTGTATCGGTTCCCTTCAAGGCTTCCTTAACATTGTTCAGTTCGGCTTCAATTCTTGCTTTGTCTTCACTGCTTAGTTTGTCTCCCAGATCCTTAAGGTTCTTTTCCGTCTGATATACAAGACTGTCTGCATTATTCCTTACTTCAACCTCTTCTTTTCTCTTTTTATCTTCTGCAGCAAACTTTTCTGCTTCTTTTATCGCTGCATCGATATCACTGTCAGAAAGATTGGTACTTGCTGTAATCGTCACCTTCTGCTCATTTCCGGTGCCCAGGTCTTTTGCAGATACATGTACGATACCGTTAGCGTCTATATCAAAGGTTACCTCTATCTGAGGCACTCCCCTTGGAGCAGGAGGTATCCCGCTAAGCTGGAACCTTCCCAGTGTCTTGTTGTAAGCGGCCATTTCCCTTTCACCCTGCAGCACATGTATTTCAACGCTGCTCTGTCCATCAGCGGCTGTAGAGAATATCTGGCTCTTTTTTGTCGGTATGGTTGTATTTCTTTCTATAAGCTTTGTGAATACTCCGCCTAATGTCTCTATTCCAAGCGAAAGAGGAGTAACATCAAGAAGCAGTACATCCTTGACTTCTCCTGTCAGCACTGCAGCCTGTATCGCAGCACCAATTGCAACGCATTCGTCAGGGTTTATGCCCTTGTATGGTTCCTTTCCTGTCAGTTTCTTCACGGCTTCCTGAACCGCAGGTATTCTTATTGAACCGCCTACCAATATCACTTTGCTCAACTTGTCTGCTGTGAGGCCTGCGTCTGCCAGGGCTTTCCTTGCAGGCTCCATTGTCATCTCCACCAGATCGTGGGTAAGCTCGTCGAACTTAGCCCTTGTAAGGGTAACGTCAAGATGCTTCGGTCCGCTTGCATCAGCAGTAATAAACGGTAGATTTATATTTGTCTGAAGCACTCCCGAAAGCTCAATCTTCGCTTTTTCAGCAGCTTCCTTAAGCCTCTGCATTGCCATCCTGTCATTGCGCAGGTCAATTCCGCTGTCCTTCTTGAACTCATCGGCAAGATAATTTATTACCCTCTGGTCGAAATCGTCACCGCCAAGCCTGTTGTTGCCGTTCGTTGCCAATACTTCAAATACCCCGTCTCCAAGCTCCAGTATCGATACATCGAAGGTACCGCCGCCCAAATCGTATACCAATATTTTCTGATTTTCTTCCTTATCAAGGCCGTATGCCAGCGATGCTGCCGTCGGTTCATTGATTATCCTGAGCACTTCAAGGCCGGCTATCTTTCCTGCATCCTTTGTTGCCTGCCTCTGGCTGTCGCTGAAATATGCAGGTACGGTTATAACAGCCTGTGTGACCTTCTCACCCAAATAAGCTTCCGCATCCTGTTTGAGCTTTGTGAGAATCATTGCGGATATTTCCTGAGGGGTATAGCTTTTATCGTCAATATTTACTTTGAAATTAGTTCCCATTTCCCTTTTTATTGATATAACAGTTCTCTCCGGATTTGTAACTGCCTGTCTTTTTGCAACCTGGCCCACAAGCCTTTCTCCTGTTTTTGAGAATCCTACAACCGAGGGCGTTGTTCTTCCGCCTTCAGCATTTGGAATTACTACCGGCTCTCCGCCTTCCATAACAGCGACACAAGAGTTTGTAGTTCCCAGGTCAATACCTATTACTTTTGCCATTTATTGCTTCCTCCTTATACTTTTAGCACTTATTGCTTCACCGACACCTTTACAAGTGAAGGCCTGATTACTTTGTTTCCCAGGATGTATCCTTTTTGAAATACTTCCTTTATTTTATTTTCATCCTCATCCTCACCGGGCACCTGCATTACAGCATGGTGAAGATTAGGGTCAAAGTCCTTATCCATGGCTTCAATTTCTTTGACGCCATTCTTTCCAAGAATATCTATGATCTGATTGCAGACCATTTCCACTCCGGAGATGTATTGTTCATCCAGTTTATCCTTTCTGAACGCATCCACTGCCCTTTCCATATTGTCCACAACCGGCAGCAGCTGTGCGGTTATAGTTTCAAGGGCGTTATTGTACATGTCTTCCCTTTCCCTTGCTATTCTCTTTTTATAGTTTTCAAAATCTGCCTGCATTCTGAGGAGTCTGTTGTAGTATTCATCAGACTGCCTTTTCAGTTCGAGAATCTCTTTGTTATCAGTCTCCGCCATCTGTTCGGGAACTGCTTCTTCTGCTTGTGCAGAAGTCTCTTCAGCCGTATTCTCTTCAGCCTTATTATTGACCTGCGGATTTTCCTCTTCTTTTTGTTTTTTTTGCTTCATTCATCTGACCACCTTTAAGTTTTATATTTAAGATTACCTCTTGAGAATATTCGTCAATATCTCACTGAGATTATTTGTCATACACTCAACAATAGAAATGGCTTTGGAGTATTCCATCCTTGTCGGGCCAATTATCCCAACCGAGCCGATAACTTTGTTGTCAATCTTATAGGTTGCCGTTATAAGGCTGCATTCCTTGAACTGTTCAAGGTTGTTTTCCTTGCCGATGCTTATTTTTACATCCTCACGAACATCATTCAGCACTCTAAACAGCAGTTCCCTTTCTTCCATTGTATTGAGGAAATCCCTTGCTTTTTTGATATCGCTGTATTCCGGAAGATTCAATATGTTGGAAACTCCATCATGGTACACTTCTGAAGTGTCGGAATAAAACAATGTCTGTATAAGCTCAGGCACCACCTGTTCAATTATTTCACTGTGTCCGAGGGAATTGTTCAGCATGTCTTGAAGGTCAAATCTTTCTATGTCCTCTACATTCAGCCCCGCCATCTTGTCATTAATCATATTGGTTATTCTGACGAGGATATCCGGCTGAATATCCTGCTTCAATCTTAGGACACTGTTCTTTATTATCCCCGCATCTGTTACTATTACCGCCAATACTACTGCTCTGTCTATCCTGAGAAGCTGCACCTGCTTTATGCTGGTTCTGCGGAACTGAGGAGCCATCACTATGGATGTATATTGAGTCATCTGTGAAAGCAGCTTTGAGGCATGCTTTATCAGCCGGTCAATCTCTCCCAGGGATTCAATGAACTCCCTCTTTATCATTTCCCTTTGAGCCTCATTAATTGTATTCTGCTTCATAATCTTATCTACGTAAAGTCTGTAGCCTTTGTCTGAGGGAATTCTTCCGGCTGATGTATGGGGCTGTTCAATATATCCCATATCCTCAAGATCAGACATCTCGTTTCTTATTGTAGCAGGGCTGGTCCCCGTCAGGTACTTCTTGGATATTGTCCTTGATCCGACAGGCTCTGCGGAGTTTATATAATCTTCTATTATAGCTTGCAATATAAGTCTTTTCCTGCTTCCCATATCCATCAATATCACCGCCCTTGTTAGCACTCTACTGTATTGAGTGCTAATTCTGTCTTTAAAATAACATTGTCACATATTTTTGTCAATAGGTTTTACAATTTTTTTCTGCTTATCAGAAGAATTATGCGAATTCCACAAAAACAGAATTAGACAGGTCTATCCCTTTTTTTGTCAGCTTCAGCCTGTCTGATTCAATAAATACAAGGCCTTGAGCCATGAGCCTTTTTAGTTGGCTGCCGTATCTCGTCCGGAAGTCAACCCCGTATTTACTGTTAAAGCCTGCCATATCCAACCCCTCATTGAGCCGCAGTGCCAGAAATATCGTTTCCCACATGTCCTCATCGACGGATAATTCCTCCTGCCCTTCCACCGGCAGTTTTCCTTCCGTGACCAAGCTGATATACCGGTCAATATCTTTATGATTCCAGAACCTTCTCCCCTCCAGCTTGGAGTGGCTTCCGGCTCCAACGCCAAGGTATTCCTCATTTCTCCAATACACGAGATTATGTCTGCATTCCATGCTCTTCCGGGCGAAGTTGGATATCTCATATTGGCGGTAGCCGTTGGAACCCAGCGTATCCACTGCAATTCTGTACATCTCCCTGTCTGATTCCTCGTCAGGCAGCTGCAATTTACCTTCTTTATATAAATTATAAAATACGGTGCCTTCTTCCAGTATAAGACTATAGCAGGAAATATGATCCGCGCCTATGCTTATAACCTTATCCAGAGTTTCTTTCCACATATCGGAGGTCTGATTGGGAAGAGCAAAAATCAAATCGGTATTTATATTGTCAAATCCGGATTCTCTTGCCCAATAGTAGGCATTTAAAAAGTCCCCGGCCGTGTGAATCCTTCCCAAGCCTCTCAGCAGTCCTGCCTGCCACGCCTGCAGGCCTATGCTGAGCCTGTTTATCCCAAGACTTCTATAGTACCTCAATGTATCAAAGGTTACAGTACCAGGGTTGGACTCCATGCTGATTTCTGCTCCGGCTTTAATCCGCGGCGCAATCTTATCCATTATTTCACCTATAAGCCTGCAATTAATAACGGTGGGAGTTCCCCCACCGATGAATACTGTCTTGTAAATAAAATTGTACCTTTCCTGATATGCGTTAAGTTCCCGGAGAAGCGCTTCCGTATACTCCGGCGCATCATCCTCCCTGCATGGAAAGGAATTGAAGTCACAATACAGGCACTTGCTCCTGCAGAAAGGTATATGGATGTACAAACCCACTTCCTTCATTTGCTCACCCTCTTTAATCATTCAGCTTCAAGACTGACATAAAGGCTTCCTGGGGCAGCTCCACACTTCCCACCTGCCTCATTCTCTTCTTTCCTTCCTTCTGTTTTTCAAGAAGCTTCTTTTTTCTTGTAATATCTCCGCCGTAGCATTTCGCCAGTACATCCTTGCGCAATGCCTTTACAGTTTCCCTGGCAATAATTTTTGTTCCGATGGCCGCTTGTATGGGAATCTCAAACATCTGTCTCGGAATTACCTCCTTAAGCTTTTCAGCCATTGACCTTCCCCGGGCATATGCCTTATCCTTGTGTACTATAAAGGAAAGTGCATCAACCGCTTCTGTATTAAGCAGTATATCCAGCTTAACAAGGTCTGACTTTTCATATCCCTTCAGCTCATAGTCAAAGGAGGCGTAGCCTTTAGTCCTGGATTTCAATGCGTCAAAGAAGTCGTATATTATCTCATTCAGAGGTAAATCATAATTGAGTATGGCTCTTTTTTCCTCCATGTACTGCATATCCCTGAAGGTGCCCCTGCGGTTCTGGCAAAGCTCCATAATCGCTCCTACGTATTCCGTAGGAGTCATTATAGTGGCCTTAACAATGGGTTCCTCCATATATTCTATCTCCTGGGGAGCGGGCAGGTTTGTTGGATTTGAAACCTCAAGCTTTTCTCCGTTGGTTTTGGTAATATGATATATTACACTTGGTGCGGTAGTCACAAGATCAAGATTATATTCCCTTTCCAGCCTCTCCTGTATTATCTCCATGTGCAGAAGCCCCAGGAAGCCGCATCTGAAGCCAAAGCCCAGTGCAATAGAAGTCTCCGGCTCATAAAGCAGTGCTGCATCATTAAGCTGCAGCTTTTCCAGGGCATCCTTAAGATTGTCGTAATCTGCTCCGTCTGCAGGATAAATACCGCAATACACCATTGAAGTAACCTTCCTGTAGCCCGGAAGCGCTTCCTTGCAGGGATTATCCGCATCGGTAATTGTATCGCCCACGCGGACATCCTTTACATTCTTTATACTGGCTGTTACATAACCCACATCTCCTGCCATAAGCAGGCCGGTAGGGTTCAGCCAGGGTTTCAGGGTGCCTACCTCCACCACTTCGTATTCCTTGCCGTTTGACATCATTCTCATATTCATTCCGGGCTTCAATATCCCGTCCATTACTCTTATATAGGCAATAACCCCTTTATAGCTGTCATAGAAGGAGTCAAAAATCAAAGCTTTCAAAGGCTCATCCTCATCTCCGGCAGGATGGGGTATATACTTCACTATTCCTTCCAGCACCTCTTCGATATTAATTCCTTCCTTGGCTGATACCAATGCGGCATTTGAGGCATCAAGGCCGATTACATCCTCGATTTCCTTTTTTACGAACTCCGGATCTGCGCTGGGAAGATCGATTTTATTTATTACCGGATACAGCTCCAGATTGTTATCCAGGGCCAGGTATACATTAGCCAGTGTCTGCGCTTCAATACCCTGGGTGGCATCCACCACAAGAACGGCCCCTTCGCAGGCAGCCAGGCTTCTGGAGACTTCATACGTAAAATCCACATGGCCCGGGGTGTCAATCAGATTCAATATGTATTCCTCTCCATCCTGAGCCTTATAGTTCAACTTGACCGATTGAAGCTTTATGGTGATTCCTCTCTCTCTTTCAAGGGCCATATTGTCAAGCACCTGTTCCTCCATATCCCTGGCGGAAATAACTCCTGTTTTTTCTATCAGCCTGTCGGCCAGAGTCGATTTTCCATGATCTATATGTGCAATTATACAGAAATTCCTTATATGTTTTTGCCTGTCCCCTGCCATATACGGCGTCCTCCTTTGTGCCCCTTTAATCTTTATGATTGTACCGAATGAGTTTTATACATTTACGCATATTATAGCATATTAGTTTTTAACAATAAATATATACTATATTCACCGGATTTTAAAAAATGCAATGGGTTTATGCAAAATAAAAGAAGAATGCACCACATTTGAAGTTTGCATAACCATCCGCAAGAGACAGTATAGGAACTTTTTACCAAAGCCATATCAGAGGCCTGTTGCCAAAATACATAAAAGTGTGCCCTGCTATACTATACAAGCTCTTGCTTGGTTATGTATCATTATACAGAGCACTAGCCTTGTATATCAGCGAGCACTTATTGGCTTTGGGCAACAGAATCAAGTGAAGATACGCAGTAAAATCCGTGGGATTTACGTGAGGTAAA
>DAOLPD010000078.1:0-12920 GCA_035417425.1 Bacillota bacterium
CGGGCAGCCCCGACAAAAGTGCTTTGAAATCTGCCCTGAAGCATCTTGGCTCCGGTGGCTCAATTGTCATTTTCCCCGAGGGTACACGCAGCAGGACGGGCTCCCTTATAAGTGTAAAGAAGGGTTTCATTCTCTTGGTAAAACTGGCAAAGGTGCCTGTAGTGCCCATTGCCCTGGAAGGCACTGAAATAGTTCTTCCCATCAACGACAACGACATGGCCGGTGAGAAGCTCCATAGGGCAAGGGTCACAGTCAAAATTGGAGAGCCTTTTACTCTTCCTGCGAAGAATGAACAACCCGGGGATGAAGATTGGGAAGAAATATGCGCGACCTACTCTATGAAAAAAATCGCGGCTATGCTGGAGCCAAAATACAGAGGAGTTTATGGAAATTAAATAAACAAGTTAACATTTGCCTCATCCGCTTCTCCCAGGTATGTGGCAACCCCTGCATATTCCACTCCGTCAATCAGTTCCTCAGGCTTAATACCCATTACATCCATGGACATGGTACAGGCTATGAACTTCACACCCAAGTCCTGTGCACTTTCGATAAGCTCAGGCAGGCTGCTCACTCTCTTCTTCCTCATTATGCCCTTCATCATTAATGTGCCCATACCGCCCATATTCATCTTTGAGAGCCCAAGCTTGTCAGCTCCCCTGGGCATCATAAAGCCGAACATTTTTTCCATAAAGGACTTCCTGACTTTAATCTTCTGTGCCTTTCTCAAAATGTTCAGGCCCCAGAATGTGAAAAACATCGTCACCTCATCACCCATAGCAGCAGCTCCGTTGGCAATTATAAGCCCTGCCATGGCTTTATCCAGATCCCCGCTGAACATTATCATTGTTTTCCTGCTCATAATTGTACCTTACCCTTTCCGTATCACTGCTTTAATTATCCCATTCTCTTCAGAAAGACTTACCAGCTCATTATTGGTCTTTCTGCACCAGGCCGCAATATCTTTCTTAAAAGCCATGTCCGTAACCTCTATTGTAATCAAATCGCCGCTTTCAGATACCTTTGCGACCTTGAAAAGCTCAACTACGGGCCCGGGGCATTGAAGCCCTCTTGCATTAATGTATTTTTCAGCCATTTGTATCTCCTCCTTTATACTAACTTATACGGATAAGCGCAGATTCCGCCTTCCAGAATCCTTAAGTTTGTAAACCCCAGCTTCTTCAGCCTGAGATATGACAGATATGCTCTTCTGCCTACCTTGCATACCAGAATTATTGTTTCTTTGCTTTTATCAATCTCGTCTATCCTGGCTTCAAGTTCATTCATGGGAATATTTCTTGAACCGGGAATTGCGGATATGAAGAATTCCTCCTCTTCCCTCACATCAAGCACATTGATGCCGCCTTTCTCAAGTATGTCCGGCATAACCGGAGCTTTAACGGACTCCATCCTTTTATTCAGCTTATTCAGCAGGACATTGGCAGACAGAATCGTCGAACCAACTGCCATAGAAAAAGGCGGTGCGTAAGCAAGATCCAGCTTTGCCAAGTCTTCTGCCCTTGCTCCCATGGTTATTACCGCAGCAATAGTATCTATGGGCTTATCAACTACACCCTCTCCTACTATCTGTGCTCCAAGTACCTTATGAGTGCTTTTTTCCACTACAAGCTTTGTATTAATCAGCCTATAACCCGGGAAATAATGAGCTTTATCGTTTGACGGAACCAGTACCGTTTCAACTTCATAGCCTTCCTTTAGAGCATCTTTTTCCGAAAGCCCTGTCTTTGCAGCGTTAACTTCAAACAACCTGACAATCGTTGTTCCAAGTACTCCCTCCAGGCTTTCCTTCAAAGCCTCCTCCTGCTTCTCAAGTGCCGCATTATGCCCTGCTATCCTTCCGGTTTTGTTTGCCGTAGAACCCATAGGGTACCATGCGGGCTTTCCGGTAATCAGATTCGTATTCTCAGCACAGTCACCCGCCGCATATATATCCTCAATATTTGTTTCCATATATTTGTTTACCTTGATTGCCCCCGTCACACCCGTCTCTATGCCTGCTTCAACGGCAATACCTGTATTTGGCCTTACTCCGATTGACAATATTACCATATCGGCCTCTAAATCCCCTGCTGAGGTTTTTACAGTGGTGACTTTCCCATCACTGCCCTCAAAGCCGGTGACTTTTTCTCCGGTCAGTATTCTGACTCCCCGGTCTATCATGTGGTTCTGTGCATATAACGCCATCTCTTCATCAAAAGGAGGCAGTATATGAGGCACAAGCTCAACTATAGTAACATCCATGCCCCTGTTTCTCAGGTTCTCGGCCGTCTCCAGGCCTATAAAGCCTCCGCCGACTATTACTGCCTTTTTTGCGGCTCCTGAGTCAAGCAGTTCTCTTATTGCAAATGCGTCGGATACGCTCCTGAGTGTGAATATGTTGGCAAGATTTATGTTTTCCAATGGTGGTATAATCGGGGAGGCTCCGGTGGCTATAATCAGTTTGTCATAGGAGTACTCCCTTATATCCCCGCTTTTCAGGTCTTCGACAATGACTTTTTTCCCGGATGCGTCTATCTTCTTTGCTTCATGCTCAGTAAATATGTCTATTCCCTGCTCACTTTTAAAATCCTCGATAGACCTGACAAGCAGCTCCTGCTTATCCCTGATGATTCCGCCTATATAATATGGCAGGCCGCATCCGGCATAAGAAATATATCTTTCTTTAGTAAAAACCTTAACCTCCAAATCAGGATTGTCCCTCTTTGCCTTTGAAGCCGCCTTTGTACCTGCTGCAACTGCACCTATAACAATTAATTTCTTGTTAGCCATAATTTACCCCCTATAAATTAATCAAATAATGCATTGATGATTTTTTTCACATCTTCATTTACTACACTATAGGTTATTTCCAGTCCGTTCCTTTCTCCCTTTATTATTCCCTTTGCCCTCAAAACGCCCAGATGCTGGGATACAGTAGACTGCGGAAGCTCCAGGCATTCCTGCATATGTGTTACGTTGCACTTTTTGTCCATAAGCCCCTTTATAATGCATATCCTTACAGGATGAGCCATGGATTTCAATATTTCTGCAATACCTTCATACTTTTTTACATCTTCCATTGAATCACCTCAGCCAGTATTAATATATTCTAATATTACGATATTGTGATATTGTTGTCAAGCTTAAGCCGTCTTTTTAATAAATTCCTCATGTCTTTTCTATATTTTTCCGATATATATATCATAAGGATGTAAATTTATTTACCAAGGAGGGTTAATCATGATTAACAGCATAAAAGGAAGCACTACAGTCAATCAAAATTACGAAGCAAAAGGAAAACAAGACAATAGGCATGCCGAGAATACCAACACAAAAGAAGAACAAGCAGTAATTCTGGATCTAAGCAAGCCTGCCGAAAAAAGTGCCGCATACAGCAAGCCCGCAGCAAAAAAAATAGACACAGATGAGATTGACAGGCTTTGGAAGGAATCGCAAAAGTCTTACGAAACATTGCGAAAGCTTGTTGAAAAACTCATATCAAAGCAAGGTAAAAAGCTTGGAGATTTGCTGGAAGGAAAAGATGTCCTTCTTATAGATGAGGAGACAAGAGCTGCAGCCGCACAGGCAGTTTCTGAGGATGGAGAATTAGGTGTAAAGGCTGTCAGCGAAAGAATAGTTGCCTTTGCAAAGGCAGTTTCCGGCGATGACAAAAGCAAGATTGGCGAGTTAAAAAATGCTATTATCCAAGGCTTCAAGGAAGCGGAGAAAGTTCTTGGGGGTAAGCTGCCGGACATTTCTCAAAGAACTTATGATGAGATCATGAGGCAGCTTGATGAATGGGAACAAAGCTAATAAAATATACCCGGTTGAGGTAATAGTCACCCCGACCGGGTAAAATTTTTTATCTGTTTTTACGACGCTTCACTATAAGAAAATATCCCAAGGCAATTCCAACCACAAACACGGCCATAGGAGTTATAAAGGCTTTAAAGGGATTACCGGAAATAAAAATTGAAGTAGGTCCATCAGAGCCACCGATTATCCCTATAGAAGAGTTAATTTCAGTTTCACTTATATCTTCCGGTATACCGGTTGTATCTGGGGTCACAGTGTCTTCCCCCTCCCCTTCTTCTCCGGCAAAAATAACTGTCTGATCCTTACCGGCATATACTGTTTTGGTATTTCCATCGAAAGAAAACTCAGTAATTTTCCCATCGCTGTTTACGAAGGCTTTAATAGCGGCAGCTTCCATCTGTGACCATACATCATGGTCTTCAGGCAAGACCACCGATAAATTTTTATAGTCCGGGCCATCTACCTTATATGCTCCCCAGGCAATTTTAAAATCCGCGCCATGCTTCATGAGTGACAAAAGCACATAGTCCCCGACTGCAGGACTGTTTATGCTGCTGCCCTCCTCATTGTCAAACAAGTTGTAACTAAAGGAGGGTACTATCTTTGCTTCAACAAGCTTTAACTGCTTTTTGGCAGAGGATACATTCAGATCCTTGCCACTGATAATACTTTTTTCCACCCGGACTTTTACAGCATTTTCATCAACGCTTATAATTTCACCAATAACTAATGCATCATGATCATTATGCATAAATCGGTAAAGAGCATCTGCGGCATATACGCCGATAGGTAAAACTAATATCACAAGCAGTATTAATAAAATCTTCAAATTTCTTAGAATTCTCATATTAATAGTCTCTCCTATACCCATATGGGAAAACATGCTTTTAAAAAATAATATGCCAGCGGGTTTTCTTTAATCAAAACTGCCTTTCGATTATTCTCTGCAGCCCGAAACACTGAGTCGCATCTGATACTGCTATTTCATAAGGTATTAAACAATCTAATATATGATTTCAGCATTCTTAGCTGTTTGCACATCCGGACTATATAATTAATTATATCACAATATACACTCATGCTACGCAAAAATGGGAAATGGATAGGCGTCATATATAAAGACTACGATTGCCTATCCATTTCCCGAGGCTTCCTGCAATGGAGGTTACCTCCTTTTTAAATTTACCCCATCGCTTCAGCTCTAATCCCTGCTTATCTAAATCGTCATTCAAAAAGGAGCGGGTTTCTGAAAATACTTTTCGATATAATCGAAACAACAGCGGCCTTAAGGCCTTTCAGCGAACTACACAATACCCTTTTTAAACCAAACCAATTCGTTTCAGCAGGTAATCAATAGCTTAGTCCCGCGGGGTACCCCCTTACTAAGGTTATTCCTTTTCTTGAGGTAACTTCATTATATAACTTACTGAATATTCTGTCAATAATTGACGGAAAAATATTATTGTTTATCTTTTAACTACCATATAATAATTTCTGGAAATAAACGTTCACCACGAATACAACCTTCGTGGTGAACTTCATTAGCTTATACGGAGTTTATTTCATTAAATGATGCTGAATTATGCCCACACCTTTTCCAAGCTCCACAGGTATTCCTGCTCTGTACAATGCCCTTTCTACGGCTGCAATAACAGACACCATATCATGCTTGTCAATATTGCCCATATGGCCCAGCCTGAACATTTTTCCCGCATAGGCTGCCAGGCCTCCTGCCACCATGATGCCTTCCTCTGCCAAAAGGCCTCTGAATTTTGCATCATCTACTCCTTCAGGATAAACAAGGTTGGATAATGTGGCTGCCCTGCAGCCTTTCTTTGCCAATACTCTGAATCCCAGGGCTTCTAATGCTGCCTGCATTGCTGCACCGGTTTTTTTATGTCTTGCATACCTGTTTTCTATTCCTTCTTCCTTTATTATCCTCACCGATTCCTTCAAAGCCCATATCATATTTACAGCCGGTGTGGCAAAATACTTGGCCGTATCCTTCATTATAGGAAGCCATTTTTCAAAATCTATGTAGAATTCGGGAATGCTTCCTAAGCTTTTGCGCCTTTCCAGTGCTTTAGGGCTTGCCCAGAGCATTGTCAGCCCCGGGGCAACGCCAAAGGCTTTCTGTGAGCCTGTAAACAATATATCTATTCCCATGGCGTCAACATCTTCAGGCTCTCCTGCCGTAGCACAAACACCATCAACTATGTAAACCGTCTCCGGAAATTCCTTCATCATCCTGCCAATTTCCGCAACCGGCGCACAAGCCCCCGTGGAAGTATCAACATGAGTAACTGTCATAGCCGCGTATTTTTTCTCTTTCAGCTTTTCTTTTATTTTTTCAACAGGTACCGTTTCGCCCCATTCGCTGGAAATCACATCTGCATTCAAGCCTTTTCTGCTGCATAGGTCTATGAACCGGTCCCCAAAAAATCCGTGAGATACTATAAGCACATTGTCGCCTTCCTTTGTAGTATTGGCAATGGCCATTTCCATCCCCATGGTACCGGTGCCTGCAACAACAAATACTTCTCCGCTGCAATTAAGCAAAGACTTCAAATCCTCCAGAAGCTCCTTAAAATCCTTTACAAAAGCCGGATCTCCAAAAGCAACAGTCTCTCTCCCCATCTGTTCCTGGATGGACCTGGCTACGGGAGTGGGTCCCGGAATCATTAACAGTTTCCTGGTTTTCATAGAAATCCTCCTTTTTTACTATTGGTAAAATAATATTTACCTATACTTTAATTATGGGTCCTATTCCATGTAATGTCAAGGAATGAATTACCACATGTCTTTCCATTGCGGGCATCTTATGATAAGCTATTAATGTACCCTGCAAATATCAGTGGTTAAATATGGTTTTAAGGAGGTGTTCCCGTGTCATATTTAAAGCTTATTGATTATAAAATTCAATCCTTGGCAGAGTCGCTTTCATCCATACTCAATGTGGAAACCACCGTAGTCGATGAGCATTTGCTGAGAATCGCAGGAACAGGAGACTTTTACCATCGTATTAATGAAAGCAGCCCCGAAAATTCGTTATTCGCAAAAGTTTTAAAAAGCGGAAAAGCAGAGTTAAACCTATACGATAAAAAAAATCCTATATGTCAGACCTGCAATAGTTCTGATACCTGCAAAGAGCTTAAAAGCATGATTCTTCCGATAAAAGTTGAGAATGATATTATCGGTGTTGCAAGCTTTGTATCCTTTAATGCCGCCCAGGATCAGCTTATGGTTGAGAAAAAAGAGGAATATCTTGAACTGCTTAAGCATTTTGCGGAAAGCATTGAAAAAGAGATAATGAGCATCAAGATGGTGAATAAGCTCAATATGGGCATAGCCGAAATTAACGGCATCATAAACTCCATAAACAGAAGCATTATCATATTGAATAAAGAGCAGCGGATTATTTATATAAATTCTAAAGCAATAAAATCCCTGAATATTAATTTTTCAGCCGATAAGATCATAAACAAAAGAATCAGCAGCATTATTAAGAATTTTAAAGCAGAGGATATTAATAATAAGGAAGTCATAGGCAGCTGGACAATAAGCGGCAAGCCGGTAAAAGTCATATATAAAATAAATTATATAATACTCGACAATAAAAACGTCTCAACTATAATTAATTTTGATACCCTGGATGAAATAATCAGCATAGCAATGACTTACAACAGCGATGATGAAACGACCTTCGAAAACATTATCGGACGCAGCCAGATAATGCAGGATGTTATAGAAAAAGCAAAAATAGCTGCTAAATCCGATTCCACAATATTTCTGCACGGCACAAGCGGTACCGGCAAGGAGTTGTTTGCCAGATCCATACACAATGCAAGCTACAGAAAAGACGGCCCTTTTGTTGCGGTAAACTGTGCCGCCCTGCCGGAAAACCTTATCGAATCGGAACTCTTCGGTTATGAAAAAGGCGCTTTTACAGGAGCAAGTCAAAAAGGCAAAACAGGAAAGTTCGAACAGGCTAATAACGGTACATTGTTTCTTGATGAGATTGCAGACCTCCCTCTGCATCTTCAGGCAAAGCTGCTAAGGGTTCTTCAGGATAAAAAGATTGACAGGATAGGCGGCTCCTCTCAGATAAATGTTAATGTCAGAATAATTTCCGCTACTCATAAAAACCTTGAGGAAATGGTAAGGAATAATGAATTCAGGGAAGACTTATTCTACAGGCTGAATGTAATACCCCTGCACCTGCCGTCCTTAAAGGACAGAGGAGAAGATGTCCTCCTGTGTTCTGAATATATTATCAAAAAATTATGCCTTAAGATGAACAAATCCCCAAAACGTATTTCCAAGGATGTAGAAACAATGTTCATGGGCTATAGTTGGCCCGGAAATGTGAGAGAACTGGAAAATGTCCTGGAGTATGCCATTAATTTTTCCTTTGATGATGAAATAACCGCAGAAAATCTGCCTGAGTATTTTCTGGCCAAATATGCAAAGAAAGATAATGTTGATGAATCCATCAATATTGAATCACCGGAAATCGATAACTTAAAGAGCCTGGATGACATAACCAAAGAATATGAAAAAAAGCTTTTAAGAAATCTTTTAAGTAGATACGGCAATGATACCGCAGCGAAGAAGAAAATCGCAGAAAAGCTCGGAATGAGCATTACTACCCTCTATAGAAAATTAAACGATTATTAATCTTTGCAATAACAACAGCAAACTGCTCAAACCAAAAAACGGCTTGAGCAGTTCGTTATTTATTGTGTCTATTTATCAAGCATTATATTTATTATTTCAACATCAGTGCCTTCCATTCCCTTTCTGCCTACTCTTCCAAAGCTTTTGATAGTTTCCTCAACTCCGCTTTTAACAAGTCCTTCACCGCTTCTAAATACCTTACCCTTTGCGCTTAGCTGGTATCCTAAAATTGCCGCACCGACAGCGGAAGATATTTTTGCGGCGCAGGAGGGCTTTGCTCCGTCACAGACCATACCTCCTACGGTTGCTATTGTATTGATGATTGTGCTGGAAATCTCTTTATAACTGCCTCCGTTAAGGTATGCTATCCCCGCACCGCTTCCCGCCGCAGCACTTACAGCACCGCAATATGCCGAAAGATTGCCTATTTGGGCTTTCTGATGGATGGAAACAAGATTGCTTATTATCAATGCCCTAAAGAGCTTTTCTTCACTTGCCTTTAATTCCCTTGCATACTCAATTACAGGAACAGATACCGTAATCCCCTGATTTCCGCTGCCTGAGTTAATGACTACCGGCAGTGAACAACCGCTCATTCTGGCATCGCTTCCGGCAGCAGCCATGGCCCTTGCCCTTACCGTTACGTCATTGCCGTAGTTTTCCAGAAGTGTCTTTCCGACACTGACACCATAATCATTCCTGATGCCTTCCTCTGCAATAGCTGTGTTTACTATTACCTGTTTTTCAAGAAGTTCACGCAGTATGTTCAAATCAACAGTTTCAGCAAATTCCAGAATATCCTTTACATTGAGAAGGGTTTTGTCTCCGGCTAATTTGGGGTCTCTGCTGTCGCCCTTATTATTCTCAAAAAGAACCTTTCCGTCTTTTACAATTTTAATTATGTTGGTATGTGCATCTTCAATATAGACCTCTGCGGATTCATTTCCCGCATACACCTTTGCTTCAATATAAAGGTTGTCCACTCCTTTCAGGTGATACACCTTGCAGTAATCTTCCTCAGTTAATCTTTTTATCTTACTGTATTGTTCCTTCTTAACACTTTCCAACACCTGCAGCCCTCTGTCAGGATCTCCTCCTACGACTCCCGCAACAGCTGCAGCATCGATGCCTATAAGCCCGCCGGTATTTGGTACCACAACGCCTTTTACGTTTTTTACAATATTACCGCTGCATCCTACCTCTATCCTTTCCGGTACTTTTCCCAGAACCGACCTGGCCTTAGCTGCCGCATAGGCAATTGCTATGGGCTCGGTACAACCAAGGGCTTCAATTAATTCACTTTTCAAGATAAGAATATAGTTTTCCATTACCTTTTTGCTTAACATTAATTCATCCCTCGCTCTCCTGTAAAACATATATTAAATATGATATTGCAATTCCCATGCCATGCTCAGATAGTTCACGCCATAACCCTTGTCACTGACCGAGTTTACTAATTCTGCACACTAAATATTGCCTACAGTAAAAAGTGTATTTTAAAAATAATATTTTCATTTATGCAAAATTTCTTTTATTTATGAAAATATCATTCCGTTTATGACACCGTATGCATTAATATGATATAATATGCGCAAGCGCATATTATATCTTTTTATTTAACTGCCGCGAGCAAACGCATAAATCCTGTAATAATCTTATATTACATCAGGAGCTGATTAAGATTGGATAGTATTAACGAGAAAAATACAAAGACCATTGGGTCTGTTATAAAAGCTGTTGAAATTCTGGAAGAACTGGCTGAATCGGAAGAAGGGCTCGGGCTGACGGAAATAAGCAACAGGCTTAATTATGGAGTCAGTGCAACCTACCATATCCTCAATACATTAAAGTTGCATAACATAATTGAGCAGAATAAAAAAACAAAGAAATACAGAATAGGTGTCGGCTTGTTCAGAATAAGCAGCAAGGCCAAAAGCCAGTATTCCCTGGCGAACCTTGCCATGCCTTTTCTGGACAAACTAAGGGCAATAGTTGACGAGACCAGTAACCTGTTGGTATTAGACGGAAATGAAGTGTTATATATTGCTCAGTCTGAAAGTACCAAGCTTTTAAAAATGTTTACTCAGCTCGGGGCAAAGGCTCCTCTGTACTGTACAGGCGGCGGCAAAGCGATTTTAGCCTATAAGCCCCTTAGCTTCCAAGAGCTTGCCCTGAGTAAAATCAACTTTCAAAAGTATACTGAGAATACTATTGTCACAGCAGATGAAATGCGAAAAGAATTAGAAACCATAAAAAAGCAAGGCTATTCAATAGATAACGAGGAAAGGGAAAAGGGGATTACTTGTGTAGCCGCTCCGATATTTGATTGCTATGGCGAGGTTATTGCAGCCGTAAGCATATCAGGCCCCAGCTACAGAATAAAAGAAAAGGATTTAAACAGCATAATATCCAGTGTGGTTCTGACAGCAAAAAAAATATCAGCTAATTTGGGCTATGCAGAAAAATGAATGCGCTGTCAGGATAATATAACTTTGTTTCTTCCGCCGGATTTTGCTGTCAATAAAGCATCATCCACCCGTGAAACAAACTGATCAATGCTTTCACCGGTCTTATATTCGCCTACCCCTGTGCTTATAGTGATTTTATCATGTTGTATCCCAAAGTTGTTTTCCTCTATTGATTTCCTCACTCTTTCCGCAACCTTATATGCATTTTCGGAGGCTTTTCCGGGCATAAGTATGATAAATTCGTCTCCGCCCCATCGAAACAGCTTATCCTCTTGTCCTATTGAAGCTTTGACTATCTCCGATACTTCCTGCAAAATCCGGTCGCCCCAATTATGTCCGTAAATGTCGTTTATCAGCTTGAAGCAGTCGATATCAAACATGATAATTGAAAAAGGGCTGCCGTGCATTTCTTTCATGCCAACAGCAGATTCAACGTATTCCTCAAATCTTCGCCTGTTGTATGCCCCTGTCAGAATGTCAAAGGTTGCAAGCTTCTCAAGCTCCCTGTTCGCAGCCTCCAGCTCATTATAGTATTTTTTTAATTCATTCTCATGTACTTTCTTTTCAGTGACATCCCTCGTAACACCGATATAACCCAGGAATTTGTTACGCTTGAAAACCGGCTTAACAGAAACCTCGACCCAAATTAACCCGTTATCCTTGCGAATGAACTGAAGGTCATACATCATGATTCCGCTTGAATCACAGGATTTTCTGTTTTGTTCGTTTTTCTTCCATTGGTCCAATACAAACTCCCTCGACTCCGGAACAAGAAAATCCGTCATTCTTTTTCCTATCATTTCACTGGTATCGTATCCTGTCACTTCCTTGCACGCCGGGCTTATGTAGATAAACAACAAGTTGGTATCCAATTCCCAGATAACATCCTTAATGTTTTCAACTACATATTTAAAACGGATATACTGCTTATAATCATCAGACGTAACTTCTTTCATACCTTTCACCTGCAATCGACAAAATCTGCTATATTTATAATTATTATACTGAATTAACAAATAAAAAGATACAATTTATTACAAGTTTTTCTATTTCGTATTTATTCCTTTGTTCCGTATATGCTTTCCTATGGTAAAAGCTGCACATCACCCTGTTCGTGTGACAGCTTTAAAGGCTTCCGGCAGGTACTTTATTATATCACTTGCAATGAGCGAATACTCACCTACATAACTGCTGCCTATATCACCGGCCAGACCATGTATGTATACGGCAGCTCTCAGAGCATCCCGGATTTCAATCTTCTGGCCTATAAGTGAAGCAATTACCCCCGTCAGAACATCTCCGCTGCCGGCTGTTGCCATACCGGGATTACCGGTAGTATTAACATAGCTGTTTCCCTGGGGGCAGGCAATAACAGTCCTTGCTCCCTTCAGTACCAGATAAACATTATATCTGCATGCAAATTCCGCGGCTTTTTCAACTATATTTTCCCTCAGATAATCTGTATCCTTATTTATCAGTCTTGCCATTTCACCGTAATGAGGCGTTAATATCATGACTTGCTTGTGACTTTTTAATATATCGGGAGTCAATAGGTTTATTCCTTCCGCATCTATCACCAGAGGTTTTTGTGAATTTTCCGCCAGGAACTTCAATAGCTCCCCGTACCTTCTCATATTAGCGCATCCGGAGCCTGTGACAATTACATCCGAAAACTGTATAAGCTCCCGGTCCAGCTCATCATAGTTTATGTTTTGTTCATCAAAGGCATATGTTATTGATTCTATTGCCATAGACTCTACAATACTGTATATGGCTTCAGTCACACATGCCTTAACAAGGCCTGAACCGCTGCGCAGGGCAGCATTGCAGTTCAGTACCGCCGCCCCTGCCATACCCTTAGAGCCTGACAATACTCCCACTCTTCCGTAGGTTCCCTTGTGTGAATCCCTGATTCTTTTCCTGATTATTTTTCTCACATCCCGGCCTTCTGTCAGAAAT
>DAOLPD010000079.1:0-12912 GCA_035417425.1 Bacillota bacterium
GATTAAATTCTATAGTTTGCTAAGTAAGGGTAGAACTTACTTTTGCAATTTACGTTTCTTAATGCAGCAATCAGATGTTATAATGTACTAGTAACAAAAAATTGGCTATAATAATAATATGGATATTAATGATGTTTTCGGATCTTGATATTGACAAAACAAAAGTTGACAGTATGGGCATAAGAATGTAAAATCAATACGTCATATAGTATAATTAATTATATAAACTTAATCTTTTTAAGGAGTGTATCCTATGATTTCCCTAAATAATGTAAAGAATGTTCATTTTGTGGGTATTGGCGGTATCAGTATGAGCGGCTTGGCTCAGATATTGCTGGAATCCGGCTATAAAGTTACCGGCTCCGATATCAACGACAGCAATTTAATAAGCAAACTTCGGAAAAACGGTGCCGAAGTTACTATACCCCATAATCCAATAATTGTTGAAACTGCAGAACTTGTGGTTTATACCGCAGCAGTAAAGCAGGACAATTGTGAAATAATCAGGGCAAAGGAACTTGGAATTCCTGTTATTGATAGGGCTACATTCCTTGGCATGATAATGAAAGACTACAATTACGGTATTGCAATTGCGGGCTGCCATGGAAAAACAACTACCACTTCAATGATTTCAATTATTATTAAGAACGCAGGTATGGACCCTACAGTACTTGTCGGCGGTGAAATTGAAGCAATTGATGGAAACGTTAGAGTAGGCAAAAGCGAATACTTCGTGACAGAAGCATGTGAATATTGTGAAAGCTTCTTGAAGTTCTATCCCTTTGTGGCTGTCATATTAAACATAGAGAGGGATCACTTGGACTATTATAAAGATTTGGAGCATATCATATCTTCTTTCAGGAAGTTTGCAAAGCTGGTACCGGCGGATGGGGCCCTTGTTGTTTGCAGCGATAATGAAAATACACTGAATGTCTCTAAAGATGTTGAATGTAAGGTACTGACCTATGGTATAAAGAATAAGGCTGATTTTTATGCCAGAAAAATAAAATATGACAGACTGGGACACCCTTCTTTCGAAGTAATGCACAGGGATAAAAAGCTTGGCACTTTCTCTCTGAATATTCCTGGGGAGCATAATGTGCTGAATGCCCTTGCAGCTATAGCAGTAGCCTATAATGCAGGTATACCCATGGATACTGTAAAGAAAAGCCTTAAAGAGTTTAAAGGTACTTACAGGCGCTTTGACATAAAGGGCGTCAGAAATAATATAACAATAGTTGATGATTATGCGCATCATCCTACTGAAATCAAAGCCACATTGCGGGCTGCAAAACAATTCCCCCATCAGAAGATATGGTGTGTATTCCAACCCCATACCTATACCAGGACCAAGACTCTGTTCAAGGAGTTTTCTGAAGCCTTCTATGATGCAGACAATGTAATAATAACAGATATTTATGCGGCAAGAGAAAAGGATACTGGGCTGGTTAAACCCTCTGAACTGGTGGACAGTATAAACAAGTATAGTGCAAATGCTGTTTATAGAAATGATTTCCGATGCATAGCCAATCTTATAGCCCATGAGGCAAAGCCCGGCGACTTGATATTTACTATGGGCGCAGGCGATGTTTTCAAGCTGGCGCCTATGATACTTGAAGAAATAGAAGTATAGCCGCTGAAATAAAGAAGGGGGTGCTGCGGCACCCCCTTTTTTATATATTTGCCTTACTTCACAAACTTAGGCTCTCCGATTATGGTTGCACCGCCGGTACAATAAACCTCGAGAGATTTATAATCAATACAATCAATATCAAACTCCAATTCTGTTCCGTGTTTCAAATCTTTAATACTTTTGATTATTGTTCCGTGTTCATCAGTTATTTCTAGTGCAAGCGGAGTATCCGGCGAGCTATAACCTGTCTCCAGCTCTTTTTGATCCCAGGCACTGTAAAGAGTAAATTTCAGTCTCTTATATTTGAAATCGCATAAAAATGTAGGTTTCATAAATCGGCCGGTATCACCGCAATAGCCAAATTCGAAGGTCTTTCCCGTTAAGGTGGTCAACCGGCCGGCATCAATCTTTTTTGTCACATAACGCTCTGCCGACCCCGCATATTCCGGCGTTGCATTTATATACACATCCTGTACGGGACCGCCGGCAGTATTGGGCTTTGTGCCCAGATATGCGGTTTTGGTATTCGAATCATAGTCCACAGGAAGCCCGACAGCCTCAGCAACGGCCCTTAAGGGGAGATAAGTACGCCCTTTGTACGTCATGGGGACATATGTTGAACCGTCCTGAGGGTCCTTGGCATTAAAAACAGCTCCGTTTATTACTACACTGATATCATTATTCAAGTATACATCTGTCAGCTTTGTGAGTCCTCCGGCTGCATTAACAACACTGCCGAAAAATGTCCCTGCAGTAAAAGCCACAATAAAAAAAACAGATAAAAGGATTTTGGTTTTTCTTGACATAATATTACCCCTTTTACTAATTATTTATAATAAATCTCCTCACTGAATTCTATAAGAAAATTTTTGAGGAGATAATAATATTATTTAATAATACTCTATAATTATATAAAGGCGGTCAAAAAAATAGTCACACAAAAAGTGTGATTTTACTAAACCCTATGAAAATACGCATTTATTCTAATTATTCTTGCAGTTGATATCATCCTCCGAATCAAAAATGCTATGCAAATACTCCGAAAGCTCTTTCCTGCCCGACACGTCAAATTTGTGGTAAATGCGTGTTGCATGGGACTTCAAAGTGTTTTCTGATATATTTCAACTTTTCAACATCATCATTAAAACTGCTGGGATTTATAATTTCCTCACTCGACTCAATCTTTGGGTTTTCATAGATTCCGACATGCTTTTGAAGAAATGGCATTGCCGCCAGGCTTATCAACAGAATAATAATGGCAATGCCCACAACAAGCATATTGTCCAGTTTTAGCGCAGATACTGCCGCATTTCCTGAAACTTCACCCGCAATAGCCCCTGCAGCTCCCATTATCAGCGATGCTCTAAAAACCCCATAACTTCTCCCATATTTAAGCGCAATATCTCCTATCATACAAAAGTTAAAAAGTTCAATTGCCGTAATGGACAATATGACCAAATAGTTGTTGTCAGGCTGCTTGCGCCGCCTGCTATTATGTATAATACATAGGAAATACCCTTAATTATAAAACCGCAGTATACAAGAGAGAATTTATTTATTCTGCCGCTTAGAAAAAAAATGCTCAGTAGTACGGTTGCCTGTGTTATGTTATCACTTATCGTACTAACTATGTTTTCCCCCATATTGTATATATTTGCTTCGATACCTGCGTTAAAGTAAGCGAGAAATATTACAGCTCCCATTAAAAGCATCAATTTCTTCGGAAAAGGGCGTTTTGGAATGAAATCGGGTGAAACCAAGGATTCAACTGTAAACTTCCGATTGAGAATAAATACGCTGACAGGCAGCAGAGTGATCAGAAAGAATGCCCCATTATCTCCCATCAAGGATGCTGCATACCCCAATATCATAGACCCTAAATACAATACACATAAATACAATGCGGTATACTTTAATCTGGATTCAGGCGTAAACCCGTAAATATATATATAAGAATACGAAGTAGTGGCTATCCCCGCAGCCGTGCCAAGAAAGATATATCCCAGATAAAATGACTGAGTTTCCGGTCTGAACCACATGAGAAAACTCACACAAATAGAAGCTATCAATCCAATATCCATTAACTTTTTTACGTTTCCCGATTTTATAAGGAAGGTAAAAATGCTGATAACAATATAGAATACTGCAATAATTACAGTTTTTGCTTCATTTGGATTATTTAAAGAACGCATAACCATTTTTGAAAAAAGCGGTCCGTAAAAAATAAATAAACATATCCATGACATGAATAAAACCAAAATTGAAAAATTGATCCAATTGATTTTTCTCACAAATAATCTCCTATCCTCCGATGAATTAGCATAAAAATAATACCATAGTTTACCATTACGTTCAATATCTGTGGATTTATTGGGCAAGCGGTATACTTTACAGGCTATGCTTGGATTGCCTAGAATCTATTTTTTGTATTATAATAATACAGTATCAGGAATAAGTTCTGTATTGAATGTTACGGGGGTTTAGGTTCAAATGGAAAACAGCAGAAATAATACATACCATACCATTAACCATTGGAATAACTTCAAACTTAAGCTTGTGTTCGAAGGAGTCATCGTAGGAGCCTTATCAGGTTTGGCCGTGGCCCTGTACAGATATTTGATTGAACTTGCAGGCCATTTTTCAAGAACAATTTATCTGATTCAAAAGGAAAACAATCTGTTTATTCCTATATGGCTTGTGATTCTTATATTCCTAGGCTATTTTACAGGTGTGCTTATTAAAAAAGAACCAATGGTCAGCGGCAGTGGAATACCCCAGGTTGAGGGAGTGCTTCTTAGATACTTCAATATGAATTGGTGGCGAACCCTACTGGGGAAATTTGTCGGTGGTGTCATCTCCATTTTTGCCGGCCTTTCTCTGGGCAGAGAAGGCCCTTCTATCCAGATAGGGGCAGCCGTAGCGAAAGGATACAGCGAAATTTTCAAAAAGGTAAAGCTTGAAGAAAAATTCCTTATCACAAGCGGTGCGAGTGCAGGTTTGGCGGCAGCCTTTAATGCTCCTTTGGCAGGGGTTATGTTTTCTCTTGAAGAAGTTCATAAGAATTTTTCACCGGTGGTTTTGGTATCAGCAATGGCAGCATCAATCACTGCAGATATCATTTCAAAATGCTTTTTCGGATTTAAGCCGGTATTCAACCTGCAGAGTATTAGTTCCATGCCTCTTAATAATTATATTTTTGTAATAATACTTGGTATGATAATGGGGGTATTTGGAACACTGTTTAATCATATACTGCTGAAAACGCAAGATCTGTATAATGCTCAGAAATGGCTTCCACAGCATATGCGGCCGATAATCCCATTTATTATGGCCGGTATACTTGGACTCATTCTGCCAGAAGTCTTAGGCGGAGGCCATGAACTTGTTTCTTCAATGGTCGACGCCAAGTTTACAACAAATATCTTGTTAATAATACTTGTTATAAAGTTTATATTTACTATGATAAGCTACGGTTCGGGTGCACCGGGCGGAATATTTCTTCCTCTGCTTGTTATAGGTGCACTAATAGGAGATATATTCGGAATTACGGTTTCAAATGCTTTCAACTTCAGCCCTGAGTACATAAAGAACCTTATTATCCTTGCTATGGCAGGATATTTTACAGCAGTTGTCAGGGCACCTATTACAGGTATAATTCTCATTACTGAAATGACAGGATCTTTTAATCATCTGCTTTCTGTGGCAATTGTATCTGCTATTGCTTATATAACAGCAGATATACTCGGTTCAAAGCCAATATATGAATCACTGCTGGACAGGATGGTTAGTAAAGGAAGCAGCAAATTCCAAGGTGACAGCAAGGCAAAAGTGATAATAGAAACAGCAGTATGCATGGGTTCTCTCATTGAAGGCAAAAAAATTAAAGAGCTGAAATTGCCGTCCGAATGTTTACTTGTAGCAGTCAAACGAGGTGAACATGAGATAATCCCCAAGGGAGATACACAAATTTATGCGGGAGATTACCTTATCACTCTGACAAATGAGGATAATGCATCGGAAATCAGAGAAAAACTCACAGCAATAGCCGAAGTTCTTTCCGCATCTGTTTATGAAAAATAGAACTGCTTATTCTACGGAAAGTGCCCACAAGTATAAGGATGCTACCGATCCGTAAGGAGAGTACCTCTTTCTGTATCTTTCAAACTTCTCCCTGGATATTTCCTTAATGCCGTATAGATTCATCATCCCCCTGCATATCGCCAGGTCCTTGAAGCTTACCACATCAGGGCGGCAGAGAGAAAATATAAGCAGCATCTCAGCCGTCCAGACGCCTACTCCGCGCAGCGAGGAAAGCTTTTTTATTATTTCCTCGTCAGATAGTGTATGAAGGGCATTGAAGTCCACTTGCCCCGACAAAGCAGCCTCCGCTGCTCCTTTAATGTATCCGGCCTTCCTTGCGGACATACCGCAGGCTTGTATTTCTGAAATTTCTGCTTTTGCAATACTCTCAGGAGTAATTGTTCCAAGCAGCAACCCCAGTCTGTTCCATACAGTATCCGCTGCCTTGCTGGAAATCTGCTGGCTTACAATACTTGATACCAATGCGGCAAAAGTATCCGGAGTAACCTCACGTTTAATCATGCCTATCCTGTCAATTGCCGCTCCAAGTTTCTTATCCTTTTTTCTTAAATAATCTATTTCCTTTTGTCCATATTCAAATATATGCATTATTTATCTTTCTCCAAATCCAATAATTTCTTTTTCATGTCCAATCCTCCCGCATAACCTGTAAGTGAACCATCTGCACCTATTACCCTATGGCATGGAATAAATATAGGAATAGGATTGCGATTATTGGCAAGTCCCACTGCCCTTGCAGCCTTCGGCCTGCCTACCTTTTCAGCTATCTCCCCATATGTGGCGGTCTTGCCATAGGGTATTCCGCATAGGGCGGTCCAAACCTGCTTCATAAAGTCTGTTCCGGAGGGTTCAAGAGGCAAGGAAAATTCCTTCAGCTCCCCCGCAAAATAACTCTTGAGCTGCCTTGCTGCTTCTTTAAGCAGTGGTGTTTCACTTAACTGCATATCCTGAGACAACTCTTTGTTGGTAATGTAAACATTAATTATCTTACCATCCCTTTCGGTTATTCCGATTCTCCCGATCAAACAATCATAAAAATATGTATACATTATAAACCACCTCTGCTTTTTCTGTACTCATTCGGGGTTTGTCCAATCAGCTCTTTAAAGTGCTTATAAAAGTTGGATAGGCTGTAAAAACCTGATATGTAAGCAATCTCAATAATATTTTTATCTGCCTGTTCAAGCAGTTCTGCTGATTTGCTTATTCTCAATTTAGTAATATAATGTGCAGGAGTAAGCCCGCTAATCTGCTTGAAAAGTCTTATCAAGTGATTTGTGCTGACTCCAAGCTGTTTTGAAATATGGCTTATATCTATCGGCTTGTCATAATTCGCTTCAATTATATCCTTGGCTTTATTCACCAGCTCTAAGTTCGGCTCAAAAACCGCTTCATCAGGCCGGCACTTTTTACATGGGCGAAACCCTTCGGTAATTGCATTTACCGCATTATCAAAAAAAACCACATTCCCGCGTACAGGGGTCTTTGCCCTGCAAGACGGGCGGCAGAAAATCCCTGTTGTCTTAACTCCATAGAAAAGCAGGCCGTCATAGCTCTTATCACAGTTTACAACAGCTTGCCATTTCTCCTTATCGGATATTTGGAAGTATTCTTTCATGGATTTTCTCCTTTCAATCAAAACCGATAAACATATTTTACATTAGCAGTAAATATATATCTTCCTCTATTTCACCAATCAATCTTTCCTTAGCTTTAACTCCATAAAACGTGTGCCTTGGATGGGATTATACACATAGGGCTCAATATCATAGAAGCCAAAAGATGAATACAAACTCTGTGCACTCTTCATGGTCGGAAGGGTGTCAAGCCTCATGTATTGATAGTGTTTATTCACGGCTTCATCAATAATCATGCCGACAAGCTTTTTACCGAGGCCTAATCCGCGGTATTCGTCGCGTACGTACAGCCTTTTCATTTCACAAATATCCTTGGAAATCTTCCGAAGCGCAATACACCCTGCCTCCTTGCCCTCAACCAACGCCAATATCAGAGCCCCGTCAGGAGGCTGATACTTACCCGGCAGTGTCTTAAGCTCTGTTTCGAAATCCTGAAAATCAAGGTCAATTTCCAATGAACGCGCATATTCCAGGAATAGCTTTCTTATCTCTTCAATCATTTCTCCTTCTGTTACGTGAAAGAATTCAGGTTTGTCCACACTTATCACTCCAAAACATTCTATTCATTATTAAGTTCATACATCCGGCATATATGTACTTGATGCTGCTAAATCTGAATTGACAATAAGTCCTCAACTCTGTCATTCATATAGTTTTGCGAGTCATAGACTCCTTGATTGTAAAACTCCGGTGCCAATTCTTCGATAATAAAGTCCAGCATCAGGCTTGCAGCCAAATCACCCAGTTCTTCATTCCTTTCTTTCAGAAAATAATACTTTATTGCAGAAAGCATATCATCTCTTTTTTCTTTGGATACTTTAATCCTATCCTTATTCTTCATGTAATGCCTCCTTGATTCTTAATTATATTTATATTCTATCAGTACATATGTCTTCCTACAATGATGAAGCAGTCAACTCCTTATCGTACATAACGCAATCTAATAATAGGATCATCATAGACCGTGCTTTTCCCATATTTCTCTAACTGATTGTTAACATACCTGTATAGTTTTGTATTTTATTATTCTCCAAGATCCGAAGCAGGAACAGGTAGTGCCCCTTCTCCCCTGGCAGTGTCAACTGGCCTTTTTCGCTTGTTTCAATTACTGTAAAGCTGTCCTGCCCAATTTCCTTCTCAACCTTCTCCCTCGTTAACCTAAGAATGCGGCAGTCCAGCAGCTTTCTATCCTCCGGATACTTGACTGCGACTGTCTCCCCAACTGAAAAGTTGGTTGTTCTTATGTAGTTATCGGAAAGATATAAGGGTTTTATATCCTGAGGTATAATAAATGAGTCAAATAGGTTCATATGCCCTGCCGGCCTTAAATGGAGGATAACGCGATTGCCGTTACCACCTGTTCCGCCCTCAAGACAGATCTCCCCTGACCCATAGCCTTTATGCCATTCTGCCGGGGTCAGCATCGGTGTAAATGTAAAAGCGTAGGAATTATATACTTCTGCCTTCTGCGACTTAAGATAGTCAGGCATATGACCTGCACTGCGCTCAATATGCATTTTTGATATGGACTTTCTTTCCCCGTTTTGGAATGCAAATATAAAGTCTTCAGGTATGCTTCTTCCTTCGACAGGCATTATATACCCATGAGGATTCTTAAATATCCTGGTGTCCTTCTCAGGAGGGTTAATTCGTGCAATTTCCTTTACTTTTGGCAATACACTGATTGTCCTGTCCGGAAACAAAGCCTCCACCTTTTCAATAGTAATCTGATTATCAGTATATTGACGCGTTTCTACTCCCGCAAGTCCGAAATATATGTAATGGCCTTTGAATTGCGTATAGTTGAGGGTCCAGCAGTAACTGCCCCGGGTGAGGTATGTAACCTTGCTGCTGCCGTCAACAAAATGCAAATCCGGATAATGCTCCCCATCCATCAGCTTTTCAGCAAGCACTAAAGTGCCTTCCTCAAAGGGTATTTGCTCATAAATAATTATAGGCTCAGAAGTATTCTCGTAATATTGTACTATTGCCTTTTCAAGAGCCGATGTTTTTTCCTGCAGAGCATTGCGTTCCAGCAAGTCCCGTATCTCTTTCTCCATTCCGCCTTTCCCGGTTACTTCTCCTGTCCAGATGATCCCTATAAGCTCTGCCTCATCATCTCTATGGGTAATTACCAGCAGCGGGCTGCCCATACTTGACGTTGACCTAAGCCATCCTTCTTCATCATAGCTCATTCCTCCCGCCATAACCACCTTGCTTAAATCCTCAGGCAGCAGCCTGTATTCCAAGGTATACACCTGAATTGGATTTTCCGCCAATGCGTCGAAGGTTTCCAGCAATTCAAGGCGGGTTATTTTGCTGTCAATTATTCTGACTGCCGGATTTGATTCCAGATTTTCAATATCCCTGTTGATTAACTCCCATGCGAAACCGGTGACCTGTTCTTCTTCGGCAGAAGCAATATTGCCCGCAGCTTCCCTGTCCGTGCAAGCCGTACATAAACCCACAATAAAAGTCATTAACAAAATTAAACACAGCACCAACATACAGAAGTATTTTAACTTCATATTTCCCACCTGCCTTATACATTTTTGCAGCATAATCAAGCAATATACTTTCTATGTTTGGTTCAAACTGTACTAAATAAATTGGCACCAATATATATTGCATAAATCAGAATCAGAATAATACCTTCCCTCTTACTGATTTCGTTTGATTTTTTATTATAAGCAAAAATCCCATAAATCAACAGTACAACAACAAGTGCTGCAAAGTGAATACTGTAAAAATCTTCTGATATCTCAATCCCGCCTGGTGTTAATGCAACAGAAGCTCCAGTGACCAGCAAAATGTTTAAGATGTTTGCGCCCAATATGTTACCGATGGCCAATTCTCCGTGATTATTCTTAACAGCAGCGATGCAGGTACTCAACTCCGGCACACTGGTTCCAAATGCAACTAGAGTAGAAGATATAATCACATCCGGAATACCGATTCTTCCCGCAAGAACTTCTGCAGAGGAAACCAAGGCTGATGCACTTGTCGTAATAATAAATGCTGCAAGAAAAATCTTTATAATAATCGGCGCACTTCCTTTAGCTGTATTTGAAGGCTTACTGTCTTGAATTGAATTCGTATCCTTGTCCTGAAGAATCAAATAGTAAACGTAAGCCGGAATAAGCAGTAAAAACACAATGCCCATTATTTGCGGTATTCGTCCATTATTATTAACAATTTTATAAGGAAAGGTCGGCAAAATCAAAAGTGCAACAGCTGCAATAAGAATACTCAATTTTTGCGATGATTTCTTGTCTATAGGAATCTTACCGAATAAAGCCCCAGAACCAAGTATCAAACTTGTGTTGGTTATACATGATCCGACAGCATTCCCCAATGCAAAATCACCATTACCCTGTAATGCAGAAACAATACTTGCTGATAGCTCCGGAAGAGTTGTTCCAAATGAAACTATTGTTACCCCAATGATTATTTCCGACAACCCCCAAGCTTTCGAGAGCTTTACTGCATTATCAACCAGAAAATCTGCCGCCTTTGATAAAACATATAATGAAACTGCAAGTATTGTGAGTACCACTATTAAGTTAGATTTCTCTATAAACTGCCACATAAGTTCTTCTCCTTAATCGCTCATATATTAACTCAATTTATCATTCTTTTCTTATCAAATCATTTATCTCCGTTTGCAATTTCTTAACTTTTGAAGATTCTCGACTTTCCAGGCTGCAATTAATCCGTCAGTTCTTATCAATTTTAATTATAAAAAAACAATACCGGGTTTCATCATTTTTTTGCAATTCAGCCACATAACCGGCTGTAATCTTCTCATTTTCTTCGTAATATGAGCTAAGGCCTGCTTGAAGCAGCCTCTCTACAGTAAACTCATATTTTGAGTCCCCGATCTCTTTTACTTCAACATCCATATCTAACGGTGATCCGAAAGAATCGTTATAATTGGGGGCTCCCTCCCTGTTGATCCAGTATGCCTTAACGCTTGCTTTTACTTCTTGATCCTTCATGTCCAAGGTTATTTTAGAGCCTCTGGGGACATATATCAGCTTTTCCTTGTCAATTTCCAGATAAGCTTTTTTAAAATCCTCCTTTGATGTAAAGGGCGTTGAAGTAAGCGTATAGTTGATATCCTGTTCACCAACCCTTATAAGTATTTCATTCTGAGCCGCCTTGTCTGAGGCTTCATCGTTACAGTTACCTGCGCTGCAGCCCAATAATGCTGCAGCAATAAGAAAAACCAATGCAAGGTTTATAACTCTTTTCATTTAAAGCTCCTTCCCGCAGGCCTTGCAGAATAAACAAATATGTTGATATCCACTTCCGTGGCAAATTCACTCAGTTTCTCCAGTGGGTCTGTTTCTGCGTGCCGGCTGTAAGGTGTCATAGTGAAAAGATTCAGAATATCCTGCTTACTTTTTAATATAATCCCGTAGTTTACCTTTCTCTTTTCTAAAAGGGTAAACCCTTCTCCCACAGTTCCCTTCTGCCCGATATCCTCCGGGCTTTCATACAGTGCTTCCCTGATGCTGTATAGATGACGCGCCCCGGGAGAAGCAACTATAAGCTTTCCGTTTGGTTTGAGTATACGCCTGAACTCGCCTTCATCTCTGGGTGCAAAGCTGCAAAGAATGCAATCCAGTGTACCTTTCAAGACCGGAATATGATAATTGCTTGCAACTGCAAACCTTATACCTTTATCCCTGCCGGAGGCATAATGTATTGCAGCCTTTGAAACATCAATGCCGTAAATATCGGTTTTTATACTATCACAGAAATCTGTCAGACTGTTTTTCAGCCTGCAGACATAATACCCTTCCCCGCATCCGGCATCCAGAATACTGACGGTTCCTTCTGAATCTTTATCAATTGAAAGCGCAGATAGAACAATATCATCCAGCACATTGGAAAATTCCTCGTAATACCCCTTGTCAAGGAACTCCCTGCGGCTTTGAAGCATCTCTTTGCTGTCTCCCGGAGTACCTGCTCCGGTATGGCCGGGCAGCAGCAGGTTCACATACCCTTTTTTTTGCAATATCAAAGCTGTGCCCACTGGGGCAAAAATACTGTCTTTCACCTTGTCTTAATGCCTTAAAGCAATTTGGGCATTGAAATATGGTCTTCTTCACCAAACTAAACACCTTCTTTAGTCAAATAACCGGAATGTATCATTATCCTTGCCATAAATGCCGTTCCATATCGATAGTTCCGTCTGCCCTGAAGGTAATACCTTCAGCTTCAAGCATTGACCTCTGTATTTCGGGGTCCCCGAACACATGGCTTGGGGATAGCTCCCCCGTTGCTTTAACTACCCTGTGGCAGGGCAGTTTCATATCTTCGGGAGCACTTCTCATAGCCCACCCCACTGTCCTTGCACCTCCGGGACATCCCAGCATCCTTGCTATTCCTCCATATGAAGCAACCTTCCCCTCCGGTATCCTGCCAACTATTTCATATACTCTTATAAAAAAACCTTCTCTGTTGCCTGACATTACCTTTTCTCCTTGTATAATATCTTTTATGTTAATAAATTAGCATCTAATAGTTACTCAA
>DAOLPD010000080.1:0-12779 GCA_035417425.1 Bacillota bacterium
AGCAGGTATAATCGGGCCGGAGGCAGCAGCATCCTTTTTCGGGTTCTTAAAGGACAGAAGCTTTAAGATTCCTTCTGCAGACAGGATATTGAAAAGCTTCGATGAAGTAAAACCAGATGTTTTAGAAGTCCTGGGACAAAACAGGCTGGACGTGTTGAGCCTTATAATGAAGAAACTGGTGCTGACATTCAGAAATGAAGAAGGGCATATCAATAACCTGAATGCGTTTGTCAATTGTCTTCCGGAAGAGCTGGGGGTGCTTTTCTTCAAACTGATGGCAGCAAAACGTCCGGATGAGTTTATAGATTTAATTCAACGCTTTGATGCTTATAATAAGATTTCGGGGAAGATATTCGAAATGCTGAAATCCTGATGGAAGGTAAGGTCAAGTCTTATGAAAATGCGTGATGCCATGCTGCATCTCCTTCTGAAGCAGCCTTTTTACGGGTATGTGGCTGCATCTGTAACCCCATCCGAAAGTGAAGATGTAACAACAATTAAGATGATTAATGATTCTGCATTGAAGCTGCTGTACAACAAGGAATGGTATGAGTCTATCAGCAGCGAAAAAGCAATAGGGGTTATTATCCATGAACTGCTGCATATAATCCTGATGCATCCATACAGAAGGGAAAGAAGGGAAAAGCAGCTCTGGACAATAGCATGTGATATGGCTGTAAATGAGCATATATCCCCGGACTTGCTTCCGGAGGCTTCAGTTACTGTTGAAGCAATAGCCAAAGAGATAAGAGAGAAGATTCCCAGGCTTAAAAGTGCGGAATTTTACTATGACGTTATATCCAAGGATGAGAGCCTGTTCAGCTTTTTTGAAATGAAGGATAATATAAGGGTAGTGTTGAAAAGCGGGCTGGAGCTTATTGCAAACAAGGAAATGGAGGATGAAAGCTCGGAGATCAACAAGAGCGCATTGAAGAGCATGCTGTCGGAGCTTATAGAACAGGCGCAGTTTGAAGGAGAGATACCGGGAGAGATCAGCTCTTTGATTTCGGATATATACAAGACAGGAGATGTGAATTGGAGAAACGTATTGAGAAGATTCCTGACCGGCAAGGGCAAAATAATAAAGAAGAAAAGCTTTAAGAGGGAATCCAAGCGCTTTGAAGGCCTTCCCGGAAATAAGAGGACATTGGGAGTTGAGGCACTTATAGCCTTGGATGAAAGCGGCTCAATATCAGAAAAGCAGCTTTCACAGTTTTATGGAGAGCTTCTGAAGATAAAGAAGCTTACAGGGGCAGTTTTGAGCATTACCCGGTTCGATACTTCCTGTACTGCTCCGGTACCCATAGAAAGATACATAAGGGAGAAGAAGAGGCAAAAGAACGGAGGTACTGATTACAGGCCTGTCTTTGAGCTGGCTGATCAGATGAGAGTGCCATTGCTGATTATCTTCACCGACGGTGAAGGTACGGCGCCTGCTGAAGCAAATCAGAAGGTGCTCTGGATGCTTCCCCGGGGAGGGAAAAGACCGTCAGAATATGGGCACTTCATATATTATGATAAATAGGGTGAATGAATTGAGTGATTCTATATTGGAGCTGAAATTTTATATTATCGGCGGATATATAAAAATTGAACAGAAGGCTTTTCTTCAGGAGATGCTCGGAAAGGACAGCTGTCTGCGTCAAATACTGAATTGGAAGGACACAAAGGATTTTGCAGAAAAGCATCCTGCTGTCAGTGAGCCTGATGAAAATGGGATAGTTACAATAAGCTTTAATTTTACCGTTCATGTTGAACTGGGCCAATCAGCAATAGAGCTTCTGAGCAAATTAAAAGCAAGGTACGGAGACAGGATTAAAGGCAGAATAAGCTGCAGATGGATTGCAGGATATAGTATGAGCAACTTTATCATTGATATGGATTCGGATACACTAAGGCAGGAGCATTAATAAGCTGATAAAAGATAAGTATTCCGAATGAATGAATAATATGATAAAATATCTGTAATCCATATTTAAAAAAAAGGGGAGATATTTATGTCTCTTCAAGTCGGTTTTAATAAAAATTTTATAACGCAAAACAACGGATTTGCTTCGGGAGCATCCGGACAAGCTGCGATGCCTTCTGACGGCAAGAATTCCGTCGGGCAGAGGCAGACTATAGATGGTATCCGGAATGACAGGCTTATGAAGAAGATTGGCGCGGTTGAATGTCAAACCTGCAAGAACCGAAGGTATGTTGACGGGTCTGATGATGCCGGAGTATCCTTCAAGGCACCTACCCATGTGTCTCCTGAAGACTCGATGGCTGCAGTAACTTCCCACGAGCAGGAGCATGTTTCCAGGGAAGGTGCAAAGGCGCAGGCGGAAGGACGGAAGGTAGTGTCACAGTCTGTCCGGATATATACGGATGTGTGCCCGGAATGCGGGAGGGTGTATGCTTCAGGGGGAAAGACCGTTACAACTACAAGAGCCGATAAAAAAAATAACGATTATTTTATGGAAAACATGAGAAAATCCATGGGAATCCATTTCGGAAAATATATTGATAAAAGACTATAGATAAACAAGACAAAGGGGACGTTTCTCCTGTCCCGAGTGAGACAGGAGAAACGTCCCCTTGTATTCGAGTGAGACAGGAGAAACGTCCCCTTGTATTCCTCTTATCTTAAAATTCGAACAGGTTTCCTTGAGGGAAGAGCCCGAAAAGCCCTCCTGTATGAATAAACAGTATATTTTTATAATTATTGAATCTGCCCTTCTTGATTTCCTCGGTGAGCCCGTACATTGCCTTTCCGGTATATACAGGATCAAGTATTATTCCTTCCAGCATTGCAAGGCTCTGAATGAATCTGAGTTCTTCCGGACGGCTTAAGGCATAGCCTCTTCCCACATAACCGTCTATAATATTTATATCCTCGGGAGAAACCGGGATATTAACATCCATGTACCCCATGCTTTCAAACAGTATTTCAGGTATTATTGCCTTGAAATATCCGGCATCTCCGCCTACACAAATTCCGTAAACGTCGGAAGAATGGCTGAGAAGCTTATTTGCGAGCCACAAACCTGAGTAGGTGCCTCCAGAACCTGTGGCAAGTACAATACAGTCAAAGTGTATTCCCAGTTCTTTTTCCTGCCGGATTATCTCTTCCATGGCAGTGTAATAGCCGAAGCTCCCTATTCCATTGGAAGCTCCCTCGGGGATTATATAAGCCTTGAAGCCTTTACCGTCCGCTTCCCGCTTTATGGCTTCCATGATTTCAGACCTTTGATTGCTGTATTCTTCAGCAGTTATAAAACGGATATCAGCACCCAGCAGCCTGTCAATCAGGAGGTTCCCCTCTGCTTCGGAGTCGGAATCGCCCCTGAGAACAAGGCAGCATTTCATTCCCAGCTTGGCGGCAGCCGCTGCGGTAGCTCTGCAATGGTTGGATTGCACTCCTCCGCAGGTAATCAGATAGTCACAGCCCATATCAAGGGCTTCCTTAACAGAGTACTCCAGTTTTCTGACTTTATTGCCGGAAAATTCGGTGCCTGTCTGGTCATCTCTTTTTATGTATATTTCCGGCCCTCCAAGGGCAGTTGTAAGCTTATCCAGTTTTTCTATCCGTGTCGGCAGATTCGCCAGGTGAATTCTCTCGGGAATTTTAAACATTATAAGCCCCCCATATAAATATTTGATTTAATTATATCTCATTTGCTGATAAAATGTATACTGTAATGATATATGCTGCGAAATAGGTTAAGAACTTCTTGCATTATATTGATGTGTATTTCGTAACATATGAATCAAAGAAATGTATAATACATATCGTCATAATAAGGCAGGTTGGTTAAATGAGTGATATTGCAGGAAAGGGATGTGAAATACTGGTTCCTTTCAGCGAAAGGAAACCGCTTCCCGAAATAGAAAGAAGCCTTATAAAAAAATACAGGAAGCACATATGGACCAGATTTATGAAAGCTGTGAAGGAATTTGAGCTTGTTAAGGAGGGGGACAAGATAGCCGTAGGCGTATCCGGAGGCAAGGACAGTATGCTTATGGCCAAGCTTATGCAGGAGCTTCAGAGGCATGGGGATGTACCCTTTGAACTTGAGTTCATAGCTATGGATCCCGGATATCATGAGAATATAAGGGAACTTCTTATAGAAAACTGTAAATATCTCGAAATACCTATTCATATTTTTGAATCCGGTATATTCAAGATCGTCGATAAAATCGCAAAGGATTATCCTTGCTATATGTGTGCCAAGATGCGCCGGGGAGCGCTTTACGGCAAGGCAATGGAACTGGGATGCAACAAGCTTGCCCTGGGACATCACTTCAATGATGTAATAGAGACTACCATGCTGAACATTCTATATACCGGAAGCTTCAAGACAATGCTTCCCAAGCTGAAGTCAACCAATTTCAAAGGGCTGGAGCTTATAAGGCCTCTTTACTATGTGGATGAGCTTTATATAGAAAGGTTTACACAAAGCAGCGGCATCTGGCCTTTGAACTGCGCCTGTATGGTAGCCGCAGGCAAGATAGCCAATAAGCGCTATGAAATCAAGGCTTTGATAAAAGAGCTGAAAGAGAAGATAGAAAATGTAGATACAAACATTTTAAGGTCCACACAGAATGTCAACCTGGAAGCCATATTGGGCTGGCACAAGGGCGGGAAGCAGTATTCCTACCTGGACTTCTACGAAGAGCAGGAGTAATGAAAAGCAGCACACTTTCCGGGCCGTATGAATAATATGAATTATACTGTTCTGGAGGTGTGATGGGTGTATAATGCACAGATGGCTATTGCAAATATTAAGGGCGGTCCCCTTGCTGCCGGGTTGAAGGGGACGGTATTATTCACAAATGTACCCGGAGGAGTCTGGGTATGTGTGCATGTAAGCGGCTTGCCCGAGTATAGGGCGGCCAAGGATGGAGGACAGCCGGTGGGGCCTCACGGTTTTCACATTCATGAGAATGGCAGCTGTGAGGTAGGGGATCCGGGAGAGCCTTTCAAGGCAGCCGGAGGACATTGGAATCCGACGAATCAGCCCCACGGGAATCATGCGGGAGATTTTCCGGTGCTTTTCTCCAACAAGGGTATGGCAAGGATGTGTTTCTTTACTGATAAGTTCAAAACCCAGGACATAATAGGAAAAGCAGTGATAATCCATGAAAGCCCTGATGACTACAGAACCCAGCCTGCGGGCAATGCGGGCAGGAGGCTGGGCTGCGGTGTGATAAGGGAGAGGCGGTAAACTATGAGCTTTGTTCAGAATCCGGTGCGCATATCCACAAGAAGGATTACAGCTCAAGATAATATGGTGACTATAGATTATCCGGTTGTAAAAGGATTGGAAAGCCCTGCTGCCCAGCACAGAATAAACATGACAATAGCTGCGTCAGTAAATATGCTTATGAGGGAGCAAGGTTTTTATGGAAAGCAGAAGACCGAGATGCTGGGCTGGTATGAGATAAAAACAAATGAAAGAGGTATCCTGAGCCTGACAATCGGTAATTATGCCTTCACATATCCCTCAGCTCACGGGTTAACAATAGTCAAAGGGCTTACCTTTGATGTGAAAAGCGGTTACAGCATCGAGCTAAAGGACTTATTCAAGCCGGAAGCAGATTATGTCAAGGTGCTGTCCGGGATTGTTGAACAGCAGATAACTGACAGAAACATAGATTTGTTGGATGAATTCAAAGGTATTAGGCCGGATCAGGATTTTTACATTGCAGATAAATCCCTGGTTCTTTTTTTCCAACTGTATGAAATAACACCCTATTACATGGGTTTGCAGTACTTCCCTATATCGGTGTATCAAATTCAGGATATAATCGCTGAGGAAGGAGCGCTGGGGATTATGGCTGCCGGTGACTAATCTGCTTAGAGGGTTATTGTGCCTCAGCAGATATTTGATGAATTCAGAGCAAATCAGATCGAAATGTTCTGTTCGATGCATGGTATAATACTCATATGCAGCATTTGTTACATTCTTATTGTATATTACTTGCTTACACCCTACTATGCACTATATTTTTCTGATATAATTTATTAAAAGAAATTATTTGGGAGAAATGTACATGAGAAGAAAAAAAGTATTTATAACAAGACAGATTCCTGAAGAATCAATAAAAAGCTTAAGAGAGCAATTTGACGTTCAAGTAAATCCTCACGACAGGGCAATGTCCAGAAAAGAGCTTTTGACATCCGTGAAGGGCATGGACGCTGTGCTCTGTATGGTTACAGATACTAAGGAGGTTTTATAATGTTCAGGCGAATAGTTGCGGCTCCGGATTCCTTCAAGGGCAGCCTTACGGCTAAGGAAGTAGCAGAGGCCCTGGAGGCAGGTATAAAAAGATACGACAATTCAATAGAAGTTGTTAAGGTGCCTATGGCCGACGGGGGAGAGGGTACGGTGCAGTCCATGGTAGATGCAACGGGAGGGCACATGGTATATGTAACAGTAAAGGGGCCGATGCTCAGTGAAGTAGAAGCATTTTACGGTATACTGGGTGACGGAAGGACAGCTGTGATTGAAATGGCTGCAGCCTCAGGGCTCCCGCTTGTGAAACCCGGGGAGAGGAATCCTTTAATAGCTACAAGCTACGGAACGGGAGAGCTTATCAGGCATGCCCTGGATATGGGGTGCAGGAGGATAATAATAGGAATAGGCGGCAGTGCAACAAATGATGGGGGAGCAGGAGCAATGCAGGCGCTGGGGGTAAGATTTCTTGATAACTTCGGCAATGATATCGGCTTTGGGGGAGGAAGCCTCGGCAGCCTTGGCAGAATAGATATCAGTAATCTTGATCCAAGAATAAAGGATACTGTGATAACCGTCGCCTGCGACGTAGACAACCCTCTATGCGGAAGCAAAGGAGCCAGCCGGATATTTGGACCCCAGAAGGGTGCTGATGATGCGATGATTGAAGAACTGGACAGGAACCTGGCTCATTACGCCAATCTGGTGGAAAGCACTTTGGGAGTTAAGATAAAGGACTATCCGGGGGCAGGTGCCGCCGGCGGACTGGGAGGAGGCCTTATGGCATTTCTTGGTGCTTCGCTTAAAAGAGGTGTGGATATAGTTATAGAGACTGTCGAGCTGGAGGAAAAGATAAAGGATGCTGATCTGGTTATTACAGGAGAAGGGATGATGGATAATCAGACTATATATGGAAAGACCCCCTTCGGCGTGGCCAAGGCTGCGGAGAAATATGGAATACCTGTAATAGCAATATGCGGCAGTATAGGCAAGGGTGCCGAAGTACTTTTTGATAATGGCTTTGCCAGTATTTTTTCCATAATTGACAAGCCTATGTGCATTGATGATGCGATGAAAAAGAGCAGTGAACTGATTCAGAATTGTTCTGAAAGGGTTATAAGGGCTTTGAACATAACAGGGCAATAGAGCCTGATTAGGGAGGAAAAGACATGGACAGTGTAAAGGTGCTATTTGCAGCTTCTGAGGCAGTACCTTTTGCAAAAACCGGTGGGTTAGCTGATGTTGCAGGTACTTTACCCCGGGAGCTGGTCAAGCTCGGAGCTGATGTAAGGCTCATTATGCCTAAATATAAATCCATTCCGCGGAATTTCATAGACGCGATGGAGTATTTAGGCTATGTGTATGTGGACCTTTCCTGGAGGCATCAGTATTGTGCCGTGCTGAAGCTTGAATACCAGGGAGTGATTACATATTTTATTGACAATGAATACTATTTCAATAGGGACGGCCTATATGGGCATTTTGACGAAGCTGAACAATTCGCGTTCTTCAGCAAGGCAGTGCTCAAAGTGCTTCCTCTGATTGACTTCAAGCCGGATATAATTCACTGCAATGACTGGCAGACCGGTGTTGTAAGCGCATTTCTCAAAGCCGGCCTCGGTCATATCGGATTCCTTAATGGTATCAAGACGATATACACAATACATAATCTCAAATATCAGGGGATGTTTCCCAAGGAGATTCTTGGCGACATCCTTGGACTGAGCTGGGATTATTTTAATTCTGAAGGATTGGAGCTGCACGACTGTGTGAACTATATGAAAGCGGGCATCGCGTATTCGGATATAATCACTACAGTCAGCAAGACCTATGCAGAGGAGATAAAAACCGACTTCTTCGGTGAAAATCTGAATGGCATTTTAAGCAAACGCACAGAATACCTTTATGGCATTTTGAACGGAATAGACTATGAGGAGAATGATCCGGATACTGATTCAAGGATTTATAAAAACTTTAATGCCGAAAATATAGAAGGGAAGTACGAAAACAAGAGGATGCTGCAGGAGCTTCTTGAGCTTCCGCAAAGGGAAGAAGCACCTGTAATAGGAATAGTGTCAAGGCTGGTAGAGCAGAAGGGCTTTGATTTGATTGCCCATGTACTTGATGAGCTGCTTCAGATGGATATTCAAATGGTGGTACTGGGAACTGGAGACATCAATTATGAAGAAATGTTCAATAATGCAGCTGAGAGATATCCGGACAAAGTCTCAGCCAACATTAAATATGACGGCGTTGGCTCAAAGGATTTATGCAGGTTCTGACATGTTCCTCATGCCTTCATTATATGAGCCCTGCGGCCTTAGCCAGATATTCAGCCTCAGATATGGTACGGTGCCTATAGTCCGGGAAACAGGCGGGCTAAAGGATACAGTAATGCCATATAACGAATATACAGGGGAAGGAACAGGATTTACCTTTACAAATTATAATGCCCATGAAATGCTGGATGCAGTAAAGAGGGCAATCAGCTGTTACGGACAGAAGGATATCTGGGAAAATATAGTCAAAAGAGGAATGAAGCAGGATTTCTCATGGAACAAGTCGGCAAAAGAATACCTTGATTTGTATAAGAAACTGATGGCTATGGATAAAAGTTAAAAGCCCACCAGGGAGACAGGTGGGCTTATAGTGGTTAGAAGGCTTGCTGACTATACCGGTGTGCCGTTGAAACCGAAAGTTCTTCCAAAACCACCAAATGCGATAATCGCAAGAATGATGATGAAGAAGAAATTGTTGTCTATACCCCAGGATGGACCTGCCGCAAGAAGAATGAACAAGAGAAGCAAAAGCAGGAATCCATTGTTTTGGCAAAGGCTTGCAAAAGGTGATACTGCTGTGTTTGGCAGGCAGCCGGCAGCTGCTACTGCAGGATTGACTGATCCATAACTATTAGCCATAATTCCACCTCCTTTCAGAAATACAGGTTGTATACCCTTTCTTCAATAACATACTATGTACATGCATAAAAATTGACACTATGCATATCATGAAAAAAAGCATTGAAAATCTCAAATAAACTTGATATTTCTTTAACGAAGATGTAAAATTATATTGTGAATTATTGAACGAAGTTGATTTCGCAGAAATTGGGTGATACTATGAGCGCAGAAGTTGAATGTATTCAAAAAATGCTGGAGGATCACGGTATAGCACATACCCGTCAGAGAGAAGAAATATTAAGCTTGTTTATTATGGAGTCAAAGCATTACAAGCCTGACGAAATTTTCAAGCTTCTCAGAGGCAAGGGGATAGGAATAGCTACGGTATACAGGACACTGGAGATGCTGAGGGAATGCGGTATAATTAAAGAAATCAGCGTAGGGAAAGAAAGGTTTTACGAGCTTAAAAACAATGGAAACAAGCATATCTATGTGCATTTTAAGTGTAACAAGTGCGGAAAGTTTTTTGACTACTATAATGTTGAAGCAGTGCAGGAATATGTTTCGGCGGTTGATGAGGTAGAAAAGAATATGAATGTGAAGGTCAACGATGTGAATATCAATCTTTATGGAATATGCGGCAACTGCAAGTATTAGAAGTTTATATGCAGCCGGAGGAGCGGATTTGTTTCTCCGGCTGTTTTTTTGTTTTTTCAAAGCCTTAAGGATATAGAAAATAGGAATCCCATAAAGTGTTACGGCACATAGTTTCTTAATATGAAGGCAAAATAATTATGGTATGGAGTATATAAAACTGCAAAAGGATAGGTGAATGCCATGGGAATGGAAATCAACAATATGGAGATACACCAGCTTGAGGATGTGCTGTATGAGACATCAAAATTCAACGACAATGATTTTAGAACCTTCGAGGAAGCATTGCTGGACATGTATGGGGGTATAAACACTCAGAACCTGAAGAGAATCATTGATTTTGTCGAGCATGAGCTTGGAATGGGATCTGATGCTGATTTGACCCATCTGGACAGAAATCAGAAGGAGAGGATTATTGAATTTGCTTCAACGCTGGAATAGAGGGGAATAGAACATCATTCTCCTCTATTTATTCTTTTTCTGTGTTCTGCAATAAGCAGATCCACCATTCTCCCATAGCTCTTGACCCCATCTTTTTGATTATTGGCTTTAAGATATGTATCATTGATTCTGTCGGTGGCCCGCTCTACCGGGCCTTCATATCCGGCCCAGAACTCATTTATATACTCAAGGTCATGACGGACTTCATCACTGTAGCTTTCAGAGAGCTTTTTAAACAATGCCTGATCAGTATCATGGAGGGCATTCATGGAGTTTATCAATGCCAGCAATATGCCGGAATACTTGTAGTTCACATCGGGATGCGCAGTACAAGCCAGATAGGATATGAAATTAGCTTCGTCCTCTCTGGAAAATCCCCTTTGATGTGCCATTTCATGGGATGCGGTAGAGGGCAGAGTTGATTCAGGTATTGAAATATTCACATTAGCTTCTCCGGTAAAGGGAAAGTATACGCCGCAGATACCAGTGTAACTCATAAGGCGGGATAACAGAACAGGTTTAGGGTGGCTGTAACTGCCGCTTAATTCCGGATACATGCCGGAAACCGATTCATAACCCTTGTAGCAGTTTTTCAGAATATCGCGGGGGCTGCCGGGAATATCCACATTTCCTTCCGGATCCACACTTACTGACAATCTTAGGGTATTTGCCCTTTCAATCAAATCCCGGCATAGGCTTTCCAGTTCATAGACCGAAGCCGGACGTACCTCCAGGCCTGCAATACTTGCAAAAGGCATTCTGTAATAATTCAATCCCCAAATGCCTATAAAGCTGAAAAAGACTATACTTACAATGACGAGAATATTGGTAAGGTATTTTAGAAGCTGCATGTTTACCAGGCCTCTTACAGTATAAACAATGAAGGCGGCGGGAACAAGGATTACTATGAGCTCGGCAGCAGAAAAGGGCAGTATTCCGAAAGCTTTTGAAAGGATGCTTCCCAAGGGCCTATAAATACCGTTGGAATACAGCCTTTCAACAAGTGCCGGATTCCTTGAGGAGAAATAGACAAGGAGCAATCCAAGGGGTATAAGAATAGTAAGCTTAAGCCTTTTTAATACTTTTTTGTTCCTTTTATTCCTCATACAGAAACCAGCCTTTACTTCATTTATTGCACATAATAGTCGTATATATTATAACATTTTGTACACCGTTTTAATTGTATATTATACAAGAATGCGACACAGTTATTAAGTTTGCAGTCACCTTGCAGAGCACTGACCTTGTATAACAGCGAGCACTTATTAGCTTTGGGCAAAAGAATCGAGTGAAGATATGCAGTAAAATCCGTGGGATTTACGTGAGGTAAATCCAGCACATACCAACATGTGGGCTATGCCCACGAATATATGTAGTCTTTTGTCAAGCAAAAGACCTGGAGGTTGGGTTTATGTGCGTCAGGATTTTACAAGCATCAAACTCTGATTCTGTCAAAAGCTAATGTCGTGCGAGTCGGTATACAAGGTTATTGCTCTAGGAGCATGACTGCAAACAAAATTTTTACGGATTTATGATATAATATATCCATAATATTATAGTATATATTTTGCAGTAAACTACATCTTATATAAAATTCTGGAGGATGACCAAATGGAAAAAAGTTTTTCTTCAAAAGCTCTGGAGGTAAACCTTGCAAAAACACGAGATACTGATATTTTTATTCCCGAAGAGCATAAGTGGTTCGCGGAGCTTTCCAAGTCATACTGGGGCATATACAAACGCACTCAGGAATTTATAAAAGAGCTTAACCATCAATACATCAACTATCAGTATGTAATTGAGAATCTGCATAATATCAGTCTGACCGACCTGTGGTTTTATAATTCTCTGGAGGAGTCCGAAAAGGCACTTACGGTGCTGGTGGACATTTTCAAGAAGCTGTTTGAAGCAAATCTCAAAGAGAGTCAAAGAGAACTTCTGATTACAACTCTTATAAAATTCATTGACCGCCTTGCGAAGCTGGGGGAATATCCGGAAAGCATTATTCATCAATGCCTTGGCATAATCAGGGCTGATATGGGAAGGCATGAGCTGTTATATATAAGGAACTCCGGGTATTTCAAGACATATCTGAACAAGATAGCCGAGCTTCCGCAGTATAACCGGACTGTGTTGGAAATTACGGGAAACCTGCTTTCGAGATGCATCGATTATTGGGAAGAAACCTCGGAGGTGGAAAAATGGTTTCAGGAAAAGAAATCACTTTTCCATACTGATAAAAGCGATAAGATAAAAGACATAGGCAAGCCTTTTTTTGAGGGGCTGAGGATACAGCTGAGCAAAGCCTCTGACTGGAACCTGATGTGTGAAATGCTCTTTTTTAATGATATATCCAATTACTTCCGAAGGTTCAGTGAGCAATTCGATACTTCCCTTGAAAGGATATATTATATATTCTATCTGATACATCTGCCCGGAATGATACAGCTTAAGAACCATCTGCTTTATGATATGAACAGGCTGTTAAGGAATGTGTTGAAGGAACTGGATGAAAATGAGACGACAACCTTCCTTACCAATATTATTGAGCTGTTCAGGGAAT
>DAOLPD010000081.1:0-12624 GCA_035417425.1 Bacillota bacterium
TTGAGTAACTATTAGATGCTAATTTATTAACATAAAAGATATTATACAAGGAGAATTATTTATGAAAAAAAATATTATCATCGGGATTGCAGCTACTATTCTTGTAGTTATGGCTGTTTATGTCACTAAAAATTACAATTCCAAAGCCGAAATTGTAATAAACCCTCCCCAGCAGGATCAGCAGGCGGAACAACCGGCCTCTGACCCTATACCTTCTTCCGATTCGGAAGACAATAGCGGTGAACCAAAAATCAATTTGATGGATAACTATGATTTTACCCTTAAGGATTTAGAGGGCAATGAAGTTAAACTCAGCAGCCTTAAGGGCAAGAAAGTATTCCTAAATTTCTGGGCTACCTGGTGTCCGCCCTGCAAGGCGGAAATGCCGGATATAGAGAAGCTTTACCAGGAGACAAAGGACAGCGGCCTAGTAATATTGGCAATAAATGTCGATACAGATAAAAAAGCCGCACAGGACTTTATTGATGCCAACAACTATAACTTCACTGTCCTGTGGGATGAAAACGGAGAGGTTTCCCGGCTATATCAGGTCACAGCAATACCTACTTCATATTTTATCGATACTGAAGGCTTCCTTGGCGGTGGAACTAGAGGTATGATATCCCTGGAAGCAATGAAGGAATATGTCAATAATCTGGAATAAGCGTGAAAAATACTTTAGAACAAGCAGAAAGAGGATGATAGTAAATGAAAAACAACCCCGAAGCAATTATAGAAATGGAAAATGGAGATGTTATGAAGCTGGAACTGTACCCCGATATCGCCCCCAATACGGTAAGGAACTTTATATCCCTTGCAAATAAAGGCTTTTATGACGGAGTCATATTCCACAGGGTTATTCCCGGTTTTATGATACAAGGAGGAGATCCCCAGGGCGTGGGTGTCGGCGGTCCCGGATACAGCATCAAGGGCGAATTTAAAGCAAACGGCTTTGAAAACAATCTGAAACATACAAAGGGTGTTATATCTATGGCAAGATCAATGTCACCCAATTCAGCAGGCTCACAGTTTTTCATAATGGTCGCCGATTCACCTCATCTGGATGGCCAATATGCCGCTTTTGGGAAAGTTACGGAAGGTATTGAGACAGCGGAGAAAATTGTGGCAGTGAAAAGGAACCGCTCTGACAAACCCTTTGAGGATCAGAGAATGAAGAAGGTTACGGTAGATACTAAAGGTATAGAATACGGTGAACCGGAAAAGCTATGAAGAATGCGGCATAGCCGCAATGAGGCTGATGACAAAGTCATCAGCCTCACTCTTCCGCTATCTTTCTTCAAATATTTCCTCTGTTTCATCCAGATACTTCTCAATAACCTTTTGTATATTTGAATCCTTCACTATTATGGAAATTTCAATACGCCTGTTGGCAGCCCTGCTTTCCTCATCATTTCCCGTACTTATGGGGCGGAATTCAGAAAAACCGTTGGCCGCGAAATACTTTCCGTACTTGTCCTCCAAATTTGGATTCACTTTGAACATGTAGTTTATTACCTCTGTAGCCCTCCTGGCAGATAGTTCCCTGTTATAAGCCGAACCCCCCAGGCTGTCGGCATGCCCGTCTATGCTTATGGCATCTATATTTTCCCTTACTTCGGGATTTTCCAGCACTCTCTCAAAAGCTTTGGCCAATTGTGTCAGGAGGTCTTCCGCCTCCGGTTTAAGCCTGTATGAATTATAAGAGAAAACCAGGCTTTCATTGATTATAATATTTGCATTGTCTCCTATCGATACAAGCTCCTGTCCCTTATCATTAAACCTCCCCAACTCCTGTTCCACAGATTCTTTAACCTTCTGCAGTATATCCAGCCTCAGAAAGGCTATGCCCTGGAGGCGTACTCTGAGGCTTTCCAGCTCTTCATTGCTCAAAGCGATGATTGCCTTCTGGTTCTCAATCTCCTGCTCCGACAATGCCAGAGCCGTCTTTGTCTTATCTACCTCCAGCCTTATACGTCTCAGTTCCCTTTCCGCGCTGCTTATTTCCGCCCGTGATATCTCCAGCTGCTGCTTTGCATTTTCAAGATTGTTCCCGAAAATTATGTTCTGCACGTAGGCCAGCAGCATAAGAAAGAACAGTATCAATGCCAAGGTAGACATTACATCTGTGAAGGACGGCCAAAAATCCTGGGCCTCAGCTCCTCCCCCAAAATATCTCCTCCTTGTTTTCATCATCTGTCCTCACTTCCTATGCCTTTTTCACCGCTGATAACTGCTGCCGCCTGCTGTACAGCCGCTGAGAAACTGTTCATTGCATCCTGATTTGAAGCAATATTCTTTGAAGTCTCTGCAATAGATTCCCTCAGATTTATGAAGGCCACATCCATTCTTTCAATATTCCCTCTCAGGTTATGATTGAATTCACTGAAGTCTCTGGTATTGCTGCTGAATACAGAAAGCGCATTTTCAAACTTTATTATTGTCTCATCAAGGCATTTTGCGGAATTCTCGATATTGCTGCTGGCTGATGCTAGCTTGTCCGAAAAATCCAGCACGGTGCTGCGGAGAATATCCTCCACCCTTGAACTGAAACCGTCAAAGGAAGCGGAAATTGTATTGCTTATGCGGCTAAGCTCCGATTCCTTCTTCTGGAGAAGCTCCTGCTCCACAGTATTATCCAGATAATCCTCCAGCTGAACCATAAGGCCTAGTCTTGACTCTTCAATATTTATCACAATTCCCAAAACTGTAATTACTACAGAACCCCCAACACCTGCAAGGCTTGTTGAGAAAGCTACCGCCATCCCCCTTACTGAAGAAATTAGCCCTGTAACAACAGAGTCCATACTGACAAGTATGTCGCTGTTCCCGCTGGTACTCAGCAGCTCCACCAGTCTCCCCACAGACATTGTAAGTCCGTAAAAGGTTCCCAGGAGTCCCAGCACCACCATCAATGAAACTGAGTTCTTTACAAACCGCTCTCCCAATCCCAATCCTTTAAGCTTTATGCTGAAATTCTTCTCTACTATTGCCTGAGTGTTGATTTCTCCTTCGGAAGCCAAAGAAATGGTTTTATAATCCTCTACTATATCGCTTAATACCTGGCTCCTGAACCTGGCATCCCTCCTGGCTGCAGCCGATGACAATTCATTCTGCAGCCCCCGGTATTTCCCCCTGACAAACACCATTGTAATAAAGGAAACCACGAATATTACTGCTATTAAACATATAATTAAATATGCTGTATAGCCCAGGTTGCTTATGCCCTTTACCAGAATTTCCAAAATATCACCCCATCTTTCATTTCCTTACGTGCCAGGATGCTTTTACCAGCTTGTATTTACTATTTTATAGAAAACGATGAAATTTATCAACAAATTAAAATTTTAAAAAATTACTGTTTGATTTCTTGTTTGCATTGCACTATATAGAATATAAGCAATTGATTGAAAATTTCAACAATTCAATATAATGTGTATTGTGTAAAAATACATATTGTAAAATACTAGTATTATTGATAAAATAAATAATATAATATCATTCCGCAGGGCATTATATATCTCCCTGGAGATTACATTGTTTCAGGGAAGATATTTAATGTATAAAAATAATAAGGAGGTATTCCATGGACAAGATAATGGAACTCAACGGTATTATTAACGGTTTTGTATGGGGCCCTTACATGTTGATCTTCTTAGTTGGTACAGGCGTTTATCTCACTTTTCGCACTAATTTCATGTCAATTGCAAAACTAGGTTACATACTTAAGAGCACTCTTTTTAAGATGTTCAAAAAGGAAGGAAAAGGCGAGGGTGAAATCACCGCATTCCAGGCTGTTGCAACAGCACTTGCAGCAACAGTCGGTACCGGTAATATTGCCGGAGTCGCCACAGCTATAGCTATTGGAGGCCCAGGAGCAGTTTTCTGGATGTGGGTATCTGCTATATTTGGAATGACCACTAAATTCGGAGAAGTTGTACTTTCCATCAACTACAGGGAAAAAACACCGGATGGACGTTTTGTCGGCGGTCCTATGTATTATATTGAAAAAGGGCTGAAGATGAAATGGCTGGCACTTGTATTTGCAGCCTTTGGAGCAATTGCTGCCTTCGGTATAGGCAACATGGTTCAGTCAAACTCCGTTGCTGCTTCTCTGGAAGTATCCTTTGGAATTAATAAAATGGTTACAGGTATTGTTTTGGCAGTTTTGTCAGCAATAGTTATAATCGGCGGTATCAAGAGAATAGGTCAGGTTACTGAGAAACTGGTACCGTTTATGGCAGCATTCTATATTCTGGGCGGTTTGTTCATAATAATCTCTAATATTTCTCATGTAGGAGAAGCTTTTGGATTAATATTCGGAAGCGCATTTACAGGAACTGCAGCAATAGGCGGCTTTGCAGGCTCAACAATGCAGATGGCTATGACAAAAGGTATTGCCCGTGGAGTATTCTCCAATGAAGCAGGTCTCGGCAGCGCGCCTATAGCTCATGCTGCAGCTACAACCGATCATCCTGTACGTCAGGGACTTTGGGGAGTATTTGAAGTATTTGTAGATACAATTATAATCTGTTCAATTACCGCTTTGTCAATCATGTTAACAGGGGTATGGAGCGGCGGCGAAACAGGTGCTGCATTAACTACCGCTGCATTTGAATCGACTATACCAGGCGGCGGATACATAGTCTCCATAGGGATACTGCTGTTTGCATTCTCTACAATTCTAGGCTGGGCATATTACGGAGAGCGCTGCGCAGAATATCTGTTCGGACCTAAGATCAATATGGCATACAGAATCCTTTGGATACCATTTGTTGCAATCGGTGCCGTAGGCGGCTTGAACTTCCTCTGGGATCTGGCAGATACGCTGAACGGCTTGATGGCTATTCCGAACCTGATAGGTGTAATGGGCTTAAGCGGAGTTATTATCAAGCTTACTAAGGAATTCTTCTCAAAACAGTATGTAGAAGAAGAAAAGAAATAAAACATAATAAAGTCAAAAAACGAGAGTTTCAAACTCTCGTTTTTTTTATTCATTTTATTGCCAACCGTCACAAAGTATTGGTGGTACATGATAATACTATTAATAAATCTATTTGTACATACCAATTACATAATCTGCTTAACATAAAAAAATTGAATTTATCAAAAATAATTGTGAGGTGATAAAATGAAGAAGAAAGTAACAGCATTTATAGTAATACTGTGCTTCACTATATCTATAATTCAGGTCTTTGCAGATATAACCTATACGGTGCGTTCCGGCGATACAATGTGGAAAATAGCAGTAAAACACCAGGTAGGACTTAGTGAAATAATTGCCAAGAACCCTCATATTAAAAATCCGGCACTGATTTATCCCGGCCAGAAGCTTACGATACCGACAACAACTGCAATAAACAACTTGGAAAATGAAGTGATACGCCTGACAAACATCGAACGTTCAAAAAAAGGATTGCCTGCCCTTAAGGCAAATTGGCAGCTTTCCAGATGCGCAAGATATAAGTCACAGGATATGATAAATAAAAATTATTTTGCTCATCAATCTCCGACTTACGGTTCCCCCTTCGACATGATTGAATCCTTTGGAATAAGAATGGCGGCAGGCGGTGAAAACATCGCAATGGGGCAGAGAACCCCCAAGGAAGTTGTAGCAGCATGGATGAACTCTCCGGGGCACAGGGGAAATATATTAAGCACGTCCTATACCGAAATAGGAGTAGGCTGTGCAAAAAATAAGAACGGAACCTACTATTGGACTCAGATGTTCATAAGACCCGGGAGATAGCATCTCCCGGCCCTATTTGCATACACAGTTCCTTCCTTTTGATTTGGCATTATATAACGCTTTATCCGCTGCCGCAATGACTTCTTCCGCAGTTCTGTGTCTTTCTTTTTTTTCTGCTGCTCCGATACTCACCGTCAAATAAAGCTTCTTGTATGAATTACTCTTTGTCACGATATCAGCAGGCTTTTCTTTTGGCCTGCTTTTACTTCTCTTTATGAAACCTCTGTTTGCAATATACTCACGAAGTTCTTCCAAATAAGGTACTGCTTCATCTGCAGTCTTGCCGGGAAAAACTATTGTAAACTCCTCTCCTCCATATCTGAAGGCTTTCCCTCCACCCCCGACACCTTTAATGCAAGCTGCTACAAGCTTGAGCACATCATCCCCCACATCATGTCCGTGCAAGTCATTGAATTTCTTGAAGTGGTCTATATCCAGCATTGCTATTGTATATTTGCTGCCAAGCTTCATCATTTCTTCTTTCAAAGCCCTTCTGGAAGGCAATCCTGTAAGTTCATCCAAATAAGCCATGCTGTGGGATGCCCGGATCACCACCGCTGACAGTATCAGCCCGGATACTGCAAACATTATTGATGCGGTATTTGCATCCTTGTTAAACAGCAGTGCCGCAAAGGAGAATAATGTTATGCCCATAAAGGGTGCATCATGATTTTTTCCCGTAATGGACTGCCTGGCAAAAAGAAATATAAGGGTAACAAAATACAGCAGTAATGATATATGCGAAAGATCCGGAATCAGCCTTATGTCTGCCGGAAACAGCTTAATATTGAATAGCTGAAGCAGATCCGAATCGTTGTACCATATTATCCAAGCGCCGATCAGAAGCTCCACAGCTATAAACAACAGCCGCATCCTTCCCCAGGATGACGCTATGCCTCTATCCCTTTGAATTGAAAAAACCAGTATATTAAGGGGCATATATACTGATGTCATTGACAGTATCATATAATAATATTCAACCCCATCCGGCTCTTGGGGGATTAATTGAAAGAGAGCCAGCTGGCACAGCATCAGCGTCAGGGAGCAAAAAAACACCCTGCTCCTGTTGAACCACCAGCCAAAAAACATAGCTGTAACAAACAGCACATAAGAAATATACTGTGAAAGCAGCTTTACGGTCGGCGGAGCTGCATTAAGCCAAAAGGAAACATAATATGCGATTATAAGAAGCAGGCAATTCATCCCCAAGGATATCAAAGCTTTTGTGATTTTATTCACTTTATTTATCCTCTCTCTCATTTTTTTCTTCTACAAGGCGCATATAGTATTGATACAACTCCGAATATCCGGCTGCTTCCTTTTTTCCCTTTTCGTTTATGGCATAAAGCCCTTTGGATATGTTTTCAAACCAACCATAATGATTCTTCTCAAGTATGATTGTAGTTTTTTTCTCATCGGTGCCAAGCTGTCTCAGTTCCCTGGGCTTTAATTGACCGTATTTCATCAGACAGCAGGCAATATGTATTGCCATTTCCCTATAAGCAGTCACAAGCTTTTGCCTCGAGCTTCCCCCGGTGTTAAAATCTCCATATCTTGCAGCAAACTCCTTTATCAGCCCCTGCCTTTTCTTTTTGCTCTGATTCTTACTCTTAATCATATCAAAGGCTGCCGGTTCAAACACGACTTCAGCAAAGGAACAGTCTTCCTTAAGCGAAACGACGATAAGGCCAAGCTGCAGCCTTTTCAGCATATAGCATAGACTCTGCCATCTTTTGGAGAAAAGCCCCCTGCCCGGTTTAGGCACAGCAATATAAACCATGTCTGCAAGCTTTTGTCTCTGAACGGCCTGGAGTATTACATCGAGATTAAGAGTTTTCTTCATCTCCACTACAAGCAGCTCATCCCCTTTTATGGCAGCAATATCGCAGTGGTTGACTTCACTGCGCACAGTATAGCCCAAGCCGCTGAGATAATCATAAACAGGCTTGTACAAATCCTTCTCAAAAAACTCTTTTTTACCGCTGCTCATGTAATCACCACGCTTATTTAGAATATCGTCAATAAATCACGTTTTTTAAAGAATACACCCTTACACTATCGGTGCCAGCAGCAGTACTTCTTCATTCTCCCTATATATTGTATCAAATTGTGAAATTGATATGGGGTTTCGTCCAAGGCCTACCTCAAAGGTATATCCGGGCCTTCTGTACTGCTCCACGAACCAATCCTTGTAGCCCGCATAAGCCGCCTCGTAAGGCACATCCGAAACAGCATACCCGGTTATTTCCGAGAAAATATTTGCAATCTCCAACGCCCGAGGGGGCCTGATCCCTTTATACAGCCAGTATATGACCCTTCCTTGGGTATGATAGGCTATAACCAGTTTAAAATTATGCTTCCTTGTAAAATTGGCGACAGTTTGCGTCTCAGGCTCTGAAAGAGGGCTCTGCCCTCCGTATCTTGTCGGCCCCGGGCCGTCTACTCCCAATGATGGCTCCTGTGCTTTTGCTTCCATCCATGATGCAGGATAATTGCGGTTCAAATCCACTCCTCTGATATTGGCATTCCAAACCTGTGAGAAAGGCAGTCCTGTATCGTTCCAGGCAATAAGCCGATTATAATACGGGTTATCCCTTTTCAGCCCTTCCAGCACCAAATCAACTCCATCCGGATTTACCATAGGCATAATATAAATACTGCCCCTGTTCCAAAGGTCACGTATATTATAGCCTTGGATACTGGAATTCCTTGCATATCCCCGGGCATAATTCTCAATAAATTTCATAAGCAGCGGAGCCGTAATCCATTCAAGTGCATGGTGTGCACCGTTATAAAAAACTTCCGAAGGCCCATTGCCCAGTTTTATATAATAAAGGTTTTTTCCAAGGACACTTCTTCCCGCAATACCCACTTGAATAAAGGGATATCTTGCTTTGAGTCCTCTTATGTCCCTGTCCATTATCTCATATGTATAATCGATATCGGTAAAAACCACATCAATACCATAGGGAACTGTGATTACCTGCCCTACTCTGAGGTTCCCGGGATCAATTCCCGGGTTGGCCGTCATTACAGCATTCAAAGAAGTGTAATACTTTCGGGATATATTGTAAAGAGTATCCCCCTGCCGTATGGTATAGGTGTCATAACCAATCAGAAATCTCTCAAACCTGCTCCAGGTAGCAGGGCCTACAACTCCGTCGGGTTCAAGTCCGTTATCCAGCTGAAATTCCCTTACCGCTTCACGGGTAACCTGTCCAAAGATTCCGTCTACCGGCCCCGGATTATATCCGATTCTTATTAACAGGCTTTGTATAAGCTTTACTGCAGGGCCCCTGGAGCCCAATGTCAATATTTCCATATAACCGCCTCCTGCAAGATTGATGAATAATACCATAATATTCATCGCGAGAGGCAATTGATACAAAAAATACACTATTCAGCCTTTGAACCGGTCGCTCCATGGCTCTTCATTATCTTTTTCATTCCATCCGTAGCCTCGATCTTCCCATCGGGCATAACCCACACCGCCTCAACGTTGTCAAGGCTTTCCACAAGCTTACGGCTTTTGTCATAAGGCAGCAGAAATACGGTAGTGGACAAAAAATCTGCAAGCCCGGAATCCTGAGCAACTACCGTAACTGCACGGTAGTACTCCCCGGGCATGAGTGTATCCGGATCAATCAAATGATGATAGGTCTTACCTCCAACCACATAATACCTTTGATAATCCCCACTGGTGACTACTGCAGCGTTATTGACAAATATCGTATCCAACAGGTTCTCTTCAACAGCTGCAAACATTTTGTCCGGATCCTGTATACCTATACCCCAGTAATCACGTAATCCGTCAAGTGGCTTTCCAAGTACGCGGATATTGCCTCCGGGACTTATGATGCCTGAAGTAAAGCCTTCCGACATAATTTCCTTGGCAACCAGCTCAGTGGCAAAGCCTTTTGCTATGGCTCCGACATCAAGGCGCATTACCTTATCGGCCAAAAATACCGTACTATTTGCTTCATCCACTATTACTTTATTTATGTCAGTATGATTCCTTGCTTCTTTAAGCTCTTCCAAAGGAGGCAGCTTAGCATTCACGGGGTCGCCCTCTCCCTGCTCGCGATAATCATGCCATATTGAAAGCACCGCACCCATTGCAATGTTGGTTCGCCCGCCTGTTTTTGCATGCCATTCCTTCGCAAACAGTATGAGATCTATTATTTCCTTATCCACCTTTACAGGTTTGATTCCTGCATTATCATTTATTGTCTTGATATTATTGATACCTTCGTAATCATTATATATGTCATACAGCTTATGCAGTTCTTCAAAACGAGCGCGCATCTTCTCAAAATACTCCATAAATTCCTGCTCGTTTTTGTTATAGCCCACTACCTGAGTCAGCGTATCAAAAGTTCCGAAAAAGGTGTCACTGTATTTAGTTAATACTATTTCCGGAGTTTTCCCACATCCTGATAAAACCGATAGCAGAATAACCAATGTAATTACAATAACGGAAGTTTTTTTCATTCTTATCACCCTTAATTTTATTAGCAAAGCTATTATAGCAAATAATCCATGTTTTATGCAAAAAAAATCCCCCTCCAAATTTGGCGGGGGATTAATCATCCTAATTATTTATACGCCTTATTTTGCGTTTGCATAACCTTCCGCAACTGCTGCAATATAATCCTGAACAGATACGGTAACAGATGATGTAAGCTCAGGAACGTCAGGAACTGCAGGATGTGATGCGTCCTTGTTCTTTGTCTTCATAGCCTTTATTTCGTCAACAGTCTTGCCAACCATCCACTGTCCAAGGGCGTCAGCCTGCTGATACCATTCCTTGCCTATCGATGAAGCCTTGATCATTCCATAGCCTTCTTTAAGCTCTACCTTTGTCGGATATTCAGCTGCCTTATCTGCAGTTACTTTACCGGCATTGTCAAAAGTAATCTTAGTCTGTGCATTGTCTATGATAGTTCCAACAACCTTGCCGTCTTTGTCAAAGGCAGTAGCTGCCATGACTGTATCAACCTGGGCGAAGGGAAGGACTTCTTTGCCTTCTGCATCTTTTCCAAGCCCCTTTGATTTACCTGTTGTTATTACATGTCCAAGTCCAACCTTTTCACCGCCTGCTACATCGACAGCAGTTTCATAAGCTTCTGCAACTGCTGCAATGTATTCCTGTACAGATACGGTAACAGATGATGTAAGCTCAGGAATGTCAGGAACTGCAGGATGTGATGCATCCTTGTTCTTTGTCTTCATAGCCTTTATTTCATCAACAGTCTTGCCAACCATCCACTGTCCAAGGGCGTCAGCCTGCTGATACCATTCTTTGCCTATTGATGAAGCCTTAATCATTCCATATTCTTCTTTAAGTTCTACCTTTGTCTTGCCTTCAGCTTTTATATCAGATGTAACCTGAAGAGCTGCATCAAAAGTAACCTTAGTCTGTGCATTGTCTATAGTCACTGAAACAACTTTTCCATCCTTGTCGAAGCCGACAGCAGCCATAACTGTGTCAACCTGGCCCAAAGGAAGAACTTCTTTGCCTTCTGCATCTTTTCCAAGATCCTTTGATTTGGCAATTGTAGTAATATGTCCAAGACCTAATTTAACAATACTTCCGTTTTCTGCTGCGGGTGCTGCAGGTGCTGCCGGAGCTGCAGGTTCTGCCGGTGCTGCGGGTGCTGAACATCCAGCCAGTACTGAAAGTGCTAATGTCAGTACTAAAACGATTGATAATACTTTTTTCATGTTTCCTCCTCCAAATTGTTTGTTAAATATTTATTACTATTTCATTCTATCATATTGTGTAAATATTATCAATGTTTATCAATAAAAATTCTTAAAATATTATGATAACCTTTATCGCGGTAATTTAAACAAAAAAAATGCGTCTGCGACGCATTTTTTAATCATTCACTTTAATCACTCATTCAAATTTGAAGTGCAATGCGGGCATTTGCTTGCATCAATATGTATTTCGCTGAAGCAGTACTTGCAGGACTTTGTCTGAACAGGGGCAGGTTCCTCCTTCTTTTTGGGAATACGGTTTATTTGTTTTATAATTATAAATATTGAAAAAGCAACTATTAGAAAGTCTATGATATTGTTAATGAATAATCCGTAATTCAAGGTAGCGACACCTGCTTCCTTGGCTTCCGCCAAGGTTTTGAAGCTTCCGTCACCCAGGGTTATGAATAAATTGGAAAAGTCCAGCTTCCCAATCAGCAAGCCGACTAAAGGCATTATTATGTCATTAACCAACGAAGAGACTATTTTCCCGAAGGCTCCGCCGATTATTACACCAACCGCCAAATCTATTACATTTCCCTTCATTGCAAAAGCCTTAAACTCTTTCCACATAGAAATCCTCCTTTTCACATATTACGAATAATGTGACGCATTCTTCTTCAAATGTGCAACAGTTCTATCTTTTATTTGATTGTATATTCATTATAACTGTATATTCGACATATTTCAAAGAAAATATTATATTCCCTTAAGTCTGCGAGCGGCTTCAACAATACTCTCCCTTCCTAAGATTCCTGAGGCCACCGCTATTCCATCAACTCCCGCAGCTTTAACTGAAGCGGCGTTTTCTATATTTATTCCGCCAATGCCCACTACGGGTACATGTACTGCTTCCTTTATTGCCTTCAATTGGATCAGTGTAACATGATCGGTATCACTTTTTGTTTTAGTCGGAAACAGTGCACCAACCCCCAGGTAATCTGCCCCTTGTCTTTGAAATTCAAGTGCTTCTTCAATGCAATTGGCAGAAGCGCCTATTATTTTACCGTTTCCCATAAGCTTTCTGGCAGCTGCTATGGGCAAATCCTCAGGACCCAGATGCACTCCGTCCGCATCCACAGCCAATGCTATATCAACCCTATCATTGATGAGAA